>JAQXAF010000082.1 GCA_029253085.1 Luminiphilus sp. | reverse complement strand
GGGGGTGTGTCTCCATTTAAAACACTCTCAGTCGATAGGACATGTGCCTTATGGGCAATATCTGAAGACATACCCGTGCGTTATAAAAAGTCACCTCGAGTGGTTTGTCTCGCGTTTCTGCTTGGCGGGCTAAGATGGCGTGCTGAGTCTCTGCCGCCTCAAGCTAACACGCGGTACGGTGCACCCCCAGTTCCAAGCTACTTTTAAGCTTGCGCAGCGAAGCCAGTGGCCTTAGTGGTCATTGCCCTCAAACCGGTAAAACGGCTCCATCATTTGATCGATGGTAAAACTCGCAGGCCGTTGCCGGGGTGGAAAAGCCATGAGAGTGCCTATGAACTTTTCTAGCTCGGCCCTAGCCATATAGATCCGTGGAATTTTCTTAACCCACCAATCATTGTAGGTATTCGAGTTTTGATCGGCGCGTTCAAACGGGTCACGACGCAAATGGAATAGTTTAGGAATGCGCAACATATCAAACTGTTCACGCCAAACATCAAACTCCTGAGCACGCTGCTCTGCAAAGACTACCTTCCAATCGCCAATTCGCATCGCCGTTAGCAAACCATCGTCGCTCCAATAGAGAAACGTGTCTCGCGGCCCGCTGTCGGTCTGCCCCGTGAGATACGGCAAAAAATTATAGCCATCAAGATGGTTTTTATAGGGCTTACCGTTGACCACCGTCCCCGCTTTTAATTCCTCTGTAATCGTTGGCCGGCCCGCCGCAGCCAAAAACGTGGGCGTCCAATCGGTATGCGACATGATGTCATTTAAAATGGTGCCCTCTGGAATTTTGCCGGGCCAGCGGACCATGGCGGGGACACGAAACCCACCCTCCCAGTTGGTATTTTTTTCGCTGCGAAACGGTGTAATGCCGGCATCGGGCCACGTATTAAAATGCGGTCCATTATCGGTTGAATATAGAACAATCGTGTTGTCTGAAACCCCTAGCTCATCCAGGTGGTCGAGTAATCCACCAACCATACGGTCATGAGCGACCATCGCATCATTGTAGAAGCCCTGCCCTGACAGGCCCAACTCATCATCGGCGGTGTGCGTCCAGAAGTGCATGCGCGTGGTGTTTACCCAAACAAAAAAGGGCTTCTCATCCGCCACCGCACGACGCATAAAATCTTGAGCTGAAGCAACAAATTCTCGGTCGATCGTCTCCATACGCTTTTTAGTTAGCGGACCACTATCCTCAACTCGTCCATCCGCGAAGGACCGGATGACGCCTCGAGGCCCAAAGCGCGCAATAAAGGCAGGGTCGGTGGGGTAATCAACATCCTCGGGTTCTTCTTCGGCATTGAGGTGATACAGGTTGCCAAAAAATTCATCAAACCCATGTTGGGTCGGTAGAAATTCGTCGCGATCGCCCAGGTGGTTTTTACCGTATTGCCCCGTAACATAGCCCTCAGCTTTTAACAGGCCCGCAAGAGTGACATCTTTTTCACTAATGCCTTGCTCTGCCCCGGGTGAGCCCACCTTAGTCAGGCCGGTACGAATGGGTGATTGCCCAATGATGAAGGCCGAGCGACCCGCGGTGCAGCTCTGCTGACCGTAGTAATCAGTAAATTTAGCCCCCTCGTTGGCAATGCGATCGATGTTGGGGGTGGGGTAGCCCATCATGCCCATATTATTGGTTGATAGGTTCCAAAAACCGATATCGTCACCCCAAATCACCAAAATATTAGGCTTCTCAGCCGCGGTAAGCGCAGATGACACGAGCAATAAACATAGACTAAGAATACGGAGCATGTAATACCTTCCTTGGTTTATTATGAGGCTTTTGGCTCGCCATGATGCACTAGCTAAATGACCACCGCTAGCCCTCTCAGGGGCGGGGTCTCAAGCCAACAATCGATAAAAGCGCGCTACGACAACCCCTGTTTTTTTTAACCGGCGCTTGTCATCACAATTTTGGGAGCCCGTTGCTCCAATAACTTTCAGTGAACTCACCCACTAATGTCACCCTCGAGACCACCTCGATAATAGAACCCACAAATATGATAAAGCCTGTGACCCAACTTCTTCTGTTCACCAGCCATAGCGGTACGGCGCTGCTGGGCTTTGCACTGGGCATTTACCTACTGCCTATTTTAGTGCAACCCACAGCGCCTGATATTGCGGCGGTCGAATCCACACTCGCCACCGTGTTGTTTACTACAGCGTTCGAACGACAGCGCAAAGATAGCGACGCTTTGCATTGGGGTGAGGGTGAACTTCGACTGTATGCCGACACGATTATTTTTGAAGGAAAGCTAGCCCCAGGACCCGACTATCGACTTTATTTAACCCCTGAATTTGTTGAAACAGAAGCCGCATTTTTAGCGATTAAACAAGAATCCGTCGAAATTGGCGCGATAAAAAACTTTGACCGCTTTGTGCTGAATAACGCCTCGGCGGTCAATGACGCTCAGTACACGACGGCCGTGGTCTGGTGTGAAACCTTTGGCCAGTTCATAACGTCGGGGCAGTATCGCCCCTGAGTCCGACCAATATCACTACTGCGCCACCGCTGCCCAACACGTTGACCCGAAAATTTCGCCAGTCACGTTAAGCCCTTGCTCAGGTATTCACTGCCCCTAGGCTACCCGAGTATTTTTATCAACTTGCCCGTGGCCAACAGTGTCATGGTAACCAAAACCAGAATGGCCATGATATTGAGCGCACGTCGGTTGCGATAACGGCTCGGTAGCAGGGCGCTGTTCGCGACCATCATCAAAACCAATGCAATCAGTGGTAGAAGCAAGGCATTAGTCACCTGCGCAGTCACGATGAGCGCAGCGGGCCGTGCGGTAACAACCGCAAAGAAACTGCCAATCAGCACGACCGTGAGCGCAACAACTTTAAAACTCAAACTGTCCGGATTAACCGACCAGCCCAAAGCGCCGCAGATAGTCCAGCCCGCCGCTACGGGAGCGGCAATGGCTGAGGTGAGGCCCGCTGCGAATAAACCCGCTCCCAGAATGAGAGCGCCCCACCCCGGCAGCTGGACTTCAATAGCGGATATCACGGCGTTAAGGGGCGATTGTTCGACGGTGCCGGGGACCAATGCAGCGGCAACGATGACAATGGCAACGGTAGTCGCACCACCAAAAAAGATCGCTACCAAAGACTCCCAGCGGGCACCCTGAAGGGCCTCGTCAACTGAACTGCCCTGCCACCGATTTCTTGCCGCTGTGGCGTGGAGAAATAAATTGTACGGCACAACCGTTGTTCCAATGAGCGCCAGCACCAAGGTGAGGTTAGCGCCGGAAAAGTCAGGTAAAAGGCGCATCTCGGGCTGCGCCCATAATAAGGGTGCCAGCAATACGGCTAAGCCACTAAACAGCAGACCCATGATGGCCACTAACGCCACCAGAATGCGCTCTAACAAACGGTATCGGTTAATAACAATAAGGATTGCAGCGACTGCCGCGCAAAGTAACACCACTGTCGCCGAGTCCGCCCCCAATGCAGCGCTTAACCCGATCCCTGCCCCTGATAAATTACCGGATTGGTAAGCCGCGTTTCCGACGCCAACAGCCAAAATAATTAATAAAAGCACGGGCACACCCCACCAATGGCCCGAGCCATAATCTCTAATGAGTGCCGCTAGGTCACGATCAGCCGCTAAAGCACTGCGCACGGCAAGTTCCTGAAGCAATACGGTGGCAAAGATTGAAAAAACAATCGCCCAAATCAAAGTAATGCCGGTGGTAGCTCCAGCAACACTTGCCGTGGTAATCGTGCCTGGACCAATAAATGCCGCAGCGACCATCGCTCCTGGCCCAATACGCAGACCCATAAAAACCTCCTAGACCTGTGAAAAACGCGCTGTTTCGACGATCAGTGCATCGTACACAACAAGGATGCTGCCATTACGCACAGCACCATCCTCACCTATAGTGCCAGCAAAGTCTCTCGGGAGCCCAATGTGAAGGCGATTCAATTTAAAGGTCAGAGCATCACCGCAGGAGAGCACTTTGAGGCACGACTTTTAAGTGGCCATTCAACACTTGTCAGTGCAAGTTGGGCGGCCGTCTAAAGCCATGAGATGACCACGTTTAAAGACACCGGGCGGCAGGTGGGTAGCGCGCCAGAATAAAGCCTCACCCACAGATGCTCTGAATTGCCTGGTTTTCTGACCCAGATTCATAGCCCTTAACTGCCAAAAAATGATGGTACGAAACCACGAGTCAGAAAAACTTTATTTGTAACTGGGGTTTTTTTTCAGTAGGTTTTCAAAAACCTGAGAGAGAAAGCCATGCAAGCAATCCTCAGACTAGACCTAGCGGGCCAACCTCGAGGTTGGTTGACCCTTCAGGAAACGATATCTGCCTACGCCCGAGGTGATGTCATTTACGGCATTGGTGACCCTTTACCCCCTGTCTACGGAGGCATTCAACGCCGCACAGGTCATCGCTCAACCCTCGTATTACAGCCGATCATTGCGACCGAAGGTAAAATCTACGACGCCTTCATCCCACCACTGTGCAATCGAACCCTGTTTAAACGGGATGATCACCGCTGCCTGTACTGTGGTAACCGGGCCTCTAGACACCAGCTGACTCGCGATCATGTGTTACCCGCTAGCCGAGGAGGTACCAATAAATGGGAAAATGTGGTCGCCGCCTGCAAACGTTGCAATTGGCAAAAAGATAACAAGACACCGGAAGAAGCGGGGATGCCATTGCTCGCAGTACCCTTTCGACCCAATCCTTTCGAGTGGCATTTCCTCGCGAAAGACCGCGTTCTTGCCGATCAAATGCAATACCTATCCAAGCGATTCAAGGCTGATCGAGACTGGGCCCACTGAAACTTATGCCGGATAATTGATTCACGATAACTCCTCGCAGCTGATAGGCTTAATGGTCCTCAACGATTGTTGTTTTTCTCACCGTAACTTTGCTGAGGACTCAGCAGTCAGTAACCAGGAATGAAGTTATGACCGACCGCACACGCGCCGATATTGCCGCCCTAACCGCTCGAGTCAATGCCGCTGTTATTGGCCAAGAGGCTGTAGTGCATAGCTTGATATTAGCTTTGCTCTGCAACGGCAATGTTTTACTCGAAGGGTTACCCGGAACAGCTAAAACTCGCTCAATCAAAACACTGGGGCACGCGATGGGCGTGAATCTTGGAAGAATTCAATTTACCCCAGATCTTCTCCCGGCCGATGTGACCGGGAGTGAGACGTATCACAGCAATGAAGGCAGCAGTGAATTGGTCTTTGAACCCGGCCCTATTTTTAACGAGTTAGTACTTGCCGATGAAATCAATCGAGCTCCCGCCAAGGTGCAATCGGCTTTGCTGGAAGCCATGGAAGAGCGGCAGGTTACCGTTGCAGGGAAAAGCTACCCACTCCCGCCGCTGTTTCTTGTTATGGCAACTCAAAACCCGATTGAGCAAGAAGGCACCTATCCCTTGCCAGAGGCACAAATGGATCGTTTTCTGTTCAAGGTGAGAGTCGACTATCCCGACGCCGCGGCAGAACGCACTATCGTCCGTATGTTGCAACAGGAGGAAGGGGGCCATCAGGTTGAGCAGACGGCTATTGGAACAGACGCTATTTTTGCGGCTAGGCAAGCCATTCAAAAAATGACCCTAAGCGAGCCCGTGGAACGCTACCTCATAGATTTAGTGATGGCCACGCGCCAACCTGAGGGGCTTTCCAGCGAACTCGCCAGTTGGATCGCCGTAGGATCCAGTCCGCGAGCCAGTATCGCCCTGCATCGGGCAGCGCGGGCAGAGGCCTGGTTGCAAGAACGTGAGCATGTGCTGCCTGAGGACGTGCGAACTGTGGCACCCGCTGTGCTGCGCCATCGCTTGATTTTAAGCTACGATGCCCTTGCTGACGGAATCGATACAGACCGGGTCGTAACGGATATTCTCGACCTCGTAGCGGCAGGCTAAGCCACTCATGAGTGCCGCTGCCTACGTAGCGCTTAAAGACTTGGTGCGACTTCGTTACCGAGCCCAGGGTTTTAGCTATCGACCAGCTCAACCAGTTAACTCCGTACTCACTGGGCGCAAGCGCTCTCGTCTACGGGGGAGAGGGCTAGACTTCGATGAACTGCGCCATTACCGACCCGGTGACGACGTACGAAACATGGACTGGCGGGTAACCCATCGAACCCGCACCCCCTTTATCAGGGTCTATACAGAAGAGCGAGATCGTCCGGTTTGGGTGGTTGTCGATCAGCGACTCGCCATGTTCTTCGGTAGTCGCCATCAAATGAAGTCGGTAGGGGCGGCCCAAACTGCCGCACTCAGTGCATGGCGTGTGATTGGCGTCGGCGATCGCATTGGTGCTTTACTCTTCAACGATACAACCTCGAAGGTTTATCGCCCTAGCCGCTCCCCTGGCGCATTAATGCGCTGGCTGGCCGAGTTAGTGAGTATGAATAATCAATTAGTGGCAGACAGCAACGAGCCATCGAGATCCAGTGCCCTATCTGAAGCACTTCAAACACTAAGTCGCTACCTGACCCACGACAGTTTGGTCATTGTTATTTCAGATTTCGACGGCTGGGACGATCAGTGCCTATCTACAGTCAAAGCAATACGGCAAAGTAATGACGTGATAGCCGCTCTCGTTACTGATCCTCTTGAGCGGAGCTTAGCGAGCGCTGATCAATTAGTCGTTAGTGATGGCGCCTTTCAAATTCAGGTCGAGAGTAAAAAGAAAGCGGCCGATGCACGCTTTAGCGCCAAATTTGATGCGCATATCGATCGCCTGGGCGAGACCTTTAAACGCCATGAGATTCCTCTGATATCACTGACCACTGAATCTGATATTGCAAGCCAACTGCTGCGCCAGCTGGGTGGGAACCCCGCGGCAACAGCAACACGACAATGAGTCGCAGCGACTATGCTTGAAGAGACCTTGCCTTCATTGCCCCCGTTATTCGGTAACCCGCTCCTTCGCGGTGAACTCCATGAGATCATCTCACCCGAACCGATAGACTGGCTGCCACAAACCCTGGGCTGGCAAATTTTGGGGCTAGTATTGGCCATTGCGTTACTGCGCCGATCTTGGCGTCTGTTCAGGTTCTGGTTGCGCAATCGATATCGTAGAGAAGCCCAGCAAAGACTCCGGGACCTAGGCCCTTCTGCGAGTGCAGTTGCGGTTAATGAGGTGCTAAAACTCACTGCTATGACCGCCACCTCTCGACGTGAAGTGGCCGCCCTTACGGGGGCCCCCTGGTGTCATTGGCTGCAAACTCGAACGAACGCCACCATTTTTTCTCGGGATAGTTTACAAATATTAGGGGCAGCCCTTTATGACCCACAATCTGACGTGAGCTCTGCGCGACGCGATGCTTTAGTTCGCGAGGCACATCTTTGGATTGATCAGCACGAGGACGATCATGAGTTCGGCTGAAGCTGTCATTACGCAATTGCTAGAGCAGCTGGACTGGGTGTACCCCTGGGCCTTTGTTCTATTGCCCTTGCCGCTGGTTATGCGGTTCATACCTGCTTATCGAGAGCGCAGAGACGCGGTTCGCGTGCCTTTTTTTGCACGGCTGCTGGAGGCAACAGAGTCGCGGCCGCAACGGGGAGCAATGCTGCTCATGAGGAGGCGCGGGCAAAAGATGCTGATTGCACTCATGTGGTTGAGCCTAGTTATTGCAGCCGCAAAACCGCAATGGCTTGGTGACCCCATTGAACAGCAAAAAGCCGGGCGCGATTTGATGATCGCCGTTGATCTGTCGGGGTCTATGGAAACTGAAGATTTCAGCCAAGCGGACGGAAAGCCTGCAGACCGCTTAGCCGCGGTTAAGACTGTGTTGCGGCAGCTCGCCAACGAGCGTGCCGGGGATCGGCTGGGCCTCATCGTTTTTGGCAGCAGCGCCTACCTGCAATCTCCATTCACAGAAGACCACAGAACTTGGCTGCTGCTACTCAATGAAACTCGAATTCGTATGGCCGGCCCCAGCACAGCCCTAGGTGATGCCGTAGGGCTTGCGATCAAACTATTCAAAGATGCGGAGACCGAGCATCGAGTTTTATTGTTACTGACCGACGGTAACGATACCGGCAGCCTGGTACCGCCAGTGGATGCTGCCCGGGTTGCAGCCGCTGAAAATATCCGAATTTATCCCATTGCTGTTGGTGATCCCACTGCGAGCGGTGAAGAGGCTATTGACCTCGATACCCTAGCTCGAATGGCTGAAGTTACCGGGGGACAAGCCTTTGAGGCACTGAGCAGCGAAGACCTTATCGCTGTTTTTAAACTGCTCGACACCCTTGAACCCAACATTTTTGAAAGCGTTAAGTTTAGGCCTCGTACCGACATTCACTGGCTGCCACTTGGGGCAGTGTTAATGCTGTATGTGCTGTTACGGACTCTGGCGCGCCTTTGGCCATTACCTAAGGGCGAGGCATCGCAATAATGGATGTATTGACCCATTTTCATTTCTTGCGACCCGAGTGGCTATTAATGGGGCCCGCTTTGTTGGTTTTTGAGCGCTTTCTCCGGGCTGCTCACGCCGACCCCAATCAATTTTCTGGCATCATAGACTCAGCATTGCTTGAGCATCTGCGCGTTCAAAAGCCCCCTATTGCCCGATTCAACCCAAACTCGGTGCTTGTGGTTCTGATGTTGCTACTCACTCTGGTAATGGCAGGCCCTAGCTGGCAGCAACAACCGTCGCCGTTAGCTGAAGATACCGCGCCTCTGGTGATTGTTCTTGATGTTTCTGAATCGATGGCTACTACGGATGTCGCGCCTAGCCGGCTGCTTCGTGGCATTCAAAAGGTTCGTGATCTTCTAAAGCGGGTTCCCGACAAGCGGGTCGGTGTGATCGCCTATGCAGGAAGTGCACATACCGTACTGCCACTAACCAGCGATCATGAGATTACCGAACGCTTCTTAGCAGTGATGACCCCGGGCATTGCCCCTAGGGCAGGAAAATTTCCCGAATATGCACTGCCGGGTATCGATAGATTACTGGCGAAGTCTTATTACAGAAGCTCTGTTTTACTGGTGACTGACGGCCTTGGCGCCGGGAGTCCCCAGCTCCTAAGAAGCTGGTGTAGGGACCGTGATTATCAATTACTCGTGTATGGGTTTGGCGACCCCTCGTTGGCACAAAGTACCGTCCCCTTGGAGCGTGCGGCACTCATAAATTTAGCCGACAGCTGTGGCGGTAAATATTATGACGCAACCATCGATCCTGGAGATGTTGATGCCATTGCGGGAGCGCTGACAGACGCGTATCGAATTGTCGATGATGAGGCATTGCCGTGGCGCGACAACGGTTATCCGCTCGTTTTTCCCATGCTGGCTTTAGCATTGCTTTGGTTCCGACGAGGTTGGACCCGGCTCTGGATCTGGCTTTTACTGCCCTGCCTGATCACATTTTCCAACTTGCCACTGGCCCAGACCATTTCCGATGCGGAAATCACTGCCCCACCCACAAAAAATCAGCCAGAGACCTCAAGTCGCGGCATCCTTGAGCCTGCCCTCGATGGGTTTTTATCACTGTGGCTAACCCCTGAGCAGTATGGCCGTGTACTTTTGCAATTTGGCTATTACGAAAAGGCAGCGCAAATTTTTAGCCATCCGATTTGGCGTGCAACTGCCCGGTACTACCATCAAGATTTTGAGCAAGCGGCGACGCTTTTTACCCGACAAGACAGCGATCTTGCGCTATTCAACGAGGCCAATGCCAAAGCCCACCGTAGGGACTACGTGGGTGCGAGAACCCGCTATGACCTACTAATTGACCGCAATCCTGAATTTCCCGGTGCTCACGCCAATCGCGAATTCGTGCACATGATTATCGAAACCAGCAATCGGCTTAGTGAATCTCAAGCAGAGGAAGCAGGCGTGGGTAGCGAGACCCTCGACAATGATCAAGCGCCACAAATTAGTGAAGGTGCCGACACACAGGTGAACGAAGTTGAAGAGCGGACGCAATACAGTGCAGAGGATATTTTCGCCAGCCCGGAGACCGCCGCCCTTTGGATGAAGAACGTCCAGCCCGATCCCGGCAATTTTCTGCGCAGCAAATTTAATAGTCAGCTCCAGGAGCGAGGCGTCAGCGAGCCATGATTTTGAACTTGGAGCGAGCATTCAAGGAATCATCAAATTTTAGAGGTCAGCTCCAAAGTCGTTCTCTGCGGCCTATCCGTTGTGTTGGATCGATCATTATTCAGGCAGCGCTCTTGCTCAGCTTATCAAGCTTTACTCTCGCAGAGGATCAACTGGTGGAGATCGGTGCGCGCTTGATCCCGGCTGAGGGTGCGGTTCCCGGCCAGCGCATTAAACTTGAGGTGACGGTCGCTACCCCGCGCTGGTTTACCGCCGGGACACGGATCAAACTGCCTGAGGTGCCCGGTTTGCTGCTACTGCAAAATCAAGATTTTGCAGCCAATGCCACCGAGCGACGCGATGGTGAAAGTTGGACAGTTCAGCGTTGGTTCATTGACGTCTTTGCCACTCGGCCAGGCACCTTAATCATCCCCCCCCTGAAGGTAAGTGTCTCAGTCTCTAAATCTCCCAGCGAAGCGGTGGCTAGTACACTGGAGACGCAGGCTCTGACTGTAATCACTGATATCCCGCCCGCCCTAGTAGGCCTGAAACAATGGGTAGCCAGCCCTTCGGTAACACTGATACAGACCATCGACGGATCACTAGATACCTATTTGGGCGCTGCCATTAATCGTCGCATTACGATTAAGGCTGACGACGTCATGGCGATGCTACTGCCGCGAACCACAAGCCAAAGCGAACCACTATTGCAAATGTATCCTGAACCTCCGGTGCTACGTAATCGCTCTAATCGGGGTAGTCTGACAGCAAGTCGAAGCGACAGAATAAGCTGGATTGCGGGGGCTCCAGGGGTCGCAGAGATTCCCGGGGTCGTCGTGAACTGGTGGAATACCGAAAGCCAAAAACTGCAAATACTGACAACTGAACCCTTAAGTATTTCAATTAGCGGTGAACTGCCTCCCAGGCCGGCATCCAAAATGGAAACGGCTAAAGCGCTATTTTATGCCGCCACAATCCTCTTGCTAGGGTTTTTAAGTTGGCGGCTGATCGCTTCGAAACAGTTAGCTCCACTGGGAAAAGCTCGGGGCCTGCTACTTCAAACAGGGCAACGCCTTTGGACCGCAGTAAAAGGCAGTTCACTGCCTCATGGGCTCAATCCATGGCGCAATACCAAGGATCCAAAAGCTCTGAGACCCCAATGAATGCAAAACTTTTGCTTCGTAAAAAAAACAATGTGGCCAAGCAATTCTAGACACTCAAATTCACAACGGAACCCTCGAGCCCTGCCCACCTTACCGATAAGACTCTAGGTCAAGGGGATGATAAAATTTACCGTGCCAGGGTCCATGTTTTCCTTCTAGCGCCTGCTAGAGTGCAAAACCCAACAACTTTTCAACACGATAGGGAGACAGCATGTCCAGCGAGCAAATCATCAGTCTGATTGGCTTTCCTGGCAGTGGCAAAAGCACCGTGGGTGTTTTGTTAGCCAAACGCCTGGGCGCGGATTTTGTCGACACTGACATCCTCATTCAGAATCAAGAGCAGGCGACACTGGCGGAAATTATCGACCGGCATGATCACGTATATCTGCGGCGGCTAGAAGAGCAGGTCTTACTCAGCATGCCGATTCATCCAAGCGTGATCTCTACTGGGGGCTCAGTCGTCTATAGCCCCAAGGTGATGGCGCGGCTTGCTGAGACTTCGACCGTGGTATTTTTAAGCGCCCGTCTCGACACCGTCGAATACCGCATCTCTCTGGCTCCAGATCGAGGAATCGCCTCATCCAAAGAGCAAACTCTGGCCGATATTTATCGCGAGCGCGTGCCACTTTATGAACGCTGGGCAAGGGTGACTGTTGCCGTCGATGACACAGCGCCCGAGGCGCTAGTTGATCAGCTGATCATAAAATTGGACGCCCTCTCTCGCTAATTGGACACCCTTTAAACCTATGGACGCGTCCAAAAGTACATAGCCACCGCTCAAAACCCCAAAGTTCCCCTCAAAGTAAAGCTGGCATGGCATTTGCACCCCTAAAATGGCGGCCCGCCGCCTGGCAGGAAGCTGGGTCATCTACAGGAGAAAAGGATTTCTCCAACCGTCAGCAAAGTAATGAAGGCGGGCCGTCCTAGTTTTTTCAGTTATTTATAACGCCGCTTTAAGGCCAAAAAGATTGTTGCGTTAACCGGGGCCATTGAGGCCAACTACACAGGTGAAAGGGCCTACGCATTTAGTTCTGAATCATCGGGAGGTGGTTTATGGGTGAGCGTACTGCAACACATAGCGAAGACTCAATGAGCTCTGAAGACTTTCTCGATCCGCTAACGAGCGATCTAGATGACGAGACGCTCGATGCAATAGACGACTCTCGCATTGGCATCTGTCCGGCCTCTCTTGCAGAAAAGCGGCGCAAGGCGGAGAAACGCCTCGAGACACTGCGGCTTAGGGAAGAGCTGGGAGATTTCGATTTCGAGCTCTACGACGATTAAACCTTGGCGGCATCCAGATTAACCGTTTGGCTACTGTGCACAGGATCAGCGAGGAAGGCTGAACCCCCGAAAATTTTATAGCGCTGACATTTAGTCTGTAGCTTGTTGGGCCAAATCGCGCTGCCATTCGAAGACATTGAGCTCGATGAACACGAAGGCAAACAGCCACAGAGCTGCATCCCAAAAATCGAGAAACTCACCCTCAAACCCCCAATAGACGGCGGCAATCGCCAAGGTGAGATAAAGCACGATTTTAATACCAGTCAGTGGTCGCTGAAACCGGCGAGGAACTCCACCCCAAAGCTGGAAGCGCACCTCAATTTCGAGCAGCACAACCACGAAAATCCAGGTTGCAGAGTTAATCACATCAACAAGACCCAACTGATAAGCACTGTTCAAAGCCATTGGTGTCGCGACCACTCGCTCCAACTCCGGTAGCGCAACAACTTCGGCACCTAGTGCTACACAACTCTGCGCATCGAGATCTATAAACTTATCGAAGTCGAGCAATATCGACCAGCCTTGGCCGACTAAATTGCAGGCAGGTACGGACAAAGTCGAGGAGTACCAAAAGACCTGCCATTCACCCAGATAACCCCAAAAAGCAGACACAATAGCGAGACCACAAATGAGACGGATACCGTGAATGACCCATTGAGTTCTCCCCACCAATCGTTCATCGGGGATCACCGCGGTTTCAAGCTCAAAAAGCAGCAAGAGCAGCACCCAAGCTGCCGTATCGAGAGTTGCTGAAAACAACTGGATAACGGTAAAGACATCCAGATTTACCGTACCTGCGTGAGCCGCAGACGCCAGCTCTTCATTGAGAAACAAGACAATGTTAACCGAGAGCAGTGCATAGACCACATACTTCAGCGCTTTATAAATACGGGCAAATGTTGCCCCAGACCCGCCCTCGCGCAGTGTGTCGACCATCGTTAGCGTTTACACCTGCAGCAGCAGGTGCTCACGCTCCCAAGAGCTGATAACGCGATTGAATTCCTCGAATTCATCGAGCTTTACGGCAGCATAGGCGCGCATAAATAACTCGCCAATCATTTGCTGCAACTCGGGGGTATCGTTTAACTGGCGCACCCCTTCTTCCAAAGTACGAGCGACCACCACGGCCTCCTCGTTCGCGGTGCCCTGATGGGGTTCAGTGGGCTGAAGACCTTGACGCATTCCCAACAAGCCACTCGCAAGCGTTGCCGTTATTGCCAGATAAGGATTGGCGTCAACTCCGGGGAAGCGATTTTCAATGCGCAGATTCTCCGGCGTGCTGTTAGGCACCCTGAACGCCGTGGTGCGGTTATCAAAACCCCAGCTCAGATTGATAGGCGCAGAGATATCAGGCGCTAGTCGGCGGTAAGAATTTACATTGGGAGCGTAGAAACTTATCAGTTCCGGGGTATATCGCTGCAGCCCACCCAAGTAATGCATCATCGCGGCTGTTGGCTTGCCGTCTTTGCCCGCAAAAATATTACTGCCATCTTCAAGGGATAAAATAGACTGGTGAATATGCAGGGCACTGCCGGGCTCACGCTGCATGGGTTTCGCCATAAACGTGGCGTACATGTCGTGCTTTAACGCCGTTTCCCGCACCGTGCGCTTAAAGACAAACACCTGATCTGCCATAGCCAGTGGATCACCGTGACGGAAATTGATCTCCATCTGTGCGGCACCGTTTTCGTGAATAAGGGTATCCACTGCCAGTGACTGCGCGTCAGCGTAGTCGTACATGTCCTCTACGAAATCCTCAAATTCGGCGACGGCGTCAATACTGTAAGAGAGACGCGCCACTTCACGACGCCCGGAACGACCCTTAGGCGGCATACATTCATAATCGGGGTCGGTATTCTTATGAACTAGGTAAAACTCAACTTCGGGGGCAATAACAGGCTTTAGCCCGGCTTCCTCATAGAGCCCCAGGACATAACGCAGCACGTTCCGTGAAGACAATGGATGTGGGGTGCCATCTGGCTTCAGGCAGTCTGCAATAATTTGCGCAGTTGGCTCACGGGCCCAAGGGACACGACGCAAGGTCGAGGCGTCGGGACTCAACATCATGTCGGTGTCAGTAGGCTCAACAAAATCCCAATGATCATCGGTGTACTCGCCGGTGACTGTCTGAACCAAAATAGATTCCGGCAGCTTCTGTTCTAGTTGTTCGGTGAACTGATGTGCCGGTATAAATTTGCCCCGGGCGTTACCGGTGAGGTCAGGAACAATACACTCAACCTCCGAAATTTTATGCTCCTTGAGCCAAGCCGTAATTGTCGCCATTTCCTCTGGGGGTATTAAAAGGGACCCACTGGCGTTTTCAGGACTATGAATGCGGGTCTCTGTATTGGTGTCACCCGAGAGCTTGGAACTCATAAAATAAACCGATAATGGAAGAGGCAGAAGTATGCGCGGCAAGCGAGTTAGCATGCAAGGGTGTAAAATCAACAATTGGATAGGAACCCGAACTCTGTTTCACACGGTGAGTGCTTATGACTGATACTTCCCAACACGTCGATTCCTGGTATGCCGACTCCGCATCACCTCATAAAACCTTTCCATCGCTGTCAGGTGAAGTGGCTTCTGATGTTTGTATTGTCGGCGGCGGTTATACCGGGCTTTCCACCGCCATCCACCTTCGCAAACTGGGGTTTTCCGTCACTTTGTTAGAGGCCGAGCGCTTAGGTTGGGGCGCCTCGGGCCGCAATGGTGGACACGTCGGCACGGGGCAACGCGCTGATCAAGAAGACTTAGAGCAGTGGGTAGGTCTCGGGACCGCGAAAGACCTATGGCGACTGGGCTTGGAAGCCGTAGACCTCGTCGTTAGTTTAATTGATGAGTTTAAAATTGAGTGCGAGTTGGGAGCTGGAAATTTACATCTAGCCGCCAAGCGAAGGCACGCCAAGGGGCTGCAGCAGGAGGTGGAGTACCTCAGTAAAACCTATGGCTATGACCAGATGCGTTTCGTCGACGCGACTGAGACCGCCTGGATGACGACAGCTAACCGCCACCATGGCGCATTACTTGACCTCGGTGCTAGACACCTACACCCGCTCAAATATGCCTTTGGTCTCGCTAAAGCAGCTGATCTTCTGGGCACAGAGATTTTTGAAAATAGCCGCGTACTTAGCTACGACGAGTCTAAAGATAGCCAGGTAAGGGTAAAAACCGACCGCGGTACGGTAAAAGCACGCTTTTTGGTTTTAGCCTGCAACGGCTATCTGGGTAATTTAGAGCCGCGAATCGCCGGCAACATAATGCCCATTAACAATTTTATTTTGGCTACCGAGCCGCTTACCAAGGCACAGCAGACCGCAGTTTGCCGCGATAACGTCAGCCTATCTGACACCCTCTTTGTTATTAACTATTGGAAACTATCGGGTGACGGTCGCCTCCTTTTCGGTGGGGGCGAAACCTACGGTGCCGCATTTCCAAAGGATATTGCTCGGTTTGTGTGGCCCCACATGCTCAAGATCTATCCTGACCTTACAGACGTGGCTGTGGAATATGGCTGGGGCGGCACACTGGGCATTACCATGAATCGTATGCCCGACTTCGGTCGTTTGGGGCGTCGTATCTTTTATGCCCAAGGCTTCTCGGGTCACGGCGTTCCTACTGCGACCATGGCGGGCTATCTCTTAGCTGCGGCCATTTCGGGTGATACCGACGATTTTTCACGAATGGCTTCAGTGCCAACACGACGCTTCCCCGGAGGCACCTTACTCCGGCGCCCCGGCCAAGTAGCCGGCATGCTGTTTTACAGCCTGCTCGATCGGCTCGGCGGCTAGTGCGCTGCAAGCTAGTGGCCCTGTATCTAATTGGGAAGTCTACGACTGTTACCGCCCGAGACCCGCACCACCCGAGACAAGATTGCCACCAAATGAACCTGGCGCGCACGGCCATCTAAGCTAAGCTCTGAGCCGAATATTTAACGGAGCCGACTCAATATGACATTTATTTACAAGCGTTCTGCACTGGGAGCAATTTTACTAAGCGCGGGTCTGTTACTGATCGGCTGTGCCGACAAACCCGGGAGTGCTGGCTGGTGCGAGGCTCAAAAGGCGATTCCAAAAGGTGACTGGACGGGTGACGACCGCAAGAGCTATGCCAAGCACTGTCTCCTCGACGCCACAACCATAGGCAGTGACAAGTGGTGTGAAAATCTTGATGGAAAGCCCAAGGCCGAATGGACAACCCAAGAAGTCGCTGAATACGGCGAATACTGCGTAATAAAGCAGTAAAAACGCCGGGGTTGCCAGGCGACCCTAAAGCTAAGGGCTTTGGTCCGGGGTCGCTAATGCAGGTCTGCTCTGGTAGACCTGCTGTTCCAATAATGACCGTGTTAAACCCGCTCCACTCAGTTCAAGCTTGTCTCGGGGCGCTATTTTGAAAGCACTCGTCTCAAGTCGCCACGCTGAAAGCGCTTTCCTCAACTCTTTAGGCAAGCAACTCTTGCTGCGCCTGACTAAAGGCGGCAACCGCCTTGTCGAGATTCTCTCGGGTATGCCCTGCTGAAATTTGCACTCGAATACGTGCCTTTCCCTTGGGAACTACAGGGTAAAAGAAGCCGACCGCATAAATGCCGAGCTCTAGCAGGCGCTGGGACATCTTCTGGGCCACAACCGCGTCTCCTAGCATTACGGGAACAATGGGGTGATCGCCCTCAGGCACTGCAAAACCGTGGGCCAGCATTTGCGCTCTAAAATACTGGG
>JAQXAF010000080.1 GCA_029253085.1 Luminiphilus sp. | reverse complement strand
GTTGCCGCCTTTTTCCATGAACGCGAGTATGACCTCAAAAACCCCTGGCATCGAAACTCCCCTCAGCCCTTCGCTTAGCGATTGTGCTCGCGTTCAGCGTGCTCGGCCACGATGCCGGTTGCCTGCTCGTTGATCACGTGAATGATTCTTTGAGCTCGACCGTTCACAATCGTGTGAAGCAATACTGTGGGAATAGCGACTAGCAGACCCAGCACCGTGGTCACCAACGCGCTGGAGATACCACCTGCCATCGCCTTAGGATCGCCGGCACCAAAGATGGTGATGGCTTGGAAAGTAATAATCATACCGGTAACCGTACCCAGTAGCCCCATGAGTGGTGCCACTGCCGCGATTATCTTCAGTAGCGTCAGTCCGGCCTCGAGTTTTGGCGTCTCCCTCAAAACACCCTCAGCCATCTTCAGCTCTAGGGTCTCTGGATCCATATCGGGCTTATCTTCATGAATTTTAAGCACGCGACCCAGTGGGTTGTTGGCGTTAGCCGTATTCGACTTCAACTGGCTAGAGACCTTGGTGCTCACCATGGTCAGTACCAGCACTCGATAAATAGCAAGCAGGAAGGCAAAAGCACCCACCGCAGTGATTGCATAGCCGACATACCCACCTTGATGCCACCGCTCCTCGAGGGTAGGACTGTCAATGATAGCCGCCAAGAAAGAGCCTCCGGTGGGACCAGTAGGGTCGACGCCGAATTGATGCAAACCTGAAGACGAACCGGCCAGTTCGTTAGCCTGTCCACCGAAAGCACCACCAGGCTGTCGGGGCAATTCACTCAACTTACCATTCGCATAGGCCAAGTAGTTGCCGTTTGCGTCGATGACGTTAAACGCACCCACACGTACAACCTCACGCTGACTCAACTCGCCTGAAGGCGTCGCAACTTCAGCCGTAAATTTGGCGATCGAACCTTGCTCCTTAACTTCACGTAGGAGCTCGTACCAAACCCGCTCAATCTCAGCAACGCTGGGAAGCTTGTCTGAGCCGCTCATCTTAGCAATGAGGGCTTTCATAAAGACCTCACGCCCGGGGTACTGTGACGACACCAGAGAAACATCCATTTGTGACGCGAGATCACCGGTTGCGGCGGTCAAGTGCCCGAACAACTCGGACAAGGTGCCCAAACGCTCTTTAAGCTGCTCCTGCTTCGCGGCAATCAGCAATTCATTATCTTCAAACTGCTTCTCAAGCCGTGCCGAACGCCGCTCTTCATTGGTGCGCTCTTGCTCAGCCCGACGCAATTCGCCAGCTTGAGTTGCTTTGTTTTCAGAGAAGCGTCGCTCTCTCGCCGCGTTACCGGTTGAGGCACGGGCTTTGCCATCTTTGACAAGGCCTAAAAGTTGATTGAGGTTTTCAGCTGCAACCTCCTGTGGGGTAGGGCCTGCGGGTACCTCAGGCGCTTCTTCTTGAGCGAATGCGCCGGCCGAAGCGAGAACCCCCGCTACCACTAGTGCTGATGCTTTAATAAACTGGGCAGTCATCTTAATTAGCCTCCGGAGCCGCTACTGGCATATTTAAGAGTTCTATGGTGGCTTGCTTCTTCGCGATGCGAACCCCTTTTCGTACGGCAGAGGCATAATCTCCGGCAGGCAAAGCCTCCCAGGTGCCGCTACCTGTATCCCATGCGCCAGTTTCGGCACCGTCAGTTGTTTGGTACACCAATGAGATGCGCCCTATGCGCAGAATATCGACTTCACGGGGCGTGCCGTTAATCTCGATGGTATCGCTGTAGGATTCAATGCCTCGACCGTATTGCAGCTCAATCGAGTAAAGCTCGAGAACCTGACGGAAGGCTTCGGCCGCCGTTACATCAGAGCGGTCTAGGTTATTCCGCACTGCCTCAATATTACCAAGACGGGTATCGAGATCGAAGGGCATATCCAAATTAATGAACTGCTCTAAACCATCGAGCATGCGTCCTACCAGAGGGGGAATTTGGCGCTGAATGACAGCGGCCTCAGATATCGAACCGTCGATATCTGAAATCCGACGATTTTGATTGGCAATCTGACGCTCTAAGCGTGCGTTGTAGACGCGTAAGCCGTCGACTTGCTTCATGACGGTCTTGTAATCTGACAATAGATCTCGTGTCTCATCAGCAAGCCGGTCAATTTTGGCTTGAGATGATTTAGCCTCAGCAGTGCGCTGTTTGCCAACATCGAGAATTTGATCAATGGACGCGGCGTTGGAAGACGCAGCGACACCCAGGGCGCCGCCGGCGACGCAGGCCGCAAGCAGGACAGTTTTGAATCGGTGACTTGTCATGGGGTCGATACTTCCTCTCAGTAGGCAGTTAATACCTTTGGCCGCGAGTGCCAAAGACGCTGATCTAAGGTTTTTTATTAGCGCAAGACGAAGAGTTTTACTTATGTACAACGTTCAAGCGGCTTTCACACCCCGACTCTACCTGAGCCGACGCGGCTAAATCAATCCGGAATAACAAATCCCTAACCTATCCGGGGGCAGCAGATTAACCACACCGGACGAATTCCACAACACTAAAATTGTGGCTATTGCGTGATCCCTGTGAAAAATGTTCCCGACTCTGCTCCCGCCACTCGTCTAAAACAGACAAATCAAAGGTCGCATCACCGGACACATCGCCATGCACTAAGGTCAACACGATACGGTCAGCTTTGGGCAGGCACAGGCGATAAATCTCGGCACCACCCACAACGCAAATCGCGGGGGAGCCATCAATCAACGCCTGGGCTTCAGCAAGCGCCAGTGCTTTCTCTACACTGTCAAAAACCGTAACCCCCGGGGCCTGCCAGGTGCTGTCGCGCGTCAGCACGAGGTTTGTTCTCCCTGGTAGCGGCCGACCTACCGATTCAAAGGTCTTGCGGCCCATCAATACGGGACAGCCCATCGTCGCTTTTTTGAAGTGCTGCAAATCATCGGGCAAATCCCAGGGCAGCGCATTACCGCGCCCAATGACACCGTTCTCGGAAACCGCCAGCACCAACACGACAGGAAGGTTTCCGTCTTCATCATGCAAGCCCGTCATCAAATGGCCACCGGCGCAGAGATATGTGCTTGAGGGCTATACCCATCAAGTGCAAAGTCTTCATAGCCGTAGTCAAACAAGCTGTCAGGCTGCCTTAATAATTTTAGCGTCGGAGGCGGGGCAGGGGACCGAGACAACTGCACTTCGACTTGGTCAACGTGATTGCTGTAGATATGTGCATCGCCTATCGACACAACTACCTCAGAAACGCCTAAACCAGACTGCTGGGCAAGCATATGCGTTAACAACGCGACCGATGCAATATTGAACGGCAGCCCCAAAAACGTATCGCTGGAGCGGATAAACAACAAGGTCGACAGCTTTCCATCAACAACATAGAACTGGTAGAGAAGGTGACAGGGGGGCAGTGCCATACGCCCAGCACGCACATTTTCTTGAGGCGACAGCGTTTCGTCCGGCAAATACTCTACATTCCATCCGTGAAAAAGAATGCGGCGGCTGTCAGGGCGGTTTTTCAGGCAGTCGAGTACATAGGCCAACTGATCGATCTCCCGACCATCCCGGGTCGGCCAACGTCGCCACTGGGCGCCATACAGAGGACCCAGGTCACCTTGCTCGGTGGCCCATTCGTCCCAGATAGAAACGCCGTGCTCTTTCAGCCATGCCGTGTTGGTGTCGCCCTTGAGAAACCAGATGAGTTCATTGGCGACGCTTTTAAAGTGCACTTTTTTAGTGGTCAGCAACGGAAAACCGTCATTGAGGTCAAAACGCAATTGCCGCCCAAAAAGGGAACGCGTTCCGGTACCCGTGCGGTCTGTACGAACCGCACCGTGGTCACGAATGTCTCTCAGTAAATCAAGATAGGCACGCATCAGGCTCCTCCATAAAATAAATATCTGCGTTATTACTTACGGTCGCGATAGGCATAGCGGAGCAACCACAAGCCCAACAGGAACATGGGAAGGCACAGCAGCTGGCCTCGAGTGAGCCAGCCAAAGGCCTGAAAGCCCAGGTGAGCATCGGGCTCCCGAAAAAATTCGGCAATAAACCGCAAAGTTCCATAACCCACCAAAAACACCCCTGCGACGGACCATTGAGGACGCGGTCTCAGACTAAAGATCCACACAATAAAAAACAGTAGGCACCCTTCCAAAGCAAACTGATAAAGCTGAGAGGGGTGGCGCGCCAATGCAAGGGGATCCCGGGGGAAGATCATGGCCCAAGGCACGTCAGTGGGTCGCCCCCAAAGCTCCTGCCCAATAAAATTGCCAAGACGCCCCAAGGCCAGGCCCACAGGCGTGAGCGGCGCTACAAAATCTGCAACACCCGCAAACGCAATACGATGCCGGCGACCAAACACCCAGAGCGCTGCAATAACGCCCAGTAATCCGCCGTGAAATGCCATTCCGCCTTCCCACACGCGAAAAAGCCACATTGGATCATCGAGCCAGCGGTCAAGGCCATAAAACAGAACGTAACCTAAACGCCCCCCCACAATAATACCGACAGCACTATAAAAAATAAGATCATCAACCTGAGCACGGGCTATCGGTGAATCTGCGCGCTCAGCACGGCGACTGGCCAGCCACCAGGCAAAGAGCAACCCTCCCAGATAGGTCAGGCCATACCAATGCACTTTGAGGGGGCCCAGACTGAGCGCCACCGGGTCAATGCTAGGGTAGTTGATCATTCAGCGCGCTCCTGCTCCTGTCCGGGCCTCACGTAACGCTCCAGCCCTCGTCGTTGCATGAGGTCATCGAGCAGATGCTTAACCTGATTAACAGAATGTAAGCCCGTCAGTTGCTCAAGCACTTCTTTAGCCTCGGTGAGCGTGACAGAGTTCAGAACCTTTTTAACCCGAGGCAGGCTGGCAGCATTCATAGACAACTGGTTAAAGCCCATCGCAATTAATAGCGGCGTAGCTAGGGGATCGCCCGCCAACTCCCCACAAATACTCACTGGGCAGGACCGTTGATGGGCGTCTCGACAAATTTTTGCCAAGGCGCCTAGAACCGCGGGATGCAGCCCTTGATACATGTCCGCTACCCGCGCATTAGTGCGATCGACAGCCAACAAGTACTGGGTCAAGTCATTGGATCCCACTGATAGAAAATCGAGCCGGTGAGCCAGAACATCTGTGAGCCACACGGCGGAAGGCACCTCTATCATGGCGCCCACCGGAGGAAATGCCTGCGTGTAACCCTCAGCCATCACCTCGTCATGGCAACGCTGAATTAAGGCCACAGACTCATCAACTTCTTCAATCGCAGAAATCATAGGCAACAGAATTCTGAGGTTGCCCAGACCCTCATTGGCTTTTAGCATCGCTCTAATCTGCGCCAAAAATATTTCAGGATGATCGAGGGTGACCCGCACCCCTCGCCAACCTAAAAAGGGATTATCTTCATTGATTGGAAAGTACGGTAAGGATTTGTCGCCACCAATATCGAGACTGCGCATGGTAACGGGTGCGGGTGCAAAAGCTTCGAGCTGCTCCCGATAGAGTTGTCGTTGCTCCTCTTCACTGGGAAATTTATCCCGCAGTAAGAAAGCCACTTCGGTTCTATAAAGCCCGACTCCATCGGCTCCCGATTCCAGAGCTCTCGGCAAATCGGCGGTCAGGCCCGTGTTGACCCACAGCGGCACCGCATGGCCATCTAAAGTCTGACCGGGCTCAGTGCGCAACACCGACAGCTCTTCAGAAAGCGCTAAATCGTCATCGACTAATTGCTGAAACCGGCGTAAAGCCTCCTGAGGCGGGTTGATGTACACACGCCCATTGTGGCCGTCAATTACCAGGGTTCGGGCGTCGAGCCGACTGTAGGGCAAATCAGCCGCACCCATCACAGCGGGTACGCCCATACCCCGGGCAATGATGGCCGCATGACTGTTTGCGGAACCCCGAAGAGATACCACGCCGACAAGGTTGTCTCTAGGCACCTCACCCAATGCTGACGCTGTGATCTCTTCCGCAATAAGAATCGTTTTCTCTGGCCAGTCCCGACGATTTTCTAAGTCATCCTGAAGGTAGGTAAGAACCCGCGTACCAAGATCTCGAACATCGACCGCCCGCTCTCTCAAATAACTGTGTTCCATGCGTTCAAAATGTTTAATGTGCTTTAACAGCACCTGACTTAACGCCCCCTGAGCCCATTCGCCCGATTTAATAAGCGACGCCACCTCGCCCCCTAAGGTCGAGTCATCAAGGATATTTATATAAACACCGAACAGCGCATGATCTTCAGGCGATAACTCGTCCTTAAGATTGTCCGACACTATTTCAATGTCATCCCGCACACGAGCCAAGGCAGCTCGGAAAGCGCGCAACTCCGCTTTACGATTATCAGCTTTGCGTGACGGAACGGCACTTAAATCTGCTGTTGGCGAGACAAAAACCCCCTCACCAATGCCAATTCCCGGGGATCCGGCGACCCCCACGATGCGGGTGATCGTTTTTGAACTGGTATCGGGCAAAGCGGCCAGCCCCGACACCTCAGCGTGGGCAATAATGCCTGCCAGTTGAGCCGAAATCGTGATTAAAAAAGCTTCTTCATCGTCACTGAAGCGTCGCGAATCGGCCTGCTGAACAATCAACACCCCCAGTAGATCGCGCTGGTGAATGATAGGCGCGCCCATAAAGCTGTTAAAGCTCTCTTCGCCCAGCCCGGGTACCAATTGAAAGCTCGGATGTGCGCTAGCGTCTTCAAGATTGAGCATTTCCCCACGTGAGGCGACCCATCCCACCAGGCCCTCAGTCCTCGCCAGAGAAAATGCACCGATTTTGTCGCGGTTCAGGCCCTCGGTCGCCCGAAAAACCAACCGGGTGGTCGCCCTGTCAGACAGGTATACCGTACACACATCGGTGGCCATTGCCCTGCGAACCTCGTGGACAATTAACGACAGTGCCTGCTCGAGGTCGTCAGCCTCACTGACCGCCTGAACAATTTTGCGCAGAGTTTCAATCACCGCTTACCGCTCCGACGTGCACGGCGGCGGGGCAGCAACGCGGGCAGCAACGCTGCCAGCGCTTCCCGATAAACCTCGCGTTTAAAATCAACCACCCCCGTCAGCGGATACCAATAGCTTACCCAACGCCAGTCATCAAACTCGGGTTTGGGGTGGGCATCGAGTTTTAC
>JAQXAF010000057.1 GCA_029253085.1 Luminiphilus sp. | reverse complement strand
GTTAACGGCGATATTTGGTGCCCATATCCTTTTGCTCGGTTAATTGAGCGCTCGCCCCTAGATGCGGGCGCGCACTTAGTGCTAGTGCCTAATCCCCCTCATCATTCTGACGGCGATTTCAGCCTCGAGCGGGGGCGGGTTCACTCGAAAGGCCGGGTCGCCCTCACCTTTAGTGGCATTGCTGTTTACCGCCCTGATTTCTTTTTGGGTTTGACAGCGGCCAAGCAGCCACTCAAACCGCTGTTAGACGCGGCCATTATTAAAAGTAAAGTGAGCGGCGAGATTTACACTGGAACTTGGGTTGATGTAGGTACGCCGCAGCGGTTGCAGGCCATAGATGAAGCCTGCCACGCGGCTCAGAAATCGAATGGTGGGTAAATGTGGTTGCCGCTTTTTGGTGCTTGTGAAACATCGACATCGAGTGAAATAGAATTTCTCCACCGCACGTAACGTGCACTGATGCACACTACGAGTTTCCAGCCTGTTTTAATTTGAATTTACTGTCGCAATTTGCGTCTTACAATAGGATCATGCTTGCACTATATTATGTTTAGCGAGCTGCTCATTTTGACGGATTCAGCCTAAACGCTGGCGGGTATTGCACAGTTATTACCCGTAACTCGTCGCAAAATAGGGAAATAAAATCGCCAGGCAAAAAATCTATGGGTCATTTATGAAAGCTTTTCGTCTCAAATTGGGGATGCTTTTTAAACAATCTGGTAACACCTCTGAATCGCGCATCGGTTCAGGACGTCTCGGCCTTTTAGCCCTGGCAGTTTGGGTAGTTGCGAGTAGTTCGGGTGCTCAGGCCGGCCCACACGACGTATTTGGTGGATTGGTGGGGGCGGTTAATCAGGCGCATTCAGGGGCAGTGGATACTGCTGAATCAGAGGAACAAGATACGGCTAATGCCTGTGCTACTACTGCCAGCGCTTGCTACGCGAGCGATGTCGAGCCCGTGGTTCAGCAAAACTGCACGGTGTGTCACCAACAGGGGCTAACGGCCGATCAGCAAGGCGCCCGTCTATTATTTACTGACGACTCTGCCTCAAATCATGCTGCGCTTGAGAGCTTTGTGACTACTGAGGGTGTTGGCGCAGATTGGCTGCTGGACAAAATTATTGGCGATTTAGGCCATGGCGGCGGTTCGGTATTGGCTAAAGGTGGTGATAGCTATTACGCATTCGCCGATTACCTCACCCTGCTCATAGGTGCAAACACCGATGACGGTAGTGTTGACGCCAGCTCCATTTGGTCAGGCACTGTGATCGAAAGTCCGGAAACTACGCTGCGTCGTGCGGGTATTCTTCTGGCGGGAAAAGTCCCTAGCGACGAATCCATTAAGCGTGCGCAATCTCTAAAGTACGGACTCAAAAATGAGCTGATTGCCCTCATGGAAGGAGAAGGGTTCCATGACTTTGTAATTAGTGGTGCAAACGACAAGTTACTCAGCCAAGGCCTGACATCGGGGATTGATTTTCAGTTTGATTTTTGGAGCCGTTTTCCCGCTTTTGCAAAGTTTGCTCAGGAACTACCCAATGAAAGGCCTGAAGAGTTTGATACTGAAGAGTATTGGAGCCGCCTGTTCTTAACCCGAAACCAAGCGCAAGACGCCTTCAGGGTATCCGTGGTCCAGGAGCCTCTTGAATTGATTGCTCACATCGTCGAGAGCGATAAAAATTACAAGGAGGTTTTGACGGCGGACTACACTATGGTGACTTCCATTAGTGCTCTAGCTTATCGCTCTGATACTCGTTTTGAAGCGCCGCTTACCGATGATCAAGGCTTCTTCGATGTGGCGACGCTGCGTAATTTCAAGCCGGGTAAAAATCGTGGCCACATTCCACAGGATCAGGATTCGTACTTTGATAATGAAACAGGGGAATTTCGATTTAGTGAATATCATGATTGGCCTCACGCCGGCATATTGAGTACCCCTGCCTGGTTGGGCCGCTTCCCATCGACTGATACCAACCGTAATCGCGCTAGGGCACGCTGGACCTATTATCATTTTTTGGGCGTGGACATAGAAAAATCAGCGCCTCGCAGTACAGATGCCGCGGCGCTTGCAGATACGAATAACCCTACGATGAACAATCCCGCCTGCACAGTCTGTCACGCCCGGATGGACCCTGTGGCAGGCGCGTATCAGAGTTTTGGCGATCAAGGACATTATTTGGATCAGTGGGGAGGGATGGACTCACTCCCAGAGTCTTACAAACGGCCTGAAGCGCCAGTGGGTGAAGTTCACGAGTTAGTCCGTGATGTGAGCCTTAGTAATAACTATAAATTTTTTAAGCGTAGGCTCTCCGCACGAGTCGCCAATGACGGGGGCAGTTTTACGATAAAAGATATTTCTCCCCGTGGTTGCATTCAAGACCAAAACAATGAGGACAACTGGTGGTGCTCTCATATGGGCATCAAGCGAGTTACTGTTTTGAAGGACGGGTTTGTTCGCCGGCGAATTAATGCTGATAAATTTGAATCCGATGATCGCTTCTCAGTGGATAGTTGGGTCGATGAGGAAACCGGTGAGAGTCATCCAAGAGGCTGGCTTGAGGATAATGGGACTGATTCGGTGTACTTCACCCACACCAACGCTTGGATGGCCTTCAAATTTGATTTGAGTCCCGGAGACTATGAGCTTGAAGTAGAGTTGGTTTCTAAAATGGCTGAGGCCCACCCAGAACCCTCAATCACAGTGAGTCTGGCCTGGACTGACGGTTTCAATCGCAGTGAAGGTTACCAATATGGTGACACCTGGTATCGCGATATGCGTACCCCCGGATTCGAAAGCAAAGCGGCCTCAGGCACCAGCGATAGCATTCAGTGGTTGGCTCAGGAAATTGTAAATGACCCTCGTTTTGCCAAAGCCACTGTTGCTTTTTGGTGGCCCGCGATTTACGGGGCTGAGCCTCTGGCTCGACCCGAGAATAGTAGCCTTCCAAATTATGGGGCAGACCTTGCGGCGTATAACGCTCAACAGGCCGCCATGGACGAGCTTGCTGTTGATTTTGCGTCCTCGGGCTTTCGCGCCAAACAGTTGTTTGCCAGCATGATCCTCCATCCCTGGTACCGAACTCATGCGGTCTCGAATGTGGCGCTTTCTGCCGAACAGGAGATTGCCTTGGCGACAGTGGGTAGTGGTAGATTACTGACCCCCGAGGAACTTGATCGCAAAAATCGCGGCGTGCTCGGGCGCACCTGGGGAGAGGATGCGGGGCGCGGGGGTGACAGTCTAGACTATCTCAATGACAGCAATTTGAGTGCTGGAAGCCGGGGAAGCTATGCCACATTTTATGGAGGTATTGATGCTGCCACCGTCACCAAGCGAAACCGGAGTCTTACGCCGCTGATGGCTAACGTCTCCCAGAGAATGGCTGTCGATCTGGCTTGCCAGGCAGTTGTGGCTGATTTTGCAAAACCTCGCGAGCAGCGAACTATTTTTACAAAAATTCCTCGAGCCTCGGCAGCAAACCTTTTGCTGGACGAATCGTTTGAGCTGCCAGGGCAGGTCCCAGTTACCGATTACTGGCCGGGTGAATGGATTAACCATCGAGTTGTGTCTGCGGATATGACCTTGGTAGGAGGGCAGGCCAAACTCCGTATTGAAGATTTGACTCGAGATTCCTATGGCAGCGTTGACGGCGAACCCTCGAACGCGGACCTCATCATTCAACAGATTGTCCTTCGGAGCATATCCACAGGTGAGGCTCTCTTGATTGATGGCGCAGATTTACCCGAGATGAATGACGTTATTATTGATACCTACAGTGACGATGAGGGTCAGGCCCACCCTCGCGGGGATTTTCACGCAGATTCAGGTGGTTTCTGGTTGCATGAAAACGCCTGGATTGAATTATTGCTGAATCTTCCAGCAGGGGACTACGAGGTTGAGCTGACCCTTGCGACCTCATTGACCGAAAATAATGTGAACGACGCCATAGTGGTTGGCGTCACTGCGTTAGCGGTTGATAACATTGAGGACACTGCGGCTAGTGAGCAAATTAGGCAGCAAATGACACAGCTGCTTCACAATGCGACGACCCGTAAACCTAGTGATGCCGAGGTTGAAAAATTAGTTGAAGCGCTTCATAGCTACGCAATTTTGGCGCAGGGTTGGGGCAGTGATTTTCACAACGTTGAGGGTGGTTGCCATACTAGGCAGCTCTGGTTCGGTCAGCAGTACACCGATACTGAATGGCGGCTAAGATTTGAGGACAGAGACGGCATGATGCGCGCCTGGACAATGATTATAAGCGGTCTACTCACCTCATATACATACCTACACGACTGAGGATAAAGGCGTTATGAATTCTCTACACCGTTTGTCACTGTCTCGGCGTGGCCTGCTAAAGACAGGTTTGGTAACGGCGTTGACCTCGCCGATGAGTCTTAATGTTTGGGGGTCTGGTGCCATAGAGCCTTACGCAGGAAAACTGTTGGTGACTCTGCAGCTTGATGGGGGGGCTGACGTGACTCAGCTTTGTGACCCTAAAACCAACACCCTCGGTGAGCCGAAAATTAATCACTGGGCTGATTGGGCGGACCCGGGACAACAAGGTAACCTGCTGTACGCGCCCATTGGCGATAACGCAGGTCTTTTTCGCCGCTTCGGGGCGGATACGCTTGTTGTTAACGGAATTGATGCCCAAACCAACTCCCACGAGACAGGTCGCCTGTTCAATTGGACAGGCAGTAATGCGGAGGGACAGCCATCGCTGACGGCACTTCATGCAGCGGCGAGTTCACCGGAACAACCCCTGGCATACTCAGTATTTGGGGGGGGCACGTCCCGGACGTCGGGTCTAATTACCTATAACCAATTTGATGATGTAGCCCGATTGCGTGAGCTCACCCAGCCCGAGAGAAACTGGTGGAGTTCTGAGTCTTTTGCTAGGCCGCAAGAGGAGCTGTTGCGCGCACAGGAGATTACTCGCCGGTCTATCGCGGAAATGTTCGCCAAGCCCGGCTTGACCCCGCGTCAGCGAAGGCATTTGGTTAATCACCAAACGGCACTGGATGGTCGTGAGAGCCTTGCGCGATTGGCCAGTTCATTACCTGCCGGGGACGAGCTCGAGGAGGGTTCAGAATTTACCGTGGGTGACTTTGGCTTTTGGTCAAACCTCAAACAGCAAATGCAAGGCGCGCTTTTGGTAATGCAGTCGGGATTGGGCTCATCCGCTGACATTGTGTTGGGGGGGTTCGACAGTCATGACGAGCACGACCCTATTCACGAAGCCTTATACACCCATCTAGCAGACGCGCTGTATTTCTTCTGGGATTATGCTGAGCAGCTGGGTCTTGCCGATCGAATTCTATTGGTTGTCGGCTCTGACTTTGGACGCACTAATGCCTACAACGACGCCAACGGAAAAGACCACTGGAATATTGGCTCCTACATGCTTATGGAGCAAGGGGCCCGATGGGGTAATCGAGTTGTTGGCGCTACCGACGAGCTTCACTTTGCTAAAAAAATCGACCCTACTTCGCTTCAGCTTAGCAACAAAGGCATTACGTTAACGCCCGCTCATGTCCACAAAGCCGTCAGAAGCCACATAGGACTGGACGATTTTGCGCGGTCTGCGGGAATGGATTTGGCAGGCGTAGAAGATGTGCCTTTATTCGATCCTAGCAAAATGACGTATATTTAGGTCCCGCCGACTTTATGGCGGCTAACCGCTAAAAGGCATCTATTTTTTAGCGTGTAGTAGGTAACGAACTGTGTCTGTCATGCAAACAGGCCCCAGTATAAATAGGGTAGATGGTTGGTACATGCAGCAGCAGTGTTTACATTGCTGAAGTTAGTACTGCCCCACCAAAGCAGGTTATCGGCAGTCGTCACGGATAAGAAAAGTTAAAAAATCGCCGAGATCTCTTTGCGCTGGGCCACACCGGCAGAATCACCACAGGCCAAGGTCGCGAGCACCTCACTGTGCGGTTAAACTAACGATCTTTAGCCACCGGATCCTGTAATGACTGACTTCAAAATTGCCCCGTCAATTCTTTCTGCTGATTTTGCGCGCCTCGGGGAAGAGGTCGAAACGGTCTTGGCCGCCGGTGCTGACATTGTCCATTTCGATGTCATGGACAATCATTATGTACCCAATCTGACGATCGGCCCTATGGTATGCCAGGCATTGCGCAAGCACGGTGTGGTGGCGCCCATCGACGTTCACCTTATGGTACAGCCCGTCGATAATCTCATCGGCATGTTTGCCGAGGCCGGAGCCACTTACATCACGTTCCATCCCGACGCCTCCACCCACGTCGATCGTTCATTACAATTAATCAGAGGGGCAGGTTGTAAATCGGGTTTGGTTTTCAATCCGGCAGCCTCCTTGGAGGCGCTTAAATACGTCATGGATAAAGTCGACATGATTTTATTGATGTCGGTTAATCCGGGGTTTGGGGGGCAAAAGTTTATTCCAGCCACCCTCGATAAACTCCGGGAGGTGCGCGCCCTTATTGATGCCAGTGGGCTGGATATTCGCCTTGAGGTTGATGGTGGTGTGGGGCCGGGGAATATCGCTGAGATTGCCGCGGCCGGGGCCGATACCTTTGTCGCGGGCTCGGCTATTTTCAATCAGCCCGATTATCGCGCGGTGATTGATGAAATGAGGCGCGAGCTGGCCAGCGTTCACTCATAATGGATCAAGAGACTTTCGACTACTGGGTGACTCAGGGTTACAATCGGATTCCCGTTTCTAAAACGATTCTTGCGGATGTAGAAACTCCGCTTTCTGCCTATATGAAACTGGCGGCCGGCCCCTACTCTTTTTTATTTGAGTCGGTGCAGGGTGGAGAGAAATGGGGCCGTTATTCAATTATTGGATTACCAGCCCGTCATCGTATTCGTGTTCAAGGGAAGCGAATCACGCTGGAGCGTGATGGTTTTACACCCACGGTTATTGACAGTGAAGACCCTTTGGCTGAGGTCGAAGCTCAACATGCAAAGTTTAACAGCGCGCCCATCGAGGGTCTGCCGGTCTTTCACGGGGGGTTAGTGGGCTATTTTGGTTACGACGTGGTGCGCTATGTCGAGACCAAGCTTGAACAGCATGACCAGATCGATGCCCTGAACACCCCCGATATATTGTTGCTGGTGGCCGAGGAGGTTCTGGTTTTTGATAACCTAGCAGGCACGCTAACCATGGTGGTTACGGCCAATGCGGAAGAGCCTGACGCCCGTTTGGCGGCACTTACGCGGCTTACAGCGCTAGAACATCAACTACCGCAGCCCGGCCCAGTGCTCGAGCCCATCAGTCTCGAGGGTGCTGATTTACAGTCTATTGAAGCGGCTGCTAGGCATCATACCGACCGCGATCAATTTATGGGGTGGGTGGAAACCATCCGAAAATCTATTCTCGATGGCGATGTCATGCAGGTCGTGCCTTCGCAACGTATGACCGTAGATTTTAAAAGTGCGCCTATTTCGCTTTATCGCGCGTTAAGAAATTTAAACCCTTCTCCCTATATGTACTTTTTAGATATGGGTAATTTTCAAATTGTGGGCTCCTCCCCAGAAATACTGGTGCGCGCTGAGCAGGGTGAGGTCACTGTGCGACCTATTGCAGGTACGCGTAAGCGCGGTCTTAACGAAGACGAAGATGAGGCGCTGGCTAAAGAGTTGCTGGCAGACCCCAAGGAAATGGCAGAACACCTGATGTTGATCGATTTGGGTCGCAATGACTTGGGCCGCATTGCTCAACCGGGTTCGGTTGAAGTGACTGAATCTATGCTCATCGAGCGTTATTCCCACGTCATGCACATCGTCTCCAACGTCAAAGGTCGCGCGCAGCCCGATTTGACAGCCATGGATGCACTGCGGGCCACTCTACCTGCGGGCACATTAAGTGGTGCTCCGAAGGTGATGGCGATGCAAATCATCGATGGTTTAGAGTCGGTGAAGCGCGGTGTATATGGCGGGGCGGTGGGCTACATTTCATGGGCGGGCGACATGGATACGGCTATTGCTATACGCACGGCCGTGATCAAAGACCAAGAGGTGCATGTTCAGGCGGGGGCGGGTATTGTCGCCGACTCGGTGCCTGCTGATGAGTGGGAAGAAACAATGAATAAGGCGAGAGGTATGTTACGAGCGGTTGCAATGGTTAGTCCCCTATGAGCGCAGAAGATAGCGGGGTAAAAACGCTCAAACAGTTGGAAGATGAGCTTGAAGTGGCGTTCCGAGAGGGTGAGGTGGGAGAGACGGCTCTGCTGGCCTGGGAGTCTAAAGCGCGATTTCCCAGCGAGAGCGCGGTTGCCAGCATTTATATAAAAAAGCTTTTGAGAGATCCTTATGTGACTAGCATAAGCCTTGAAGACTTTAAAAAAAATGCCAGGTCCCTGCGCGATGAAGACGAGCCGGAAGAGCTCGCAAAGCTTTCAGCAATGGGTTTATTACGCTTTCCTGCTGAGCGCTATTTATCATTGTCTTTACTTGAAGCTGCCGAAAGGCTTGGTAAGAAAGAGTGGATGGAGCCGGTTATCAGGCCTTTAGGCGAACCTAAAGACGGTGATGTCGTACTGCTGAATGTTGTGGCAAGTCTTGAGAATGTTCTGGGTAATTATGAGCGCGCTAAGAGGCTCTTTGAAAAACTAAGGTTGGAGGCACCTGATGACGAAACGATTGTTCATAATTACAGTGCCGCGTTAGCCGGTCTTGAACAGTACGCAGAGGCCATTAGCCTTCTTGAGGATTACCTGTCTCGATCAAAAACGCCCCGAGAATATGTGCTCCGGCTTTTACCCTTGTATCGCCTAGCTGGCTTGGATTCAGAAAGTGAATTAGATCAACTTGACCGATGTTTATTTGCAAAGTGCCAAAGTAACGAAGACGCACGGGTTCACGCTGATCTAAGGCTCTTCCTTCAGGATTTTCGGGGAGTGGTGTTTGGACTTACACAGGCTTTACAACATCATTGGAATCCTGAGGTGGCCTTTGAGCTTGCAGAAGCTGAATTAGTTAGTGACGACATAGCGACAGGCTTAGAGCGTTATGGGGTTCGATTCGAGGCTTTCCCTAAATTGGAATGGTATAAATCTCAAGCAAAGAAATACGCTGGTCAGTACCTCAATGATGAATTGCTTTTTGTTTGGGGTGAGCAAGGTATTGGCGATGAAATTATGTTTGCGATGTTCCTTGAGGCTATGGTGCCCCGGGTAAAAAATTTGGTGATCGCTCTCGATAGCCGCCTAATTCCCGTTTTTCAGATTAAATACCCGCTGTGGACTTTTGTTGATAGACATAACCTACCTTCTGATTTGCCCAAGTTTGACTACGTGTGCCCCCTCGGCGACCTTATGGTGCTATTTCTCCCAGATCTGCTGGAAAAAGGTCATGTATTTGAACAGCCCGTCATCGCCCCGGATGCCGCTCGATACAATAAAATTTCCCAGCTATTGGCCAAGAGTGAGCGGCCTCGTGTTGCGATATCTTGGCGGGGAGGAGGTGATAACGCGAATGGCAAGATACGGTCTATGTTGCTTGACGAGCTCATGTCGGGCTTGCCTACAGACACTGATGCTGAAGTGATATCACTGCAATATGATGAAAATTACGAAAAAGAAATTATGATGAACGGTGATCGTCGGGTTGCCTTCAGCGGGCTCAATAATCGATTCGATTTAGAGGGAGTCTTCGCTTTGATCAGCTGCTGTGATGCGGTGATTACCGTCGATAACGCTGTTGCGCATTTTGCGGCTGCGCTGGGCGTCCCCGTGGCGGTTTTGATTCCCGCTGCGCAAACTCAGTTCCGGTGGAAGCAATCTGCCATTAGACAATTGTTGTTTCCTTCCGCACGCCTGTTTATTCAGGGCAAGCCAGGTGATTGGGTGGCGCCAGTAGAAGATGCTTGGCGTTACGTGCTACAGACATCCAGCAGTGATGAAACGAGGAGGTATTAACCGGTGTTGAAGATCTTCATAGGTTTCGACGAACGGCAAAGGGTCTCTTTCACCACTCTTGCCACCTCTATTTTTGAAACGGCATCGCGGCCCGTATCGGTGAGTCCGCTGGTGTTACACACGTTACCGATCACTCGCAGAGGGCTGACGCCCTTTACTTTCTCAAGATTTTTAGTGCCTTGGCTGTGCGACTTTCAAGGCAGCGCCATTTTTATGGACGCTGATATGCTTTTGGCTTCAGACATTACAGAGCTGGAGGCGTTAATCAGTGATGATGTCGCAGTTTCGGTCGTAAGGTCGCTCGAGGTCTATGAACAGACATCATTTATGCTTTTGAATTGCGCGCATCCGTCGCACAAAAAATTGACCCCGGAATTCATACAGGAAACCGATATGGGTCTGCATGCTCTCAAGTGGGTAGGCCCAGAAGAAATAGGTTCATTGGATCCCAAATGGAATCAACTCGTTGGCTATCAAGAGGTGGATTTAACCCAAGGTAATATCCACTACACCATGGGTATTCCAGCCTTTCCTGAGACTTCTACTTCCCCGGCGCCGAGCTGTGGCTTAAAAATGCCAAGTTGGGAATGTCTGCCATACCTTGGGACGAAATTATGGGTGAATCGGTGCATTCGATTGATATCGAGGGCGTGAGGATGCCCAAATATGTCTGGGACTTTGAAAAAAAGCACCCTAAACCAGAGCATATGGAGTTGGTGAAAAAGATGGTTTTAGCCCAGCGGGCACAATCGAAGTAAACCTCCTAACGTAACAGCGAGCACCAATGTGCTACAAGTTTTGGTCGGGTAAAAGCGCGCACACCGTCATTTTGAAAATTTTCACAACCTCGTGAATGTGCTTCAGGATGTTTCAGTAATTCCGAAGCCTCCTCGGAACCAATGGTCGCAAAGTGGTCACTGAATTCTGCATAGCTGGGCAGGGGTGTTGCTAGGGTCGGTAGACCCAATGCCAGTGCCGTTACCAGCCGATTGTTACTGGCATAACGTTTCGGTGAGTGGCAGTCAGATGGGATGACACAATAGTCTGCCGTTCGCGCAACTTGAGCCACGGCTTGCACGCTCCAAGGAAACGCTTTTATCGCAAGAGTCGGCGGTTGGGAGAACTTGTGGCTTTTGAGTATGTCGAGTGTTTGTGATGAAGAGACAATCGTGAGCGTATGCCCCGTTAACGTCTGTAAATGTGAGTCGATAAACTGAGCAAGAAACTTGGCGTTAGTGGGGTGTCCAAACCAAAGTCCAACTGGCGCTGCACCGACTAATTTTTTTTTGGGTTTCACCGATTCATGCTCCAAGAGATCCGGCACTATCTCAATTTGGCATTTAATTCCAAAGTGCTCAATCAGTGCAGTTTTCAGATCGCTTGTGGGCGTGCAAATGACATCGGCTAGCTCGCAGGCAGCGCGATAAAACCCAGTCATGACCGAATTACTGGCCAAGTGATGATCGGTATAATCCAGAAAAATTCGCGTCCCAAGGCCCTTGAGTCGTTCAATTTCTGCCAGCCATACGCCCTGCCGAGTTTGGATGTCGTTGGCGCCTATCTTTCCAACAATCAACCGATCGAGATGCTCTGGTGTCTGCTCGCCGAGACTGATCTTTTGGTTGAGTTCTTGGGCTGCGGTTGCTGCAACGGCCAGCCTAAGTCGCGCCGAGGCCAGTGGAGAGTGTTGCAAATCTGACGGTGATCCGCCCGGCCCACCGATCAATATATGCGTGGTAATAGTCATCACTACTCGGGGGTTGTGGCTGGTCTTTTGATGCCGGTGATGCGCATGTCGCGGGGCTCTCTGAGCTTAAACTGAGCGGGTTCTTGCTTTAGGTCAATCAGCCCAGCTTGATGCATAACTAAACCCAGCGACCTGGGTGTATAGGCCCAGCGGTGCACCATAAGCGGGTCCTGCCAGCGCGGGTCACCATAGAGTACCCACATGCTCCGCTGACCTTCTTGACCGGGGAGCGTGGCTTTATCAGGATCTTTCAGTACCTCCTGACAGGCAGATATAAGGTTGGGGCACTCTAAGATCATCTTGCCACCGGGCTTTAGCACGCGCATCCATTCTTGAATGATCGCCTGTACTTCCCATCGCCAGAAGTGCTCAACGACATGCACTGCCAAAATTTCGTCGGCATAGTTGTCCTCAAAGACGGTCAACTGGCGCACATCGCAGTTAATATCGGGCTTTTGACCCGCACGCTCATCAACGATATCAACGTTTGTGTAGCCGTCGAGAATCTTGTCCCCGCAACCTAAATTTAGCCTGACAAATGTAGACATTTCTATAAACTCGCATGGTACACATTTTAGTTTACTGAATGCGTCGCACGGCGGCTATAAAACCGCCAAAAAGATTTTTTGCGCTAATCGGATCGATATAACCCCATGATTTTAATGCTCGACAATTACGACTCTTTCACTTGGAATATTGTCCAGTACCTTTGGGAGCTGGGCGCCGAGGTTGAGGTGCATCGTAATGATGAAATCGACCTGGAGGGTATTGAACGGCTTGCCCCAGCGGGTATTTGCATTTCCCCTGGGCCTTGCTCGCCAAAAGAGGCGGGAATCTCTATGGAGGTTATCGAGCACTTTGCCGGGAAATTGCCAATATTTGGCGTTTGCCTTGGGCAGCAGTCGATAGGCGCGGTTTTTGGCGGTGACGTTGTGCGCGCTGAAAAGGTTATGCACGGAAAAACCAG
>JAQXAF010000152.1 GCA_029253085.1 Luminiphilus sp. | reverse complement strand
TTCAATATGCGGCCCCACCCCGATGCGGCCCAGTATGCAACTCCGGTTCCGGGACTTTATCTCTGTGGTTCCGGGGCACATCCGGGGGGCGGTGTGACTGGCGCTCCGGGGCATAACGCCGCCCAACGCATTCTTCGTGATCTCTAATGTTGTGGCGTCTAAATCTTCACGACGTTGGTTAAAACACCGACATAGCTTGTAGAGCTAGGTAAACGCAGCGACACAAAAATACCCTCGCAAGACCCTATTTGAGTTGGCTGCTTAGGGATGGGTGTGCCCCTACTATGGCGCGCTGACTTTTGGGGTGTAGCGGTGGCGTATGACATGCCATGCCAGTATCCCCAAGGGTATATGTAGCACCGCAGGAGCCAAGGCGAACCAAGGTTCTAGGCGCTCCCAATTTAAGGCGCCGCCGTAGTGTAGAAACCCCGCCGCGGTTTGATAGGGTCTGACGTAGTAATGCAATAAAAGCCAAGGCATCGTTAATCCATAACCAACCAGCAGCACAGGCGCCAGAAGGGTGATGCGGGTCTCTCGTGCACTGAGATCTTCGACGGGTGTTGTGTGCAGCTTGGTGCGGTATGCGACTTCTGGCCCTGAGGGTGACTGCCCTCGGGAGCCCATCCAGACGCCGATGAGTGCGGCTACAATACCGAGCAAGGCCGGCTCAAAATAACTGGGAAGAATGATCAAGCCAAAGTAGTTAAGGCCTGCGGCGATGATATTTCCTGCGAGGCCCGACACCATACCCCAGCGGGCTCCCCGGGCCGTAATGGATTTATTCCAGATGCTGAGTAATCCCACGGGGCCCCAGCTTGAGGCGAATACCGTGCCAATGAAGATAGTTATCCAAAAGACGTTTGGGGGTATCAAGAGACTGAACACTAAAACGACCACACTGACCCCGCCCATCGCCAGCCGAGTGACACCAAGACTTGTTATTTGTCGATCGGGCATGAGGTCACGACTCACACTAAAGCCCACTAACGACAGAAATGTTGAGGCGGAGGAGAGTGCTGCTGCAACGATGCCCGCGACCAGCAATGCACCGAGAAAAGAGGGCACGAGATGCGTTGCAGCCCAAATCAAGACGGTCTCGACGGGATCTATATTTGGGTTGGCTAAATTAATAAATCCGCCGATACCATAAATGAGAATCTGCAGAAAAATCACCACGACGCAGGTGTAAATTGAGGCGCGTAACACCACATGTTCACTTTTCGCCATGAGATGTCGACTCGACTGCCAGGGGCTAACGGCATACACCAGGCTCCATGACAGATCGATGACTACAAACCAAATTAAGAAGTCGAGGGGAGTGGACCAGCTTGTTCCTTCACCAATAATTCCATGCCAACTGGTGAGGCCGGGTTTTACGTCTTGTCGAGTTAAGTCTTCAATTGCTTGCTGAATGCCGCCAAATTCATCGAGAAGGTATCCCGCAAAAAAAAGCGTGGCACCGGTGAACAGCAAAAACATCAGGGTGTCGGAAAGGATCACGCCCCGTGACCCTGCGTAGAGGGTAAATATTGAATAGCTCAACCAAGCAATGACCACCGCGGTGATGTAACTGATGTCGGTTAATTCGGCGATCAGCAATGCTGCACCCTGTGTGACCACCAACAGGTAGCCGCCTAAACCGACAATAACGGTCAACCCGGCGATGCGTTGTACCCCAGGGTCGGCAAAGCGCTCACCGAAGAAAGCCGCGACCGTGGTGGTTTTACTGCGTCGGAGATACGTACCAAAAAATAGTGCGCCGTAGATATAACCCGTCACCGCGATACCAGGGAGCAGCAGGTAGGGGCCTAGCTGGCCTGCGTAGGTGAAGCCGGCTTCACCCATAAATACCGTGGTACTCATGAGGCTCGCGACCAATGTTCCAACAATGAGCAGTGTCGGAGCCTGCCGTCCCGCGACAAAGTAGTCATCGAGATCTTTAACTTTGCGGCCGGCGTAATTGCCGACGGCAATAAAGATCAGAACGCTTGCGGCTATGGTGACGGTGAATAGGCTCAAAGGGCTAGATTCCCGTCCCTTGCTGATCGGCTAATAATGTTCAAGGGAAACCCCTTGTTCAAGGCTGCTAGCACCGGGCTGACGCGCTATCCCGATTGTCCTATCAGGCTATCAGCCAAATCTTTCACGGCTGCGCTCGCGGCAATACGACCCTCTGAGAAGAAGGCCTCGTGCCGGTTCTCAATCTCTTCGGGCTCGTAGACGTAATTCACCATGACACCGTATGAAAGCTGTTTACCACGTTCTGATTCGTCTCCTCGCCAGTGGATTTTGTCGAGCAGGGCGCCGTTGCCCAAATGAAATTTGGCCACAGGGTCTATTGGCAGTTGATCCTTTTTCTCGTGCGTTAGGTAATGGGCGCACAAGGGAAGTAGCGTGTCCTGCGCCAGCGGGTTGGCGTCAAAATCGTCTTCTATATCTTCAAGGTAGGTTCCTAACCGATCCCAAACAGGGGTTGGCAAAGTATGCGTTGTGGCGCCTTTGAGGGAAGCGGCGACCCAGGCTCTGAAGCCGGGTATGGGGGATAGAGTTTCGAATCGCGTGAGGTGTGGGAATTCGCCACGAAGTTCTGACGCGACCTGTTTGATGAGAAAGTTACCGAAGGAAATACCGCGAAGTCCCTTATGACAATTACTGATCGAATAAAAGGTTGCCGTATTAGTCTTGGCGGTGTCTTCTAATATTCGATCTTCTTGAACCAGCGGGCCTACGGCACTGCTGCCGCCGTCTCTCAGTGCTACTTGCACAAAAATAATGGGATCGTCGGGCATGGCAGGGTGGAAATAAGCAAATAGGCGCCTATCTTCTTTAAGGCGACTGCGAAGGTCTCCCCAGCCTCTAATTTCGTGAACGGCTTCATATTCGATGAGTTTTTCCAGCGTACTCGCCGGTGAGTCCCAGCTGATGCGGCGTAAACTCAAAAAGCCTAGATTGAACCAAATGAGCAGCAGTCGCTTGAGGTCGTCATCGACCTGTTTGAGCTGCGGATGGGTGCCTTCATGTTGGAGGAGGTCACCCCTTAGTTTCACCAGACGACCGGTGGCGTCAGGCACTTGATTCAGGCGCCGAAATAAACGATTGCAACGGGGCTCTAGTGCTTTGCGTAGCGTGTTCATGCTGGCAGCGTTGGGTTGTTCCTGATATTGCACGGCTGCAGCCGCTACACCGGATTGATCTACCAGAAAATCTTGGGCAAGGCCGCTGAAGAACGCGGCTTTTTCTTCAAAGGTCAATGCCTCGTAGGCAGACAGAATTTGCTCTGCAAGGGCTAACCCTGAGGCTTCACCCTGGTGTTCCACCAAGCTGCCGCAGGCGTTTAATAGAGCGCTGGGCCCGACCAAGCTTTCATCATCGAGACCTGATTTTTGTCGTAAAATTACTCGCCCTACGGAGAGAGCAGAGGCAAGCATTTTGGATATGGGTATTCCAATATGCCATTTGCTCGACGTCTTTGATTGCTCCATATTCGGGTCCATTGTTTAGAAAAGCCCTTTGAGTTTGGGTTTAACGACCTTACCCATTGCGTTGCGTGGCAGCTCCGGAGAAATCACAAGCGTTTTTGGAAGTTTGTAGGGCGATAGCTTACCTTCGCACCATATTTTAAGGGCGTCCAGATCAAGCGTCTGGCCTTCCCGAAGTACAACGACTGCCGCGACGGATTCGCCCCAGGTACGATCTTCGACTCCTAGCACGGCGATCTCTGCAATTGCCGGGTGAGCGAGAAGCTTCCCCTCAATTTCCAATGCTGACAGCTTGTAGCCACCGGATTTAATAATATCGATGGAGGACCTTCCCATAATGCGGAAGTAGCCCTCTTCGATAACGGCAATATCGCCGGTGCAGAACCAGCCATCTTTGAAGCTGTCAGCGGTGGCTTTTGGGTTGTTCCAGTACTCAAGAAATACGGTATCGCTTTTGATACGAATTTCCCCAGACTCAGACGCCTGAGTGACCGGCTGATCGTCTTCATCAAAAAGCTGTACGGTGACGCCGGGAAATGCCTGGCCTACAAAGCCTGCTCGCCGCTCACCCTCATAAGGGTTGGACAGAGCCATGCCGATTTCTGTCATACCATAGCGCTCTAACAAAACTTGCCCAGTCAGGCGCTGCCAGGTTTCAAAAATTGCTACGGGACAGGCGGCTGAGCCCGATACGTTTAGCCGCATAGCCCCAAACGCTGCCTTAATGGGCCGTGCTGTTGCCGCATCAAGACTTTCCAGGTGGTCAATCAACTTCACATAAATGGTGGGAACTGCCATGAACAGGTTGTAAGTGCCTGAGGCCGTCTCGGTGCACAGCTTTTCTATGTCGAGCTTTTGCATGAGATGAACCGTTGCACCGACCCACAAAGCACAGCTCAGGACATTAATAATGCCGTGTACGTGATGGAGGGGCAGGAAAAGGGGAATGACATCATTTTCAGACCAAGCCCAGGCGTCAATGAGTGTTGTGATCTGGGCTTTGATATTTTTGTGGGTCGTCACAACGCCCTTGGGCAGACTCGTGGTACCGCTGGTAAAAATGATCAAGGCCCTTCGATCAGCTGACAGTTCGGGCATTGACTGGAGGTTGTCACTTAAATGCTCAGCAACTGAGCTAATGACAATGTCCAGTTTGTCACACAGGGGCCTGATACGCTCAAGAAAAGGCTCTACCGCGATAAGGCGTTTGACGCCGGTGCTCGTGAGGCAATGTTCGAGCTCGGCTTCTGCTGATGCCGTGTTGAGAGGAATGGCGATGCCTCCGGCGCGCCATATTCCATGCATGACAGTGACGTATTCTAGGCTAGCTGGAATCAGGAATGCGATGCGCTCTTCGTTAAGGTCGCTTGCATCAGCGAGAACTCCACTGGCGAAACGCTGTATTTGAAGATCGACTTGGGAGTAGGTGTATTGCTGCTGTCCGGCGACCAGAGCGAATTTCTCAGGATTGGCTTGATTTAGCGGACTGTGCATAACGTTCCTATCCCGACACCTAAAGTGTGTAATGTAAGGTCTGGGTGGCTATTAGGTCCAATGTTTAGGGTGTGCTCGTCAGCAAACTGTGATTGAGGCGAGATTCTCCTGCCTTGAAATGCTGGACCGATCAGTGAAGTCACCTCAAAAAAGATCGAGCGCCTTGTAGTAGGTCATACCCACTGCAAGTACAGCTCGACCTAATAAGGGTCCGCCGGGAAAGGCCATGTGAGGGATTTTGGCCATTGCCTCGAAACGGCGAGATTCCCCAACAATTTTTTCTGCGGTTACCCTTGCCATCATGTGGGTAGGTGCAACGCCATGCCCTGAATACGCCTGAATGTAATGAATATTGTCAGAAAGCTGTCCCAGTTGCGGCATGCGATTGATGCCAATCCCAATCCAGCCACTCCAAGCATAATCAATGATCGTATTTTCGAGCGCTGGAAAGACCTGAGTCATCTTTTTATGCATCACGCCCTTTAAATTCTTTGGTTCCATGCCCGTGTAATTTGAGAGGCCACCAAATAGAAGTCGTCGATCAGCTGACAGCCGAAAGTAGTCCAGAGCGGTTCTTGGATCACAGACTGCCACGTCTCCCGGTAAAATTTGCTGCGCAAGTTCTGGGGAGAGGGGAGCCGTTGCAATAACCGAGCTGGC
>JAQXAF010000120.1 GCA_029253085.1 Luminiphilus sp. | reverse complement strand
AGGCCCGGGTTGTTGTCGATTAAATAACCGGCGACAGCAGCCACATAGACATCGGGCGTGTAGCCAATCACCGACACGACGCCTATTGCTGTGCCTGTCATTGCCAGAGGTATTCGACCCTCCTCGAACAGTGCGAAGTACAAGCCGCGCAGCCCAAAAATGGCGATTCCCGTCACTACGGTGTTAGCCAAAATAAAGCTAAAGCTACCCATGGCCTGACCGGTAAAAGCGAACAAGCTGTGGCTAATAATCAAAATGCCAAAACACACTACGGTCATTTTTGATACGCCAAAACGATCGGCCATCAGCCCTAAGATCAGAGCGGCGATTGGTCGCGTCCAAGCCCCCAAAGTCACGATTTGCGCGGCTTCAATTTCATCAATACCGTGCCCTCGCACAGCAAACAAGGCGTACTGGTCAAAGGCTTTATAGCTCGTGTAGGCGCAAACTAAAACGATGGTTTGCAACCATACGGCGGGGATGCGCATTACCTGCCAAAAATGGCCAAATAACGGGGCGTGCACTGACGCCGTGGTCTCAGGAAGCCCCCGCAGCGTAAACCAGACCATAACGCCGGTTAGTGCGGTCACTGTGGTATAGCCTAAGATGATTTGCTGCAGAGTGGCTCGCTTATCAGCGGCACTAGCCACTTCGTAGCCCTCTGGAAAAGCGAGGGAAAATAATAGCACTCCCAGTGATGCGAGCACCGCCGCGAGTAGACCTCGACCGCCATCGAGGACGCCGTAGGCGAGACCTTGTTCCGCTATCCCCCCCCAGCTTCGCGTCGCTTTTATTAAGGCAGCCCAGAATAAGAAAATAGTAGAAAGGCCAAAAAAGCCCCAGACAAGCATGGCGCCGTAATAGCCCGGTAGCGTCGCTAAATAGAGCCCTCCTAACGCAGTTAGCCACAGTGAAACCGCGAGTAATTTACGGGCAGAAAAACGGTCCGCAAGGGGGCCACCAAAAAAATAGGCAACCATGGCGACAACACCGTAGGCGGCTTGAGCAACCCCTAGCTCGGTGGCTGACAGGCCAAAGACCTCTAACACTGTAGGACGAAAAAAACGCGTGACGTGATAGGGCAGGGTAAAGATAGCTTCCCCCGCCATAATGAGGGACACCATAATGGTCCAGCGCTGGAGTTTGGTGTGGGACATAGCGACAGGGAGCCTCGGGCTGATAATCGTTCAGAAATACATTTTTGGTGGCATCGTTTTACCCCAGGGGCGGATTTCGACGTGAGCAGTATAAACCTATATTTGGCAATATTTTTAAGGTTGCGAGGCCACTCGGGTGGCCGTATTCTTCGGCGTAAGTCAGTGTTTTTTAAAGGGATGCAAATCGGGGTATGGCCATGGGTGACGCGTTAGTAAGAACCGAACACGAAGGTCCTGTGGTTTGGCTGACCTTAAATCAGGGTGCAAGTCGCAATCCCTTGTCTTCGAAAATGATTGCGAGCCTCACTGAAACACTGGCCTCGGCTTATGCTGACGACAGCTGTCGTGTGATTGTACTGGCCGCTGACGGACCGGTTTTTAGTGCTGGGCATGACCTGAAAGAAATGCATCCTTTGGAAGAGGAAGATAAAAGCGAGCAGAGGCAGCGCATTGCGGATATTCTCGAAAATTGCGCGGCGCTAATGCAAGGTATCGTGCAGGCGCCAAAACCGGTTATTGCCTGTGTGCAAGGCACTGCGACTGCGGCGGGCTGCCAACTGGTATCCGCGTGTGACTTAGCGGTTGCGTCCAGTGATGCGCATTTTTGTACTCCCGGAGTCAATGTGGGTGCGTTTTGTACCACGCCCCTGGTGGGTATTGGCCGCAACCTGTCGCGGAAGCACGCGATGGAAATGGCATTAACCGGTGACATGTTTTCTGCCGATGAGGCGATTAAGTTTGGTTTGATCAATCGTCACGTGCCTTCAGAGGCGTTGCGTGAAGAAACGGCTGCTCTCGCACACAAGATCGCTTCACGTTCAGCGCAAAGTATTCGCGGTGGCAAAGCGGCGTTTTACCGCCAAATAGAAATGCCCCTCGCAGATGCTTTTGAGTACGCCAATCAAGTGATGCTAGAGGGCATGGCCGGTAGCGACGACGCCGAGGAAGGGCGATTGGCTTTTATTGAAAAACGATCGCCAGTCTGGCACCAGGAGTAAATTCAACTGCCTTCGTTATAAAGCGAGGCCCGATCCTTCGCAGTGGCGCACTGATAAGCTTACGCGGCATTCATCATAGCGTTTTGGTCTTTCAATTGTTCCCAGATTCAAGGCTGCCGCTAGACAGGCGCAGCATCAGTATGGCCGCACGCTTTATGGCGAGGGCCATCGAGTCGAGCTGCAAGCTCTCGTTCGGTGTATGACCGCCTTTGCCAAGGGCGCCTAGCCCCGCCAGCGCGTCGGTATAGGGCGCGACGAACGCGATGTCAGCGGCCCCTCGGCGCAGAGGGTCCCAGATTTTCATGGCATCACGCCCCAGGTCTTGATTCACCTGTGAGAGGGCAAGCGCAAGTGCCCTATTGCCTTCCGTTGGCGCCATGGGGGGGTAGCTATCGTCAAAATGAAGGGTGGCTTCAGTGTGAGGTAAATGTGCTGCGACAACAGTCTGCATGTGTTGTTTGGCGTCTTTGAGCTGTTCGACTGACAGTGCTCGAATGCCGCCATGTACGATGGTCTGGTTGGGCACGATGTTGGTTTTACCGAAGGTTGTGCCTCGGTTCTCTGCGGGGTCATAAGTAATTGCAGTGCCGCCCTGAATATTGCCGGCATTAAAAGTTAAGCCATAGTCGCCACGGACTTGCGTGTAGAAGGCGTTGAGAATTCGGGCTGTTTCGTTAATAGCGCCCGCGCCAACGTCACCGCTAAAGATGGCGGAGGAGTGCGCCTGACGTCCCGTAACATTAAGTGTCCAACTACTCGAGCTACGACGGGCAATGGTCGCCCAGTCACTGCCTTCGGTCGTAATGGCGCCCTCAAAGCCCAGTGCGACATCGGCCCACTGACCGGCCTCGAGTAAATCCCTTCGGGATAGGGCTAGAGGACGCCCTGGCTTCTCCTCATCCCCGGTATAGGCTACGGTCACCGCCATATTTTCAAGGGCACCGATATGCGCGAGGGCTTTGAGCGCATAAATAATCACGGCATTACCCGACTTCATATCGCTTATGCCGGGCCCCTCTGCGGTATTCCCGTTGCGGCTAAACGCTTGGAATTCGTCCTCCGCTTCAAATACGGTATCGAGATGTCCAATTAGCAGTAATCGAGTACCCGAGCCCTTATTTTCTGCGAACAAGTGGCCTGCGCGGTTGACCGCTTCGGGCATATCAATCCAGCGAACACTGAGGTCTAGGGCGCTCAGCTCCCGGGCCATAACGGCCCCCACAGCTCGCACACCCTCGTGATTCATAGTGCCGCTACCGATATTAACGGTCTCTGCCAAAAGCGCGATGGCAGCTTCTTGATGTTGGTCTACCCAGTCGCTGATGGCTTGTTCATTGTCTGAGAGCGCAGCGGCTTGGTAGGACAGGCCGATCAGCGCTAGAAGCATGATCTGCAGCAAAGAAGTTCGCATGGGTATTGGCCTCATATAATTTTAATGCCTTTACGGTGACTACTGAGCGCGGTGTACTCACTCAAAAATATCTAGATCCTCCGCAAGGATCACTTTACCGTCGTACCGTGACTTTACTTCCCGCAGCACAGTTTCATCCTCGAGACCAAAGACCAAGACATGATACAAAATCAGCAACTTTGGTTTTGCCCGAGATGACAACGCCGCAAGTTCATAACTGGTCGTGTGATTGCTGCGGTGGTAGCGCTGCCAAAATTCTGAGCGTTGACTCAAAGCGGTTTCAGAGACAACTTCGTGAATCAGTATGTCGGCGCCTGTCGCCATGGCTTCCACTTTAGGGTCATAGGCGGCGTCACCCGAAATCACAATCACTTTATCGGGTGTCGTAAACCGATAGCCAAAGGCATTGGGCCAAGTTCCATGCTTGACCTTGAATGCCTCAACGGAGATTAGCTCATCGGTGTAAACGATACCCTCTGCAATTTCATGGGCATTGATTTTCCAGCCAGATGCTGTCGCGGGCTCCAAACCATAGAGCCGGTATCGATTGTCTTCTTGCCAAGCGGCAGCCACATGGCTTGCCATCGCTGCTGTGCCTGGAGGGCCGTAAAGTTCAAAAGGCTTTTCGCGGCCGTGAGTCCAGCTGGTGTAAACCAAATCCGGCAGTCCGGAAGAATGGTCGTGATGCAGATGAGTGAGAAAAGCGATGCCCAGCTGGTCTACATTGAGTGCGTTGAGAGGGCCACCATATTCCTTCGATACAGCAGCAGCCCTGCGAACGATCCCGGGCCCAAAATCGACAATGTAGGCTTTGCCATTGACCACAATAGCGGTTGCGGGACCGGAACGGTTGGGTGTCGGTATCGGCGTCCCAGTACCCAGCATCACCACTTGGGTGCGCCCCAGCGAGTTTGACGATACGAGGGCGAGTAAGACTAAGAGCGCCAGTGTCCGCATGGTTTGCCTCCTTGGGCGCCAGAAAATCTCGTCGCTCGCCAACCCATCTAACAGCTATGGAAAGGCAAGACGGTATGAATTAAAGAGGCTAAAGTTTCCAAACTTGGTTTACCAGTACAACCTAGATTCTTTTTCGGTCAACGCTTCTCAATGATTAGCTTGGGTACAGCCGGCTAGTTATAACCGTTTAAACCCTTGCCTGAGGATTATTAGTGTAGGCGCTTCGGTTAATCGATTAGGAAATAGCTTGTCCTTTTTGTGTCGATTCTTCATGACTTATTTGAAAAATATCGCGTTTTGATAATGCTTATTATTAAAAAAACCGTGATAATTTTCCGCTTATAAACTGCGCAAATTTCAGCGTAATGCGTTGGCTCATCAGTAGTGGAGTACAAAATGAAAGTTAAAGTTCGCGCCTTGTGCGTTGTGTTAGCGCTGGCGTCCCCCGGGGTATTTGCTGCGACTGATGCCGACCGTATTCAGCAGCTGGAAGAGCAGCTGCGAAATCAGCAACAGTTACTCGACGCCATGCAGGACGAGTTGCAGCGACTCAAGGCCGATGTTGTTGGAGTAGCGGTTAGTGAGCAAGGTGTGATTGTCCCAATGGTTCCAGAGGCGTCAGTCGCCTCCGCAAAAGCTGTCTCTGAAGCGATGGTCGAAGACGCATCATTATCTTCTGCCCAGCTTTACGGCTTTGTCATGGCCGATATGATTTATGACTTTAAGCGCGTTGATCCTAATTGGAACGATACCCTTCGTGTCAGTACTATCGCCACCGACGCCGGGCAATATGGTCAGGACGGTGAATTCATCTTTGGTGTTAGACAATCCCGTCTGGGCATCAAAGGCAACTATGGCGATGACGTGACCTACCTATTAGAGGCTGAGTTATTTGGCGTCGGCGGTGACGAAGGTCAGACGACGCCGCGCCTAAGGCATGCCTGGGCGACTTACAAAAACGTAGGCGTTGGTCAAACCTGGTCTAACTTCATGGATGGCGATATTTTCCCAAATACGATCGATTACTGGGGACCCACGGGGATGGTGTTCTATCGAAATCAACAGGCGCGATACACCTTT
>JAQXAF010000118.1 GCA_029253085.1 Luminiphilus sp. | reverse complement strand
CGGTCCGATAGAATTTCGGCGCCAATAGTCGGTTCTCCAACGCCTGTTGCGTCGATTCGTTTACTGCGGTTGTAGTTGCCATGTGCGCTCCTTTGGCCCCCCGAGGCCACGATGGCGTGGGAAAAGCTGCCTCCCACATTATATGTCATTATTTTGTTACAAAAAGACTTGTCTAGTTTATTTTACTTGCGTAGTGTCTTCAAGGGGAAGTTGCTACCTTTAATCGGGTGGGGGGAAGACAGTTGACCAACGGCTAATCCCTGGCCGCGGTCAGATCCAATATTTGTGGAGGCTTCACCCATGTGCAGCGACAGCGTAAACATCCGCCCGGAGAATAAAGTCCCGGACACCTCTGATGACGAGCTCATTCACCTCGCTTACGTCAGCACACAGACTCGCGATATGAAAGCAGCCGACCTCATTGGCCTGCTCACAGAAGTCCGAGGGCTGAATGAAAGCCGCAATATCTCAGGTTTACTTTTGCACAAGAACCAATCATTTTTTCAAGTGATCGAAGGATCCCGCTCAAGGGTACGGGAAACCTTTGACCAAATTATGAAGGACCAGCGGCACGAGGGTGTCGAAGTGCTTTTTGATGAGCCCCTTGAGGCAAGAGAGTTTAGCGACTGGCAAATGGGGTTTCTAGACCTAGATGGTATTGACGTATCAATGCTGAGAGGCTACTCCAATTTTTTTGACAGTGACGAGGAGCCCAGGGCGTTTTTGAAGGCACTGAGCCGCGGCGAACGACTCGCCCTACTCTTCCGCGACTTGGGCTGATACCGCTTTGCGTCTGCCCAATCTAGGGCGCCAAATCCCCAGCACCACGTTGGCTAAAGCAACACTCCCCAGCACAATAATCGAGTAGCTAATGGTGTCAAAGCTGATCGCCAGTGCAGACGCCTCAAGATCACCGCTTAAAAACTGCCGTGTAAGATTCGCCTCCCGCTGAATGGGGCCTTGCACGGCGAGCAGCGTACCTTCAAACATTACGACTCCCGTGGCTAATTTCAGCCAGGCCCAGCCTGCGCTGTGAAACGCTGTGACCGCACCGATCGAAAGCAATCCTGAAACCAAGGTCAGCGTAAGCGACGGCAATAACACCCATCGGGCCAATCGGTCGACAAGTTCCGTGAGCACCGCGTAGCCATGAATATCCTGCGATGGATCAGGCAAGATCGCCAACACTATTGTTAGCGTCAGGAAGGTACCCAAGAGGCCCACTCCGCCTAAGGTATGGCAAAACTTTAGGGCTTTACGCACGCGCTGTGTCCTTTTTCCCCATCAAAATAAGCGACGCTTTAAGCACCTGCGATGTACCGAGTGAGCCGACTGCGCAACGACGCAGGCAGTAAACCGTTAACAACGTACCAGGCCTTTGTATTCCGACCCAAAATTCGATGCGGCGTGCGATCAATAATTGCAGCGAAAGCTTCGTCCGCAACTTGCTCGACCTGCATATTGATAGGCATTTTTTTTGTATGACGGCTGTCGAGCTGGCGCCCCATGGCCGTGTTAATGGGAGGCGGCTTGAGACAAGTGACATGAATATCGTGATCCTGCCACTCGATAGCAAGGGCCTGGGTTAAGCCGTCCACATAAAATTTACTGGCGCTATATACAGCCAACCAAGGGATACCGTGAATACTGCTGGCGGAGCATAGGTTGAGCACCAACGCATCTTCGGTATCGCGCAGATAGGGGAACGCCTGATGGGAAACCGTGGTCAGACCACCAATGTTGACTGCGATCATGGCGTTGATATTAGCTGCGGACATTTCCGAAAAATCACCTGCTGATAACACCCCGGCATTGTTAACCAAGACATCAAGTTTCCCACCACTAGCGTCCGTAAATGCTGCCAGTGCCGCAGCAACAGAGTCGGAATCGGTCACATCACAGAAACCCGCGACTGCACGGTGAAGCAAGGGGTCTTGTAAGTGATCCTTGCAGAGGTTTTCGTTGATATCGTACAAGCCTACCAACCAACCCTTCTCAGCGAATAATCGGGCAATAGCCAATCCAATACCCTGTGCAGCACCCGTGATAAAGATAGCTTTCATACCCTGCTGAACCTGTTTTGTTATTCTATTGGTGAACGATGGAGCTTTTAGAGTATATGAGCAAGCCTGAATGAATATTTATCGCACCCCGCACCAAAACATATGCGTGTAGCCGCTATCGAAGGGGGCGGCACAAAGTTTGTTGCCGCCGTCGGCAATCCAGGGTCGATTACCGAGCAATGCACCCGCATTGCGACTACGACCCCCGGGGAGACCCTTCCCCAACTTCTCGACTACCTGCGCGCCGAGTATAAAAAAGAACCCTTTAGTGCCATCGGCATTGGCTCATTCGGTCCGCTAGGCATAGATCCGAATAACAATACTTATGGCGTGATTGGCCCAACAACGAAGCCCCATTGGGAAAACGTAAATTTCACAAAAGAATTTGCTGAGTTTCAAGTTCCAGTAGCGGTAACCACTGATGTCAACGCGGCTGCTCTTGCAGAGTCAATTTTGGGTTCAGCCCGAAGCTGTCACCGCGTCGTTTATGTCACGGTCGGCACAGGTATTGGCGGTGGTATCGTTATTAATGATCAGATAGAACAAGGCCGATTTCACCCCGAAATTGGCCATATGAGAATCACGGTAAGTCCCGAGGACCCAACACCCAATGGCTCGTGTATTTTTCATGGCAACTGCCTAGAAGGTTTAGCTTCGGGCCCCGCCATTGAACGGCGCTGGGGCGCCAAATTAAGCACGCTGGGTGAAAACCACTCGGGGCAAAAACTGCAGGCAAATTACTTGGCACAAATGTGCATGAATCTGCTTCTGACAATAACTCCGGATACCATCATACTAGGGGGCGGTGTCATGCAAACCCCATCGCTTTTGGCCAAGATACGACTAGAGTTACGAGTAATGATGAATCACTATCTGCCGCAGTTTGCGTCTGAAGCGGCAATAAATAAACTCATCAGAGCCCCTGCATATCCCGCTTTTTCAGGGCTTGTTGGCGCTGCCCTACTGGCTCAGGGTTTTCACCGAGAACTATATTCCAAGGAATCGATTCCATGTCGAGCAACATGAACATTGACCGCGAACTGCAAAGTTTAGCCGATCAAATGGCCACCAACCGCGTCACAGAATTGTTTGAGGGTGACGCTAACCGCGCGTCTGACTTTCGATGTACCGCTAACGGGCTCGTTTTGGATTACAGCAAACATCGTATCGACGCACCCAGCCGAAAGCGACTGCTCGAGATAGCACAGCAATCGGCACTCGCTGCAGACTTCGAGGCGCTAACCCGAGGTGACGCTATCAACATCACCGAGGAACGTGCCGCCTTACACACGCTTTTACGCGGCACCCGCAAGGAGGAGAATCCTGAGCTATATGCTGAGGTGCATGAGACAAATAGAAAGCTGGCACAACTGGTAACACAAATCCATAGCGGGGCCTGGAGCGGCTTCGATGCGACTCGATTCACCGATGTGGTGAACATTGGAATCGGCGGCTCTGATTTTGGTCCCAAAATGGTCTGTCGAGCACTGCGTACTGAGGCCGATCTTTTGAAGAGCCATTTTGTCGCCAATGTGGACCCTCAGGATCTTGATGAGACTTTGGCCAACTTGAACCCGCAGTCGACACTTTTCATTATTTGTTCGAAGTCTTTCACGACAGAAGAAACCCTCACCAATGCCCTGAGGGCGAGGGCTTGGTTACTGGCCTCGGGAGCGAAAGACTCTGACGTCAATAAACATATGGTTGCCGTTACCACCAACCTCGACGCTGCCAGCCGCTTTGGTATTAGCCCCGAGAATTGTTATCCCATGTGGGATTGGGTCGGCGGTCGCTATTCGCTTTGGTCTGCCGTTGGCCTCTCTATTGCACTCCAATCGGGGTGGGAAACATTTCAGCGCCTGCTCACCGGCGCTCGGGATATGGATATTCACACCTTAGGCAGCCGTGACACCAACAACTTCCCATTAATAATGGCGCTTCTCGAATACTGGAACACCGTTTATTTGAAGACCGACACCCATGTTGTCTTACCCTATGCCCAACGTCTCGAACAGCTCCCCGACTTTTTGCAACAGCTGTCGATGGAGAGTAATGGAAAACGCGTTGATCTCTCTGGCTCTACCTTGACCCTACCCAGCGCCCCGGTTCTCTGGGGATCTGCAGGAACCATTGGCCAACACAGTTACTACCAACTGCTTCACCAGGGAAATCGGCGCTTTACCGCGGATATTATTTTGCCCCTCAGCCATGAAGAAAAAGACCTCGACGCGCAGCGTAAACTGGCTGCGAATGCTTTGGCCCAGAGCCGGGCATTATTGGTAGGTCGAGATAAAACGGCGGCGCAGCAACTCGCCGCCGAGAGGGGTCAACCCGAAAGCTTCGCCGCGCATTATGAAATGCCCGGCAACCATTCTCACTCGCTGCTCTACTTTGAAACCCTCACCCCCGAAATATTGGGTGCGCTAATCGCAGCTTATGAACACAAGACATTTTTTCTTTCGCGCTTACTTGGCATTAATGCCTTTGACCAATGGGGTGTCGAATTAGGCAAGGTGATCGGTCGACAGATTTTAACGATGCTGGAGCATGGCGAAGGCCTCGAGACTATTGACCCAGCAACCGCAATCGCTGTTCAGGCCTGGCGCTCGGCAAATGCTAAGGATATACCCTCGGGGTGAAGCAGCGTGAAATGGTCGTATAAATTGGCTTGAAAGCGTAACCGCCAGTATTCCTGACCATCTGCACATACTGCGATCACAGGGCCTGAAACTCACCGTCTCATTGACCCTGCACACACCCAAGATCGTAAGAAAACGTTTACTGATAGCCCTTGCTAAAGAAATAACCATCGCTACTATTCATGACCGATTGAACATTGTCGAAACGTTTCCCGGAGACATCTCATGTACCGACATTTATTTACTCTCATCACAGTGCTGCTTGCGCTTGAAAGCTACGGGGCCTCTGATGATTCGGAAAACTGGGACGTCTCAATCCCCCCCGGCCCGTGGCGTGATATCACGATTGAAACAGACACCACGACTTGGTCATTTGTGGACGTAAACCCCAACGGGACCCGCGTGGTCTTTGATATGCTGGGTGATTTGTATAGCGTGCCGCTATCGGGCGGTACCGTTACTGCATTGACCGGAGGCATTGAGTGGAATTTCCAGCCCACTTTCAGCCCAGACGGCAAACGCATTGCTTTCGTCTCTGATCGAGACGGCAATGACAATATTTGGGTCATGGATATCGATGGAAGTAACGTTACGCAGGTCACGAAAGAACGTAAGCACAACCTTCATAATCCTGCTTGGACGCCCGATAGTCAGTGGATAGCGGTACGAAAAGGTACCGTTTCAGGTCGAAGTATTCCCTCAGGGGAAATTTGGATGTACCACATCAATGGCGGCAGTGGCATTGAGGTCGTCGACAATACCGACGGTAAGCGCGCCCAAAAATCCATTGCGGAACCGGCTTTTTCTCCTGATGGCAACTACCTTTATTACAGTCAAGACACCACCTCGGGCTGGGTGTGGCAATACAACAAGGACTCCACCGGTGAGATATTCGCCATTAGGCGACTTGATTTGACGACCGGTGAGACAGACACCATCACCGGAGGACCGGGGGGCGCCGTTCGCCCTACTCCATCGCCCGATGGCACCAAGCTGGCATTTGTAAAGCGACTTCCTGACTTTAACAGTGCGATTGTTGTTCGTGATCTCGCCTCGGGTATGGAAACCGTTGTTTACGATAGCCTAGAGCGCGATGAGCAAGAGACTGCTGGCAGCCACGGCAACACAACTGCCTTCGAATGGCTGCCCAATGGTCGAGATCTAGTGTTCTGGACCGCTGGGCGAATTCATCGCCTCAATACTGAGACTGGCGATACAAAAACACTCCCCATCCAATTATCAGTAACGAAAAAGGTCCGCGATACGGTTCGATTTCCCGTCGAGGTTGCTCCCGATTCGGTTGACAGCAAGATGCTTCGCTGGGCGCAACTGACGCCCAAGGGTAAGTCAGCAATTTTCGGCAGCATGGGTCACCTCTACCAATCGGCAATTACTTCTAATGGCGCACAAAAACCCAAACGCCTGACACGGCAGAACGCGCATTTTGAATACTGGCCAGCACTCTCTTCCGATGGTCAACAAGTGGTTTACACCTCTTGGGATGATCAATCATTGGGCCGCGTCAAGTTGGTGAGCGCCAGAGGCGGCCGCAGCAAAACTCTAGTCGCAACCCCGGGTCACTACGTAGAGCCGCAGTTTTCTCCCGATGGTAAGTCTGTGGTTTATCGGAAAACGACGGGGGGCTATTTACTGTCACCCCTGTGGTCTGTTGATCCCGGTATTTATCGAGTTGCCACTCAAGGCGGCACCCCCGTAAAGATCAGCAACACCGGACACCACCCTGCCTTCACCGCTGATGGTCGTCGCATTTTGTTTACCACCCGAGGAGAAAAAGGGCTTGAGCTTCACAGCGTTGACCTCAATGGCCTCGATAAGCGTGTGATTGCACATGGCGAAAAGGTAACCAGCTATGCCGTATCACCCGATGGCAACTGGCTGGCTTTTACTGAGCACTTTCGAGTTTATGTAATGCCCCTGACTGTGACGGGAAAGCCCATGATGGCTCAACGCACGGGTGGTGCAATTCCTGTTCGCGGCGTTTCTGACCGCGCTGGAGAATTCCTCCATTGGTCGGCAGACAGTCAGGCATTGCACTGGTCAAACGGGCCCGCTCTATTCACTCGAAACCTCCATGATGCCTTTACCGCGTTAGCACCCGACAAGGATCAGGCCGACAAGACTGTTATGGCAGAGCCTAATATTCAGTCGATTGACCTCAGTTTTTCGGTTGCGGCAGACAAACCAAGCACTTTGCTCGCGCTTGTGGGCGGTACCGTTGTGACCATGCAGGAGGCGGACAGTGAGCAGCAGGTACTGTCAGATGGGGTCATTCTTATCGAGGAAAATCGCATTACCGCAGTGGGGATCCGCGGTGAAATCGACATTCCCAGCAATGCGGAAATTGTCGACGTCACTGGCAAAACCGTCATTCCTGGACTCATCGATGCACACGCTCACGGCGGCATGGGTAGCGAAGAAATTATCCCCCAACAAAATTGGATGCAACTTTCTAACCTGGCTTTTGGCGTCACTAGCATTCACGACCCCTCCAACGACACCAGTGAGATATTTACCCATGCTGAAATGCAGCGGGCGGGTCTGATTTTAGGACCGAGAACCTGGTCTACCGGAACCATTCTTTATGGGGCCAATGCACCTGGGGCTACGACCGAAGTTCATAGCCTAGAAGATGCCGAATTTCATATTGAGCGACTGCGATCATCTGGCGCCATCTCAGTAAAAAGCTACAACCAACTCGCCAGAAGTGCCCGACAACAGATTATTGAGGCCGCTGATCAACAGGGCATTATGGTCGTCCCCGAAGGGGGCATGAAATTTCAACACAACATGAACCATCTGATCGATGGTCATACCAGTATTGAACATTCACTGCCTATTGCCGAAATCTACGATGATGTCGTGCAACTTTGGTCTCAAGTGGGCACTGGCTACGTCCCGACATTTGTTGTGTCCTACGGCGGTCTCATGGGCGAGGAATATTGGTACGACCGCACCGATGTTTGGCTCAATGAGCGCCTTATGCGGTATTCACCTCGGCAGTTTGTAGAACCTCGAAGCATGCGCAGGCCAAAGGCGCCAGATCACCACTACAATCACATCAACGTGGCTAGGACCGCTAAAAAGCTGCGTGATCATGGCGTCAGGGTCATGATCGGCGCACATGGACAACGAGAGGGTCTCGCCCCCCACTGGGAAATGTGGATGATGGTTCAGGGCGGGTTTAGCCCCTGGGAGGCCCTACGAGGCGCGACCTCCGATGCCGCTATTCATCTAGGTATGGATGCTGACATTGGCTCGATTGCAGAGGGAAAATTAGCTGACCTTGCCATCATTGACGGCAATGTCCTCGAAGACATCCGTTTATCAGAGTACGTTTCGCATACCGTGCTTAATGGCCGTCTATACAGTACCGACACCATGAACGAAATAGTAACGGGTGACCGGCCGATCGCCCCCCTCTTTTTCCTTCAGCCCGGAGGTCAACAACTGCCCGCGGGTACCTTGGAGGCACTGGAGGCTAAAAGAGCTCGACATCACTGGCGTCACTAAGCAGCCCCGCAGGGATGAGCAGTCACAAATTGGCCCCTACTAGCTAGAGGGGTTACTGTAAGCTTGGTTGGTTCGGGGGCCTAGAGCTCGGATTGAGCTCAGGTTGAGCACAACATTGTGTGCTTAAATTACATATATGATGGCATTTTATGCCAATACCGTGGCAAATATGTTATTTTATTACTCAAATAAATTTTTGGTGAAGCTTCCGTGAGTACCCGTATCTCTCCCATAGTTGCAAAAGTTACTGCCGATATAGAGCAACGTAGTGATCACCTACGGGCCGAATATTTGACCATGATCGATTCTATGGCCCGGCAGGCACCCGGTCGTGAGCAGCTAAGCTGTGGCAATCTCGCACACGGGTTTGCCGCGTGTAATGAAACAGACAAGTCAGCCATTAAACTCATGGACGCCGCACATGTGGGCATCGTTACGGCTTTTAACGATATGCTCTCGGCACATCAGCCCTACGAAACCTACCCCGACCAGATAAAAGCCGCTTTGCGCGCTGTGGGAAGTACGGCACAGGTAGCCGGTGGCGTGCCCGCGATGTGCGATGGTGTCACCCAAGGCCAGGCCGGTATGGAGCTGTCGCTTTTTAGTCGTGACGTCATTGCACAAGCAACTGCGATTTCCTTATCTCACCAAATGTTTGACGCCGTGTTGCTCTTGGGCATTTGCGATAAAATCGTACCAGGGCTGTTAATCGGCGCACTTCAATTTGGCCATCTGCCCGCGCTATTTGTACCCGCGGGCCCTATGCCTTCAGGCCTACCCAACAAAGAAAAGGCCGCCGTACGCCAGCGCTTTGCCGAAGGCAACGCCACCCGCGAAGAACTGCTTTACGCCGAGAGCGCTTCTTATCACAGCGCAGGCACTTGCACTTTTTATGGCACTGCAAACACCAATCAATTATTGCTAGAGGCCATGGGCTTGCAGCTGCCTGGCGCTTCATTTGTCAATCCAGACTTACCGTTGCGTGATGCTTTGACCGCCTATGCCGCCCAGCAAGTCACGCGCCTCACCGCCAAGAGCAGTCGATACACTCCGCTTGGGGAGCAGATCGACGCCCGAGCTCTAGTCAACGCCTTGGTAGCGCTGGTCGCCTCGGGAGGGTCTACAAACCACTGTATCCATCTCATTGCGATAGCCCGCTCAGCAGGGTACGTCATGACTTGGTCCGACTTTGACGCGATATCACAAGCTACCCCCCTACTCGCCCGGGTATACCCCAATGGGCAGGCCGATATTAATCACTTTCATGCCGCTGGAGGCACAGGCGTTTTGTTCCAAAACCTACTTTCAGATGGGCTCATGCACAGCGACGCGCGCACGTGTCTAGGCCTCCCCTTTTCTGATTTCGTCAGCGAACCCAGCCTAGTCAACGCTGATATCAGCTGGGTCAAACCGCCCGCAGCAAGCCTTGACGACAGTGTCATAAGGGATACCAAAGCACCCTTTGCAGCAGAAGGAGGGCTCCGGTTGTTGGAAGGCAACTTGGGACGCAGCGTTATAAAGGTATCTGCCGTAAGCGCTGAGCACCGAATCGTTGAGGCCCCAGCTGTGGTCATTGACTCACAGCATGCCCTTCAGGGACTTTACGACTCGGGCAAGCTCAATCGCGATTGCGTCGTCGTCGTCAGATTCCAAGGACCCATCGCTAACGGGATGCCTGAGCTGCACAAGCTCACGCCCTTGTTAAGCAGCCTTCAGGATAAGGGTTATGCTGTAGCCTTGATTACCGACGGGCGCATGAGTGGCGCCTCAGGCAAGGTGCCCGCAGCCATTCACATTACCCCGGAAGCGGCTGCGGATGGACCGCTAGCTCGCCTCAAAGATGGCGATAAGATCACCCTTAACGCCAATACGGGAGAGCTTCGAGTCGCGCTGTCAGACTCTGAACTTGCCAGCAGACAACGGGCCACCCCAGGCAATGCCGATCATTTTACTGTCGGCCGAAATCTATTTTCTGCTGCCCGCAACCAAGTCAGCAATGCTGAACAGGGCGCCAGCTTCCTTTTCGACGCCGACGCCCATTTCACGCACCAACCGGCGCGAGTCGAGGTCGCCTAAGGTGGCAAAGAAATGGCATTTGCTCGGCGATATCGGCGGCACCAATGCGCGCTTTGGCATCTGTGACGACCAAAGAGCCCCCTACCAACTCATCGGCTCATACGAAGTTGCCGCTTTTCCGACCTTTAGCAACGTGTTAGAGCAGCTTCAAAGCGATCTCATAAAAGCAGGGTTATCTACGGCCGACGCTGGGGAATCTTGCCTGGCAGTGGCGGGACCACCGGATGTACAACCGGTTAGCTTTACCAACAGTGCCTGGCGGTTTGATCGAGCGCTGGTAATGAGCACACTGGGGCTGCAGTCAGTAAGCATTATCAACGACTTTGCCGCAGCTGCTCGGGCCCTTCCGCTGTTATCGGAAAATCATCTCGAAAAAGTGGGTGGCGGCCGCGCTGAATCAGGGGCCCCTTGTGTCGCTTTAGGCCCTGGCACAGGGCTTGGCGTAGCGACTCTAGCGAAAACCCCCACAGGTGAGCCCCTCGTCATCAGCGGAGAAGGTGGGCACGTCGACTTTGCTCCAGTGACCAACGTAGAGGCCGCAGTACTTGATTTCTTGAGAGCCCGTTACGGTCGCGTCTCTATTGAGAGGCTTTGTTGTGGAGAGGGTATCAACAATATTTATCAGGCACTCGCCTACCATCGCAATTTGAAAATCAAATACAGCACTGCCGCTGAAATTGGTGCTGCGGCCCTAAATGCCGATGATGCGTTGTCGAGAGAAACTATGGCGATGTTTTTTGCCGTACTTGGTTCAGCTGCGGGTAATTTCGCCCTCACATTAGGGGCTAAAGGGGGCATCTACATCGCCGGTGGTATTGTTCCGCGATACCTAGACTTGCTAAGGCGCAGTGATTTTAGAGCGCGCTTTCTCGCCAAGGGCCGCTTTGCTGACTACCTGTCTGACATTCCCACCTTCGTGGTAACCCATAGCCAACTGGGCTTACTAGGCGCCGCCGCGTCACTCAATGACCCAAACATCCGAGGTTGATCGTGCTTCCACAACCCTACAATTTTTTAACGTCTACATCTGTCATCCCCGTAATGGTCATCGAGCGAGAAACTGACGCCGTACCAATGGCCCAAGCTTTAGTGGCAGGGGGCATTAAGGTTCTAGAGATCACTTTGCGCACACCCTGCGCCCTCGCAGCGATCAAGGCCATTAGCGACGCGGTTCCTGATGCACACGTGGGGGCTGGTACCGTTTGTAACAGTGATGACTTCGCTGCCGCAGTCGATGCGGGTGCCCGCTTTATTGTTTCCCCGGGGCAAAGTGATGCCTTATTTAATCAAAGCATTGCATCGAACATACCGCTGCTGCCTGGAGCAGTGACTGCAACCGAGGTCATGCGCGCAGCGGAAGCAGGTTTCAAAGTTTTAAAGTTCTTTCCCGCCAGTACGTCCGGGGGTGCCGCTGCGATTAAGGCTTTTGCTGGCCCATTCTCTGACATCAGCTTTGTACCCACGGGCGGTATCGGTCCGAAAAATTTGATGGAGTATCTAGACCTGCCAAATGTCCAAGCGGCCGGAGGCTCTTGGATGCTCCCTAAAGACAAAGTGCAGGTAGGTGACTGGCAGGCTGTGACACAGCTAAGCCGTGAGGCATGTGAATTGTCGAATGTGAAGGAGCTAACCCAATGACCGGTGTTGATCTTATTATCTTTGGAGCATCCGGAGACCTTTCGGCAAGAAAGCTCTTCCCTGCATTGTTTCAACTTGATCGTGCCGAATTACTGCCAAGCGACCTGCGGATTACTGCGATCGCCAGAGATGAGGTTGATGTCGGAACCTTCCTTGAAGGCCTCAGGCAACGTATGAACGCCTATATGGGTTCGGAATCACCCACCGATGCCGAGTGGCAACATTATTCACGGCACTTTCAATACGTGGGCGCCGACTTTGTAAAAGGTGACAGCTACTCCCGAATCAGAGCGACCCTTGATGACAGCCGTGTCAGCCTGTTTTACCTCGCTACGCCACCCAGTATTTTTGCACTGATCTGCAATAATCTTGCCGACAACAAGTGCCTGACCGGTGACTGTCGAATCGTTTTGGAAAAGCCTATTGGCGAATGCTTAGCCTCTTCAAAGGAAGTCAATGAGACATTGGCACGCTACTTTGACGAGCGGTTTATTTATCGCATAGATCATTATCTGGGAAAAGAAACGGTTCAGAACCTGTTAGCACTGCGTTTTGCGAACCGTTTTATTAACAGTCAGTGGGATGCCAACTGCATTGACCATGTTCAAATCACTGTCGGCGAAATCGTCGGCATTGAGGGGCGCTGGTCTTACTATGACCGCGTTGGTCAACTACGCGATATGGTGCAAAACCATCTCATGCAGTTGCTTTGCCTGGTCGCCATGGAGCCCCCCAACAGCTTGGAAGCCGACAGCATACGCGACGAAAAAGTCAAAATTGTTAAGGCCTTAAGACGCATCGACGTTGATCAGGTCTCTGAACATGTTGTTAAGGGACAGTACAGTCAGGGATGGTCCTCAGGCGCCGCCGTGCCCGGATACCTCGAGGAGGCGGGTTGCGAGCGCTCTGACAGCGATACCGAGACGTTTATCGCAATAAAAGCCCATGTCGATAACTGGCGCTGGGCTGGGGTTCCCTTCTATCTTCGGACCGGCAAACGCGTCCCTGAAAAACTGACAGAAATCATCATTCAGTATAAAGACCTCCCTCACAATATTTTTAGCGGCGGCACGAACAGCCCGAACAAGTTGATCATTCGGTTGCAACCTAGAGAAGGTATCGAGCTCACGATGGCCTCTAAACGCCAAACGCTCCGCGAAAAGCTATCCTTACAAAACCACACCTTAGATTTAGATTTTCGGGAAACCACGGGCATGAATCGAATTCCTGACGCCTACGAACGATTATTTCTTGATGCGATTAATGGCGATCAATCGCTGTTTGTTGGTCGAGAAGAGATTGAAGAAAGCTGGCGATGGTGTGATGAATTAATTGACGCCTGCAAGCAAAAAAACATCGAGACAAAGCCCTATCACGCCGGGTCTTGGGGCCCACCTAAAGCCGAGCTGCTAATAGAAAAAGACGGTCGTAGCTGGCATGTCTGAGCACGGCTTCGCATCAGCTGATGCACTCCATTCGGCATTGGCCAAAAGCATCGCCCATCGACTACAGGACGGAATCAAGGCACGAGGCAGAGCAACCCTCGTTGTATCCGGAGGCTCTACGCCTCGCCCTTTATTTGCCCAACTTGCGACAGCCAAGATCCCTTGGGAACACGTCACCATTCTCTTAGCGGATGAACGTTGGGTCCCTACCGGTCACTCAGCGTCCAATGAAACGATGGTCCGGAAAAATCTGCTTCAAGGTCAAGCCGCCGCTGCGCGGTTTCTGAGTTTGATCCCTGACTTGTCCAATGAGGCAAGCAACCTACGAGAAGTTTGCGACCAACTTGACCAGCTTGGCACCTTTGACGTGGTAATACTGGGGATGGGCGGTGACCGCCATACGGCGTCATTATTTCCCTGTGCTGCAGAGATTAATGAGGGGCTCAGCACATCCAATGCCGCGCTGATTACGCATCCACGTACCGCCCCTCACACTCGAATTTCTTTATCTAGGCAACGCTTAGAGGATTGTCACTGGGGTGCGGTTCATATCGTTGGAAAGGAAAAGCTCGAAGTGGCCTATCGGGCCATGACGATCAGTGAGGCCGCAGAGGCACCCATAGCCGTCTTCTTGTCGCCAAGGGGCCAATTTCAACTTTGGCACGCACCCTGAGCCGACTAAATCGCGGCTTTTAAATTGATTCGATCCGGCGACAAAAAGGTGGGGGCAGCAACGGATTAAAGTTGCGATCCACACATAAACAGCAGGCTTTTATCTAGCGAGACTAAGCCGCTTTATCCGCCGCGAGACCTGCTATCGCACTTAACTCCAAGGCGTTATCGAGCATGCGGTTAGAAAAACCCCATTCGTTGTCGTACCACGCCAGTACTTTCACCAAACGCCCTGCGACCCGGGTGTGATTGGCATCAAAGTTCGCTGAGTGACTGTCGTGATTAAAATCAACCGACACCAAAGGCCGCTCGTTATAACCCAAGATTCCAAAGGCATCATCTGCCGCCGCTTTTGACATCAGGCGGTTAATCTCTTCGACCGACGTATCACGAGCAGCCGTAAAACTAAGATCAACGAGCGAAACGTTCAGTGTAGGAACACGAACGGCCAGACCATCGAGACGGCCTTGTAACTCGGGCAACACCAGACCAATAGCATTAGCTGCACCCGTTGCTGTAGGAATCATACTTTGCCCAGCGGCCCGGGCTCTGAACAAGTCCTGATGATAAACATCGTTTAGATTCTGATCATTGGTATAGGCATGAATAGTCGTCATCAGGCCACTCACTAAGCCTATCTCTTCGTGCAATGGCTTCACGACGGGTGCTAAGCAGTTCGTAGTACATGAGGCGTTTGAGATCACGCGATGCTCAGTCGTCAACGTGTCGTGGTTGACCCCATAAACAATCGTTGCGTCTGCGTCCTTGGTGGGCGCAGAGACTAGAACACGTTGCGCACCGGCATCAAGATGCCCAGCCGCTGAGGCGCGTGCTGTAAACAGGCCAGTACACTCCAAAACAAGATCAATGTTCAACTCTGCCCAAGGCAGTTCGCTTGGTGAGCGCTCATTAAATACCGCTATCCGATTACCATCGACGGCAAGATAGTCTTTGCCCGATGTTACTTCGTGACCGAAGCGGCCATGTGCAGTATCAAACTCTAAAAGGTGCGCATTGATAGC
>JAQXAF010000097.1 GCA_029253085.1 Luminiphilus sp. | reverse complement strand
CAATAAAGGCCACAAGAATCGCAAGCACCGCTCTTAACAGGCGATCGCGTAGTTCAACGAGATGCGCCACAAGGGGCTGCATCGTATCGCCCTGAGATTCGGTCTCCGTCGCGTCTGGCACTTTACTCAAGGCTGCTCTACTCTAGATTCCACCGGCTTATCTTCAGCACCCTCAATGTCCGTTGCCATAGTGCTCCCAGCCTGCACTTCTTGCTCCAAGGCGGCGATTTTCTGGGTCACTGGCGCGGTGACATCGCGAATTTCATGTTCGAGCTCGGTGGCGCTGTCTTTAAGCTGTTTCAAAATCTCATCGTTATGAAGCTCTCGCTGAACTTCAAGGCGTACGTCATCAACGCTGCGGCGAAATTTTTTAATCCAGTGCAACGTCGTACGCACGGCGTCCAAAAATTGCTCAGGTCCAAAAACTAATAGCCCGACGATGCTGATTAACAGCAGTTCAAAGAATCCAATATCAAACACTGAAATTCCTACCTAAATGTGCTGATCAGACTAAGACTGAGACTAAGACGGGGTCGAATCCTTGGTGTCCGCCTCGGCTTCTCGCCGCTCGCTGGCCACCGAATCTTTGCCGCCTTCATCCTTGACGCTACTTTTAAAGCCTTTGATTGCACTTCCCAGATCGCTACCGATATTTTTGAGGCGCGATGTGCCAAACAACATAACGACAATCGCCAGTATGATCAGTAGCTGCCAAATGCTAATTCCACCAAGTCCCATGAATGTGCTCTCCTATTTTTATTTACCCGCGCGAAGTGTTTGCGGGCTATTCTTTGGCTCTCGCCGCTTTTTCCTCGATGCCTGAGGTGCCAATACGATTGCCCAGTGTATCGAGAACTTCGTCACACCGAAGATCCAGGTGTGCCAGCATCACCAAAGTGTGGAACCAGAGATCTGCCGTCTCAGCGATAACGGCCGATCGCGCGGCATCTGTGCCGTCATAATCCTTGGCCGCGAGGACAGTTTCAGTGGCCTCTTCACCCACTTTCTCCAGAATTTTGTTCAGCCCTTGTGAGTATAGGCTTGCAACATACGAATTTTCGGCGCCGTCAGACTTCCGGGCTTCAAGGGTTTCCTGCAATGCTGCAAGTACGTCGCTCATGGCGTATCGACCTCTGCCACCCATTTATCGCCCTCAAAGTTATAAAAAAAGCAGCTATACCGTCCGGTATGACAGGCCGCACCGGTCTGTTCAACTTTAAGTAGCAGGGTATCACCGTCACAATCGAGCTTAATATCAACTACACGTTGAATGTGCCCTGAGGTTTCTCCCTTTCGCCACAGTTCTGACCGCGATCGGGACCAATAAACTGCTCGACCTTCGGTCAATGTAAGTTCAAGGGACTCTTCATTCATCCAGGCTAGCATGAGGACCTCACCACTTGTGGCGTCTTGGGCGACGGCGGGCACTAAACCTTGGGCGTTCCAGCGAGGTGTCATTGTGTCAATTTCTAATGTCATGAGTGCAGTATGCCAGACTGATCTATCGGTGCTTGTGTGAAAAACTGGCGAGCACTAACAAGGCAGCGCCCGTGATGAAAATGATGGGCTGATCCAGAGTGCCACTACCGGTGGTAACGAGGCCTAGTCCAAGGGCTGTCAATACGAGTGCTGTGATGCTAAACGCACTACTTTTAGATGGCTGAGGTGGGGCCTCTTGCAAATTTTTAATAATAAGATCAGGTAATCGGGGGAGAGTTTCCAGCCAAAAGGGCGCTTCTTTCTGCAGGCGTCGCAGCACGCTTTGAGGCGCGTAGCGATCTGCCAGCCACCGTTCCAGAAACGGCTTGGCGGTATCCCACAAATTTAGGCTGGGGTAGAGCTGACGACCCAGTCCTTCGATATTGAGAAGGGTTTTCTGCAGCAGCACCAGCTGGGGCTGGATCGGCATTTCAAATTGTCCCGCCGTGCGAAAAAGACTGATCAGCATATGTCCGAAAGAAATATCCGCAAGGGGTCGCTCAAAAATCGGCTCACACAATGTCCGCATAGCTGACTCAAATTCAGCGATCGATGTGTCAGCGGGCACCCATCCGCATTCAACGTGCAGCCTCGCCACTAACCGATAATCTTGCTGAAAAATAGCCAACAGGTTCCGTGCGAGGTAGTAGAGGTCATGCTCATCGAGCTGGCCTACGATGGCGCAGTCGATCGCCAAATAAGAGGGGTTAAGTGGGTCTGTTGCATCGACAAAAATATTTCCTGGGTGCATATCAGCGTGAAAAAAGCTGTCGCGAAAGACTTGGGTAAAAAATATCTCTACGCCGCGTTCAGCGAGGACCTTCATATCCACGCCCTGTTGATTTAGCGCTTCAACGTCGGTGACAGGAATGCCATAAATGCGCTCGCTGACCATGACTTTTTCAGCATTGAGTGCCCAGTGAACTTCGGGTACATAAACGAGCCCGCTGCCTGAAAAGTTACGGCGTAATTGAGAGGCATTGCCGGCCTCGCGGCGCAGATCAAGTTCATTGAGGAGGGTCCGCTCATAATCTGCAGCGACCTCTTGGGGTTTCAGTCGCTGCCCTTCCTTTAATAAGCGTTCCAGTACCCAGGCGAGGGTCCGAATCAGTTTGAGGTCTTTTTGAATGGTGCTTTCAATCTCGGGGCGCAAGACTTTAACAACAACGGTTTCACCTGTCGGTAATGTTGCGGCATGAACCTGAGCTACTGATGCAGCGGCAAGCGGAGTTTGCTCAAAAGTAGCAAAGTGATCACCAATAGACCCACCGAACGCGGCTTCAATACAAGAAACAGCGTCTTCTGAAGCAAAAGGGGGAACGTTATCCTGCAGCTGTGCCAGCTCATCGGCGATGTCGTCGGGTAGAAGGTCTCGTCGCGTCGACAGTAACTGACCAAACTTGATGAAAATGGGCCCTAAGGTTTCTAAGGCAACTCGCAATCTTTGTCCGCGGCTTTCTTTCGGCAGATCGCCACGAGGCGAAAAAATCAAACGGCCGATCTTCGTTTGTCGATGAACCGGCGCAAGCTCGTACAGTCGCTGTTTTCGGATAATACGCCAGACTGTGAAAATGCGCCCGATCATTGAACTTGGTTATCCAGACGGTGTACCAGCCGCTTTAAGCGCGATTCAAGCCGGTCCACTTTTAGGACTAGGGTGTCAATTTCTTGATAAAAATATTCGAGCTCAGCTGCGGGTGGCGAGAGTCGGCCCTCCTCGAGAATGAATTCAGATAATTGACGTCGCAAACTCTGACTGCTGGTCTGCCCCCAGCGAAAAATCTGTCTGAGTAGATTAGCCAGTTGGTGTCCTGCTACGTCACCGAGCACCTCCGCGAGGGGAGCCTCCCAATCGGGCTGCATTTTGGCGACGATCGTCTGCAGTGTGATCAGCGGTGCACTGTTACCAATAATTTCTAAGTCGCTGTTGATTAACGTCACCGCCGGATCTTCAGCGGTTGTCAGCGCTAAAAAGTCACTTAACCCTCCTCTAACGCGAACGCTGCAAGATTGCTCGTAATACGAAGTCAGATGAAGTCGTCCTTCAGTCTCAACCACGGCAAAAACTTCAAACGCCGGGGCCCAGCACTCAACCGCTAATACGGTACCGCTTAGGCCGGACAAGTCTCGGGCGCTGGCGGGGTCTAGCTCTAAGCTACGATTAATGGCACCTTCTGCGGCCATTAAAACTGCGGTTATAACCGCCGGATCATGCTGAGTATTCACAGCTAGGCCTTAATACCCCGATGAACAGCGACAATGCCACCGGTCATATTGTGGTACTCGCAATTAACAAGACCCGCCTCTTCCATCATTCCTAACAAAGTCTCTTGGTCTGGATGTTTACGAATGGACTCAGCCAAATAGCGGTAGCTGTCGGCGTCATTTGCGATCAGCTGTCCCATCATTGGCAGAATTCGAAACGAGTAGGTGTCATAAATTTTTTCAAGCACCGGGTTGACCGGTTTTGAAAACTCCAGCACCAGTAGGCGACCGCCGGGTTTAAGAATTCGCTCCATTGATCGAAGTGCCATATCTTTGTCAGTGACATTACGCAGTCCAAAGGCGATTGTAATGCAGTCAATTGAGGCATCGGGAAAGGGCAGCATTTGGGCGTCGCACTGCACCATATGCAAATTCCCGACAGCACCAGAGTCCAGCAGACGGTCACGTCCCACTTTCAACATTGAATCATTGATATCCGCGAGAAGCACCCTGCCGTCATCGCCAACGAGGTGAGAAAACTTGGCAGCAAGGTCGCCGGTGCCACCGGCAATATCTAGAACTGTCTGCCCTGGACGAACGGCACTGAGCTCAATAGTAAAGCGCTTCCAAAGTCGGTGGATGCCCGCAGACATCAGGTCGTTCATCATGTCATAGCGGCTGGCCACAGAATCAAAGACGCCGCGAACCAGGCTTTCCTTCTGATTTTTGTCGACCGTTTCGAAGCCAAAGTGAGTGGTTTCGCCAGCTTCGGCCTTAGTTTTGTCTGTCATAGTGCGTTTCCGGCGGGGCTCATCCCCCTATTGTAACCGAGGTGAGTCGTTGTCGCGTAAGGCGCCTTGGGGCGTTAAATTAGGGCTGAAACATCAAGACCTGCGTGTCGGCGTCACGCCCAAGGCCCGCAGCATTTAGACGGGCAGTGTAATCTCGCCACAGCTCGGATTGCCGGCTGATTAAATCATGCAAATAGCTCCAGCTATACAAACCACTATCGTGGCCATCGTCAAAAACGAGCTGTACCGCATAATGTCCCACTGGGTTAATGGCGATAATTTGAACGCCCGCTTTACCCGTTTGAAGCACCTCCTGACCGGGTCCGTGACCCCGAACTTCGGCAGATGGCGAAAACACTCTGAGAAATTCTGCGGTTAAGGAGCCCGTTAGACCGTCATCGAAGGAGAGGTCTAGGGTTCGCTGATTGCGGGCATAGTGTATCCGGTCAACACGGTGTTCAAGGGCATCAGGTTTCATAATATAAACCGTGAAAGATCTTCGTCATTGGCCAACTCGCCTAGCTGACTGTCGACATAATCTCGATCAATTGTCACCTCCGATTCACCGACGCCGGTGTCGGAGGCGCTAAAAGATATTTCTTCGAGCAGCCTTTCCATTGCAGTGGCCAACCGGCGCGCACCAATATTTTCAGCGCGCTCATTCACTTGCCAAGCAATTTCTGCGATTCGCTCAACCCCCGACTCGCTGAAATTAATTTTTACGCCTTCGGTGGCCAGTAACGCTTGGTATTGTGCGGTTAAGGCGGCTTTTGGCTCGGTCAGGATTCGACGGAAGTCGTCGGTTGTCAGTGCTTCAAGTTCGACGCGTATAGGCAGACGACCCTGCAGTTCAGGAATCAGGTCTGCCGGCTTCGAAAGGTGAAAAGCACCCGAGGCAATAAACAAAATGTGGTCCGTTTTTATTGTGCCGTGCTTGGTGGTCACCGAGCAGCCTTCGATAAGGGGCAAGAGGTCACGTTGCACGCCTTCGCGGGAGACATCAGCGCCGCCCATTTCGCCGCGCTTCGCAACCTTATCGATCTCATCAATAAAAACGATGCCAGTTTGTTCTGCAGCGGTAAGGGCTTGAGCCTTCAAATCGTCGGGATCAATAAGCTTACTGGCTTCCTCCTCCTCCAATAATTTAAGCGCTTCTTGAATCGGCGCTTTACGCGGTTTGCCGCCTTTGTTGAGGTTGGCAAACATGCCTTGAAGCTGCTGAGTCATCTCTTCCATACCCGGGGGCGCCATAATATCCACGCTACTCGCCGGATTTTTGACCTCAATCTCTACCTCACGGTCATTAAGATCGCCTTCGCGAAGTTTTTTTCGCAACACTTGTCGCGTGCTCGCGTTGTTGTCGTCTCGGTCGGGAGGTAACAGTAAGTCCAGCAAGCGTTCCTCTGCGGCATCCTTGGCTCGGGTTCGAACCTTAATGACGGCTTCTTCTCGCAGGAGAGTCATGGCGGTCTCTACTAGGTCGCGAATCATTGATTCCACATCGCGTCCCACGTAACCGACCTCCGTAAACTTCGTGGCCTCCACTTTTACAAAGGGTGCACTTGCTAGTTTGGCTAGCCGGCGTGCGATTTCTGTTTTACCAACGCCGGTCGGACCAATCATCAGAATATTTTTAGGCGTAATTTCGCTGCGCAGATCGGGCTCAAGCTGCTGACGTCGCCAGCGGTTACGCAGCGCTATCGCTACCGCACGCTTGGCTTCCGACTGACCAATAATATGTTGGTCCAACGCATGGACGATTTCGCGGGGAGTCATATTTGACATGATTCAGGCTAGGGTCTCTATGGTTTGGTTGTGATTGGTGAACACGCAAATATCGCCAGCTATCGAGAGGCTTTTTGTCACGATTTCCTCGGCCGATAGCGTCGTGTTCTCCGTGAGGGCGTGGGCCGCTGCTTGGGCATAGGGCCCACCCGAACCAATGGCGATAAGGCTATTCTCGGGCTCGATCACATCGCCGTTACCGGTGATGATGAGCGACGTATCCAGGTCTGCGACTGCCAGTAGTGCTTCAAGCCGACGCAGCGCGCGCTCTGAGCGCCATAGTTTAGCGAGTTCTACGGCGGCGCGTGTCAGCTGGCCCTGATATTTTTCCAGCTGAGCTTCGAAAAGTTCAAAGAGGGTAAATGCGTCGGCAGTGCCACCGGCAAAACCCGCAATGACACTGTCGCGATATAGGCGCCTGACTTTTCTAGCGTTACCTTTCATGACCGTATTGCCCATGGAAACCTGACCATCTCCACCGATAGCTACCCGACCGTCTCTACGCACCGATACAATGGTGGTCCCGTGGAATTGTTCCATGCCTTTTCTCCTCCTGGTTTAGGGCGAACGTGGTCTGCGTAGTAGCAGAGTATCGATTGATTGCTGTGCAGTAATAGAACGCGCTTGGGCCATTTTTGAGCGACTTTCGAAAGGGCCTAAATACACTCGATACCAGGCGCCATTATCTCCCTCAGTTTGGTCAATGGTGGGGTTCAGACCTAACAAGACCAGTTCACCACGCCGCCGGTCAGCGTCCTTTTGAGCCCTGAAAGAACCGGCCTGTAGGACGTAGAGATCACTGCTTCCGCCATTACTGAGGTCGGGCGGTTCGACGTCTGAGGTCAGATCCAGCGTTTGGGAGGGCAGGACCGTATAGAAGTCGAAACGGGGTTTGGCATTTTCTACATCCTCGACCTGAGCTTCTTCAATGGCCTCAGTTATCGTTGTAGTACTTTGATTGGTTAACCATGCGAAGCCAATAACGCCGAGTAGAAGACCCGCAGTGATCCCGACTCCAAACCCCTGGACATGGGCCAACGTTAGTGAGGGCGGGCCACTACCCGGCACAGACTTCCGCTTGTTGGAAGGCGCCTTTCGACTGGCCGCGCGGTGTCCAACGCTTCTACCTGCGGGTTTCCTCGTGGCGGTACTTTTTCGCGGTTGTGTTGCCAAGGTTACATGCTCTCTGGGGCCGAAACGCCCAACAAGTCTAGACCGTTTGCGATCACCTGACGCGTCGCTTCCGCTAGGCTAATCCGCGCTAGCGATTGATTTTTGTTGTCTTCGTCGATGAGCTTGTGCGCGTTATACAAGCCATGAAAGGCTGCGGCGACCTCGCGCAGGTAATTGGCAACGTCATGGGGCTCAAGGCGTTGCGCGGCACTGGCAACAACGTCCGGAAACTTGGCTAATAGCAGCGCTAAAGCGAGCTCTTCAGAAGTGGTGAGGGTGTCTAAATAATCAAGTCCCGCTTCTGGCGTCCAGTCGGCGCCTTCGGTGAGAGCCTTACGTTTGACGCTACAGACTCTGGCGTGGGCGTATTGAATATAAAACACTGGATTTTCATTGGATTGTGAAAGGGCAAGGTCGATATCGAAAGTGAGTTGGGATGAGGCGGATCGAGCGGCGAGAAAAAAACGCGTTGCGTCTTTGCCCACCCATTCAATCAAATCTCGTAATGTTACGTAGCTGCCGGCTCGTTTAGACAACTTAACTTCAGCCCCGTCCCGCATGACGGTTACCATCTGGTGCAGCACGTATTCAGGCCAACCGTCAGGGATGCCTTTGGCTAGGCCTTGTAACCCGGCCCTGACCCGGGTGATTGTGCTGTGGTGGTCAGCGCCTTGCTCGTTGATAACGCGCTCAAAACCGCGCTGCCACTTGTTGAAATGGTAGGCGACGTCGGGTACAAAATAGGTATATTCGCCATCTTTTTTACGCATGACCCGGTCTTTATCATCGCCAAAGTCACTGGTTCGTAGCCAAAGTGCACCACCTTCCTCGTAAGTATGCCCTGCGCTCTCAAGCGCCGTTACTGTGTCGGTCACTTCTCCGCTTTCATACAAGGCACTTTCCAAGAAATATTCATCGAAACGAACGCCGAAGGCTTTCAAATCGAGATCCTGTTCCCGACGTAACCAAGCAACGGCGAAGTCTCGAATGGCGGCTAAGTTATCGATATCTCCTAGCGCTGTAATGGTGCGGTCAGCGGCGGAAACGGTGATTTTATTTTGGTAGGCGGTTGCAAGGTCGGTAATGTAGGTGCCCCGATAGCCGTCCTCTGGCCAGTTTGAGTCTTCGGGAGTCAGACCTTGGGCTCGCGCTTGCACAGATCGCGCTAAATTAGCGATCTGTTGTCCTGCGTCGTTGTAATAAAATTCTCGATGCACAGACCAACCGGTAGCCACTAACAGGCGTGAGAGTGAGTCTCCAATAGCGGCGCCGCGGCCGTGACCCACATGCAAGGGGCCCGTAGGGTTCGCTGAAACGAACTCCACTTGAGCGCGGCGACCGGCCCCGCTATTGCTGCTACCGAATTTGGGCCCGTTTTTAAGAATAGAGCGGACAACTTCGACATGGCTGGCTTGGTTGAGAAAGAAGTTGATGAAGCCGGGACCCGCGATCTCTGTTTTGGCAATGAGGTCATTGGTCGGCAGCGCGTCGATAATCGCCGCGGCAAGATCTCGGGGTGCCATGCGGGCCTTTTTAGCCAGCACCATGGCTAGATTGGTGGCAAGGTCGCCGTGACTGGCGTCTTTTGTATGATCAATCTGGGGGACAAGATCCGGTATTTCCGGCACCTGTTCTTTGGCTATTAAAGCTTTGATAGCCTGATCCAGAAGCGAAGTAAGCGCTTCCTTCATAATAATCTACTCCACGGTTTTTGCGTGCTTAGTACGCTGGGACGGGCGGAATTATCCCCGAGCTGACACCTTTTTGACAGGGGGCTTAAGTTTTCGGGGTATTGCAGCGGTTCATAACGGTTCTGAGGGGTCGATGTCGACAAACCAGCGTAGCCCAGTGGGCAGTCGGTGTTCCGATGCCAGGGTTACCAGTATTTTTACGCTGGCATGTACTTTGGATCGCTGTGGGCCTGTGATAACGATGTGGCTGCGATAGAGCCCTGCACGACGCGCCATGGGTGCGGACAGTGGGCCCACGAGACGAATGGAGGGGTCTGGGGTCTTCCTACGATAGTCCTCCATGATGGCGAGAAGGAATGCTGCTCCTGATTCGGCATTAGCGCTGTCGCAACGTAAGGCCGCGAGAGCGCCATTGGGAGGTAGCCCTTGAGCTTCGCGAGATAACAAAAGCTGTGCTGATAGCGATCGCCAATCTTTTTCCAGTACCGCGGCTATTATGGGGTGGTCGGGGTGTCGAGTTTGCACGATCACCTCTCCCGGCTGTCGAGCTCTGCCCGCTCTGCCACCCACCTGAGTGAGTAGCTGTGCTAGGCGCTCCTCACCTCGGAAATCTGGACTCATTAGCAGCGAATCGGCATCGAGAACACCAACGCAGGTGACTTTGGGGAAATGGTGGCCCTTTGCCAGTAATTGTGTCCCAAGCATGATGCAGGCCCCGGTTTGCTCTACGGTCTGGGTAAATGTAGCCATGGCATGCCGCCCAGACATACTGTCACTGTCGACACGATGTACAGGGATCCCTACAAAGTCTTTTCGTAACGCTTGTTCCGTTTGTTCCGTTCCTAAGCCACTGGCCACCAGCCGATGCCCATGGCATTCGGGGCAGCGTTTTGGCAGCGGATTTTGCTGGCCGCAATGATGACATTGCACCCGTGGCGGTTTTTTATGCAATGTTTGTCGAGCGTCGCAGTTTTGACATTCTGCGGTCCATCCGCAGTCATGACATAGCAATGTGGGCGCAAAACCTCTGCGATTTAGAAAGAGAAGTACTTGCTCGCCCCGGGACAGCACCTGAGTCATTTTGGTTTGCAGTTGTGGCGAAAGACCGGCGCGCAGCGCCAGACCGCGAATATCAACAATATGTTTGGTGGGTGGACGAGCCCCTGCAGCTCGCTGTGTTAGCCGGTGCCAACGATAACGAGCATTGGTGGCATTTGTCATAGATTCTAAGCTGGGCGTGGCTGAGCCCAAAACAATGGGGCAGCCACTGAGTTGCGCTCTTTTTACGGCTACGTCGCGGGCTGAATAGCGCAGGCCGTCTTGTTGACTCAGCGATACGTCGTGCTCTTCATCAACAATAATTAAACCTGGCGTCAGCATGGGTGCAAAGACGGCAGAACGCGTGCCAATGATAATGGCAGCCTCTCCGCTTCTTGCTGCCTGCCAATTGCGATCCCTTTCCGCGTTACCGAGGCCTGAATGCAGCGTGACGATAGGGGCATCAAAGCGGTCATTAAAGCGCTGCACCAATTGTGGGGTTAGGCCGATTTCTGGAATGAGGACTAAAGTCTGCGCTTGACGGGCGAGAGCGGCGGCTATGGCTTGCAAATAAACTTCAGTTTTACCGCTACCTGTGACGCCCTCGAGTAAATGGCAGGCAAATCCCCCCAGTGATCCATTAATGTCAGTGATGGCAGTGCTTTGTTCCTTGTTTGCACTGAGCGGGGCTCTGCAGCTCCAGGCTTTATTGGCAAGTATGAATTCCGGTTCGATCAGTGCTCGGGTTACCAGAGCGCGGAGGTTATCTGGCTTAAATCCAAGGGTGCGGAGCTCGGCACGAGTCTTGGGCCCAGTCCGCAAAGCGGCAATAAGTGCTTGTTGGCGAGGTGCCCGACTCAGCGCTGTGTCCGAGAGGCCTTCACCGCGCAGCGTAAGGTTAAATCCGGCTTCGTGAGTACTTGCTGGGGACTCACCCCGGCGTTCCCGGGGTGACAGACCCAAAACCAATGTTTCCCCCGGGGGGTGCTGATAGTAATCTGCGGTCCAGCCCAGCAGCTCGAGCACGGTAGGATCAATCAACGCAGTGTCATCCAGATAGGCTTTGGCACACTTCAATTTTTCTGGGTTGACAGCAGTGGACCCTAGAATTTCAGTGATAACGCCAACGAGCTGCCTAGAACCTAGCGGTATTAGGACGCGGCTTCCCATTACAGGTACAACATTACTCCCTTTAACAGGCAGATAATCGAGGTAGCCACGCACAGGGATGGGCACAGCACAGCGCAACAGAGTTGGGGCGTTGTCTACTTGCTGTGGCAACTTGTTGGTCCTCTAAGTTGAATTGTTGGTATTCCCATGGCTTCTGGGGTCTTGATAAACCGTTGATTTCTGGTAACCTTCGTCCTCTTTTTTTATGGCGCCTCCATTTGGGGGGTTGCAAAGGATTCGTTCATGAAAGCCGACATTCATCCGCGTTACGAGGAAATCACTGCTCGCTGTAGCTGTGGCAACGAAATCAAGACACGCTCTACAGTCTGTGAAGACATTTTGTTGGATGTCTGCAGTCAATGCCATCCCTTCTTTACCGGTAAGCAGAAAATCTTGGATACTGGCGGTCGTGTAGATCGGTTTAACAAGCGCTTCGCAGGCAGAAGCCTTAAGAAATAGGCCCCCTAGGGGAAATAAGCGCCGGCCAAGCCGGCGTTTTTTTTGTCTCGGATGCCGCTAAACAGCATTTAGAGCTGAAGGTCGACGTTTATGTCAAAGCAACTTCTGAAAGATGCCCTCGATTACCATGCTTTGCCGATACCTGGAAAGATTAGTGTCGAGCTGACTAAGCCTGCCGATACCATGCGCCATCTGGCCATGGCTTATTCTCCGGGAGTTGCTGAGCCCTGTAGCCAGATTGCTCTGGATCCTCAGCTGGCGTACCGCTATACCGGCAAAGGAAACAGTGTTGCGGTTATTTCAAACGGCAGTGCCGTTTTGGGGTTGGGAAACTTAGGCGCTTTGGCCAGCAAACCGGTGATGGAAGGTAAGGCTTTGCTGTTTAAGCGCTTTGCCAACATCAATGCTATTGATGTTTTGGTCGATACACAGGATGTGGATACTTTCGTAAATACCGTGAGCGCCATTGCGTGTACCTATGGCGGTATTAATCTTGAAGATATTAAGGCGCCCGAGTGTTTTGAGATTGAGCGCAGGCTGCAGGCCTTGTGTGACATTCCCATCTTCCATGACGATCAACACGGCACCGCTATTGTCACAGCGGCGGCTTTGGTCAATGCCCTTGAGATTCAGCAAAAGACACTCGATAACGTCAATGTGGTTTGTTTGGGCGCAGGTGCCGCGGCAGTGGCGTGCATGAAGCTTTTGTTGGAAATGGGCGCTGATCCCGGCCGTATGCTGATGCTGGATCGACAGGGTGTTATTCACGCGGGACGCGAGAATCTCAATGAGCAAAAAGCGCTATTTGCTGTCAATACAGACAAGCGGACTCTCGACGACGCAATGAAAGATTGCGACGTCTTTGTCGGTCTTTCTGGCTCCGACCTGGTCTCTCAGGACATGGTGAAGTCCATGGCGCCTCGTCCTATTATTTTCGCGTGCTCCAACCCTGATCCAGAAATAAAGCGTGAACTTGCTATGGCAACACGCAGCGACATTGTTATGGCAACGGGCCGGTCGGACTTGCCTAATCAGGTCAACAATGTCCTAGGGTTTCCCTTTATTTTCAGGGGCGCGTTAGATGTCCGGGCGTCCACCATTAACGAGGCAATGAAAATCGCTACGGTTAATGCTTTGGCAGAATTGGCAAGAGAGCCAGTGCCCGAATCTGTTTTAGATGCTTATAGTCTCATCGACTTAGAGTATGGCCCGAACTATATTTTGCCTAAGCCTATGGATCCTCGGTTGATGCCTATTATCGCGCCAGCGGTAGCACGCGCAGCGCAGGCCTCAGGGGTTGCTCGCTGTGATATTGATGATGATTACGAAGAGCAGCTTTGGGGTGGCGTTGGTTTCGGCGCCGATCGTAATTGGCGGTGATTGCACGGATTAAATCGCTGCGGCTGGATGAGGGGTCGGGACTAAAATAACCCCTCTAATTCATCGGTGCCGACGGGTTTGTCACCCTCTGATTTTTGAGGCGGAAGAAACTCCTCAAAGAAGTACTCGTAGGCGCTACCTTCGGGCATGCCGGTCACACGCCGCCCCGTTTTACGGTCTATTCTGAGTCGTACTATGCCACTGGGCATGTCAGGTTGAGATTGCTCCGTGGGCAGCACCTCGCGCATAAAATCTATCCAAATGGGTAATGCTGCAGTACCGCCGAATTCACGCTTACCTAAAAGGCTATAGTCGTCAAAGCCAACCCAGGAGGTGGCGACTAGACCTGGGTTGAAGCCTGAAAACCATGCATCCCTAGGGCCATTGGTTGTGCCTGTTTTGCCGGCAATATCATCACGTTCCAAAACCAGTGCTCGTCTTCCTGTGCCGCGCTTTATCACGTCACGAAGCATGGAAGACATGAGATAGCTTGCTCGGGAATCCATGACTTGTGGTGCTTCTCTGATGTCACGATTTACCGGCTGTAGAATATCTTCCATGCGCAAAGCCTCCTCATCTACAGGGGCATTTTCCCCGCAGGTGGGGCACACAGTCCAAGGATCTGCCTCATAAATTACGTTGCCGGCTGCATCCTCGATCCGCTCTATTAAATAGGGTTCCACCCGAAAGCCACCGTTCGCGATGATGGCATATCCCGTTGCGATATCGAGCGGTGTATAGGCGTGGGTGCCCAGTGCCAGAGTGAGGTTTCTAGCCATGCCTCCTGTGTTGAAGCCGAGTTGTTCAACGTAGTCAATAAACCGATTGAGGCCAAGGCGCTGTAGTACTCGAATAGAGACTAAGTTGCGGGAATAGGTGAGCGCGTTGCGGAGTCGTGTGGGGCCATAAAATCGGCCGCTATCATTTTCGGGCCGCCATATTTCATCGCTTGATAAATTATCCAAAACGATAGGCGCATCATTTATCAGCGTTGCGGGGGTTATCCCATGCTCCAGCGCGGCGGCATATAAAAACGCCTTGAAATTAGAGCCCGGTTGGCGGCGCGCCTGAGTTGCTCGGTTAAATTTTGACAGTTCAAAACCCATGCCGCCCGCCAGTGCACGAATAGCGCCGTTGTCTGGGTTTAAAGCCACCAGCGCCGCTTGTGCCCGAGGCACCTGGGCGAGGCGAGGGTTTATGCTTTCTGTATCCCATTCGATGCGAATTAGATCACCTACAAAGAGTAATTTCTCGATGGAATCGGCGGCTGAGCTCGTCAAATTCTCGGTGCGGTAACGGCGAATACCTTCGAGATCGCCCTGCCATTCAAGGCGATGCTGCTCACCAGACTTAGTGAGAATGTTCGCGCCTGTTGAATCGACTTCGGTCACAATGGCAGGAATGAGATCGACAATGACAGGCATTTCTTTGAGTGCTAGCCGCCACCGTTGCTGAAGTTCTAATTCATCTTCTTCTTCCATCGGTGGCAGCTGGCGTTCAGGTCCCCTCCAGCCATGGCGTTTGTCATAGGTCCTTAGGCCATTGACTAAGGCCTGCCGTGCCGCAATCTGAGCTTTGCCGTCAACCGTGGTATACACAACATAGCCATCGCTATAGGCACCATTACCAAAGCGATCGAGCATTTCTTTGCGGACCATTTCAGCGATGTAATCTGCTTGAACCTCAACACGTAGACCAGTGTAGGTGGCTATTACTGGGCTTTGACGGCTTCTGTCGCGGGTTGCCTCGTCGATCATGCCCAGTGACGCCATGCGGCCCAAAATCCAATCCCTTCTAATTTTGGCTCTTTCTGGATTACTCAGGGGGTTGTTTCGTGAGGGCGCCTTGGGGATGCCTGCCAACATGGCGTGCTGGGGTAGGGACAATTCAGAGAGTGATTTTCCGTAATAGGTTTGAGCTGCAGCTTCGAAACCATAGGATCGATGGCCTAAGAAAATCCGATTAACATAAAGCTCAAAGATTTCTGCTTTAGTGAGTACGCGCTCAACCTCGAGCGCCAAGAGAATTTCATTGAACTTGCGAAGAAAAGTTTGTTCCAAAGTGAGGGCGTAGTTTCGCGCGACTTGCATTGTTAGCGTGCTGCCTCCCGAGCGTTTCCGCCCGGTGGTTATAAGTTCTGATACGGCTCTCCCTAAACCCAACAGGTCAACGCCGCCGTGCTCGAAAAACTGATCGTCCTCTGCAGCGAGCAGCGCGTTTACAAATTGATCGGGGATATCATCGAACTTGAGCGGACTTCTTTTTTGCTCCCCAAATTGTCCAATCAGCCGCCCATCAATGCTCATAACTTTCATAGGAGTTTGCAGCTTTACGTCGCGCAGCGTGTCGGCGTCAGGTAAGTTTGGGCTTAAATAAAGGTACAGACCTGCTAGCCACCAAAGAGCGGCACAACCTGCGATAATGAAGGCGGACAACAGTGAACGGGTCAAAACCAAGACCTAAGTGCTCCCAATGCAGTGGTAAATGGAGTAAACAGTGACTGAGGTGTGTACTTTGTCAGGTGGTGGCGCAAATTACTGCGGCAAAGTGACCTTTTTACGGGCTTGTAGTGCATCATAAACACGTATTATACCAATGTGGGCGATGGGCGCGCTGTTAAGGGCGTACTGAGCTTGGTGGCAGGTAACCAAAGCAGGATGAAATTGAGAGAGTGCTAGGTTTTTTTGGAAAGCGAAAACCGACTCAGATGTTGGGCATCGACATTAGCTCGACGACCATAAAGCTGATCGAGCTAAGTCGATCGGGGGATCGTTTTCGTGTTGAAGCTTTTGCTGTTGCCTCCTTGCCTCAAGAATCTGTGGTAGAAAAAAATATTAACAATACGGCAGCGGTAGCAGATGCTTTACGCAGCCTTTACGCCCGTGCCAGATCGAAAAATAAGTTGGTTTGTGCCGCGGTGGCAGGATCATCAGTGATAACCAAGACCCTTCCTATGCCGTTGGGTTTAAACGACGATGAGATGGAAACTCAGCTGACCCTAGAGGCGGATCAATATATTCCATACCCTCTCGATGAGGTGGCTATCGATTTTGAGGTCCAGGGGGCGTCAGCAGGACGCTCGGATCAAGTCGACGTCTTACTCGCTGCCTGTCGTCGCGAGACCATCGATGCCCGGGTCGAAGCTCTGGAGCTCGCTGAACTGACACCCAAAGTGGTGGACGTCGAGGCCTATGCCATGGAGCGGGCTTTTGAGTTAATTAAAGTTCAGTGGCAAATTGAAGAGTCGGCGACAGTCGCCGTTGTGGATATCGGTGCGACGATGACCACTTTATCGGTTTTACACAAGGGCCAAACGGTTTATACCCGGGAACAGCTGTTTGGAGGCAAGCAGCTCACGGACGAAATTATGCGCCGATACGGCTTGCCCCTTGAAGAGGCTGGGCTGGCAAAAAAACAGGGTGGCCTTCCTGACGACTACGAGGTCGATGTGCTGGAACCCTTCCGTGAGGCAGTGGTGCAGCAGGTGGGAAGATCACTGCAATTCTTTTTCTCTGCCAGCGATTTTAACAGCGTCGATTGCGTCATTCTGGCGGGAGGCGTCGCCGCGATGGATGGTTTAGAGCCGCTTGTAGCGGGTCGTTTGGGTTGTCGTACGATTGTGGCAAACCCATTCGCCGATATGAGCATCTCTCCCCGGGTTAATGCTGTGGCGCTGAATTCTGATGCGCCGGCAATGATGATCGCCTGTGGTTTGGCTCTGCGGAGTTTTGACTGATGGCGACCATTAACCTTCTGCCCTGGCGCGAGGAGCAGCGAGCTGAGCGCAAAAAAGAATTTATTGCGAGCTTGGCGCTGATGGTCCTGGCTGCCATTTTTATTCTTTTTGTTACTGATCTATTGTTCGATAGCCGGATCAGTTTTCAGGAGAAGCGTAATGCCTACGTAAGACAAAATATTGTGGAACTGGATGAGGAGGTTGCGGAGATCCGCGATCTGCGGAGTAGACGAACGGAGCTGCTCGAGCGCATGCGCATCATTCAGGATCTTCAGGGTAACCGACCCATTATTGTAAGAATTATGGATCAACTGGTGCGAACTGTTCCTGACGGTCTTTTCTACACGAGTCTTGTTTCTGGAGGCGGTAAAATTGAAATAGAAGGCGTGGCGGAATCCAATAATCGTGTTTCTAGCTTGATGCGTCGCTTGGAGGCATCAGATTGGTTACAAAGTCCCAACTTAGATGGGGTAGCGGCGGCGCCTTCTTACGGAGATCAGGCGACCACTTTCAAGTTGACCGTTAGCGTGCAGCTTCCTGAACAGGAAGAGGAGCTTTAGCGATGGATATTGAAGGTACGCTCAAATCGTTGAAGGATTTCGACTTTGGCGACCTCGATATTGAGAATTTGGGAAGTTGGCCGACTCCAGTAAAGGTTTTAGCGGCGGTACTCGTATTAATGGCGGTGCTGATCGGGGGCTATTACTACCACGTCGATGGCCTGCAAAAAACACTGACCGCCGAGCGTGGCAACGAAGCAGAACTGCGACGTGACTTTGAAAGATTATCTTTTGAGGCAGCTAATCTTGAAGCATACAAAAGGCAAATGCTCGAGATGGAAGAGAGCTTTGGTGCCCTGGTAAGCCAACTTCCTAGCGATACGGAGGTTCCCGGATTGCTTGAGGATATTACCAATAAAGGTGAGCAGAACGGGCTTGCGATCAGTAAAATAGATCTGCTCCCTGAGGTGCCACAGGAGTTCTACATTGAGCTGCCGATCAGTATTGTCGCCGTTGGCTCATATCACGACCTCGGTGCTTTTATTTCTGGTATGGCGGGTTTACCGCGCATTGTGACGCTTCACGATTTTAATATTGTGTCATCGGTGAATAACACTAATCAGTTGGAAATGAATATCGTCGCGAAAACGTACCGCTATAGAGATGGGTTAGCCGATGAGTTTTAGGCTTACATCGGGTTCTTGGCGTTGTGCGGCTTTGCTCATAATGTTTAGCACGCTATGGGGTTGTGCCGATAATGATATGGGTGATCTCGATGCTTTCATGGCGGAGAAGCGGGCGCGTCCGGGTGGGGTTATAGAGCCCATACCCACGTTTACCGCATATGAAGCCTTTGCCTATGCGGCAACAGGACAGCGGGCGCCATTTGATAGGCCCGTCGAGGTCCGTCAGATCACACGCATTAGTGCGCGATCAACCATCATGCCCGACCTAGACCGCCCAAGGGAGTTTCTTGAGCAGTTCACCTTTGATTCGTTACAAATGGTGGGGCGTCTTGAACGCGGAGGCACTTATTGGTCGCTAATGCGGGACCCTCAAGGGGGAATCCATCGGGTCAGTCCCGGTAATTTTTTAGGCAGGGATCACGGTAGGATCACCGAAATGGGTGAAACGTTTGTCGCCGTGATAGAAATAGTGACCGATGGCACCGCTGAAGGGTGGGTAGAACGTCCTCGGGTAATAGAACTTGCGGGATCATGAGTTTTAGAGCGCTGGCAATGGAGATGTCCTAGATGAAACGGATGAGCAGTTTACAAGCCGGCCTAACGCTAGTGTTGTTGCTGGGGGGGGCAGCGCCCCTATTTGCACAGCCTGTAATTGAGGATATTACGTTCAGCTCACAGCCCGGGAGTAAATTTGAAGTGCGCCTGGACTTCAGCGAAGCTCCACCCGAGGACTACAGTGCCTACACGATTGAAGAGCCGGCTCGTATTGCCATTGACTTCCCCGGCACGAAGAGCGGTCTTGATCAGAAGCGATTTTCATTGCCTTTCGGAAACGCCACTGGCGTATTGGTTCTTGAGGCCGGTGACAAAACGCGTCTGGTACTGAATCTTGTTAAATTGGTGCCCTACGAAGCGGTTGTCAGCGGTAATCAGCTTGTTTTGCAGGTAGGTCAAGACAGCAGCGGGGGTTACACCAAAGCAACCCCAACGAATGATGTTCTTGAAAGCCAAATGACGCCTGTGATTGAAGCCCGCGCTCAGCTGACCGATCTGCAGTTTCGCCGAGCGGAGTCCGGAGAAGGGCGCCTTATACTGCAGCTTAGCGACCCCTCTGTTGATGTGAACGTGTTTTCTGAAGGTGGAAAAATTAATCTCGAGTTTCTGGCGACGACAGTGCCTGACGGTTTGTTGCGCCGCTTTGACGTGACTGATTTTGCGACGCCTGTGAATTCAATTGAGGTGACAACCACCGAGCGAGGAACCCGTTTATTGCTTGAAGCCGAAGGTACCTTCGACTACCTCGCATATCAGACGGGGAAAGAGTACATCCTTAGTGTAAAACCCCTGAGTGCAGATGAGAAAAAGGCTCGCTTAAACGAATTTACCTATGTTGGTGAGCGCATTTCTCTTAACTTTCAGGACATTGAGGTGCGTGCTGTTTTACAGCTTATTGCTGATTTTACCGACCTCAATCTTGTGGCGTCTGATACGGTCAGCGGCAATATTACTTTGAGATTACAAAATGTTCCCTGGGACCAGGCGTTGGAGCTGGTGCTGAGAACTAAGGGTCTTGATAGCCGACGCATCGGCAACGTCTTGATGGTCGCACCCGCAGTAGAAATTGCAGAACGTGAACGGCAGGAAATTGAATCAAATAAGCAGATTGCCGAACTCGCACCACTCCAATCGGAGTTCATTCGCATCCGTTATGCAAAAGCCACCGAGGTGGTCAATCTTTTTGAAGCGGGCTCTGAAGAGGGCGGTTCATTGGTATCTGATCGAGGTTCGGTAGTTGTTGATGAGCGCACCAACTCGATTATCGTGACCGATACGGCGACAAAACTTGCTGAGATCCGTGACCTTATTGAGCGCGTTGATGTGCCCATACGCCAGGTCATGATTGAGGCTCGTATTGTTATTGCCTCTACTAATCTGGATGAAGAGCTGGGGATTGAGTGGGGCGGTGGTTATATCGGTACCGATAGCAGCAATGGCAATATTTACTCGGCGTCGGGTAGTCGAGAGCAGGTGGTCAGCTTTAATCAAGACACCGTTGCAGGGATAACCCCTACATTGACCTACCCGGTTCAAGGTGGGCAGCAACAGCAGCAGGGAGGGGACGGCCAGCAACAGCAGCAGGGGCTTGGTGCAGCACTGGTCGATTTGGGAGTTTCTCAAGCTACCAGCGGTTTTGCCGTGGGGTTCACCTCTAACGACCTGTTTCTCACTGCAGAACTATCGGCCCTAGAGTCTTCGGGGCAAGGTGAAGTCGTCAGTCAGCCGAAGATTATTACGGGGGATAAGCAGCTGGCGACAATTAAGTCTGGTAGTGAGATTCCCTATCAAGAAGGGGCGGCTTCTGGCGCGACAACCGTCTCATTCAAAGAAGCCGTTCTTAAGTTGGAAGTTACCCCTAATATAACCCCGGACGATCGAATTCTTCTTGATTTGGTGGTCAACCAAGACTCGCTAGGCGATTTGGTGCCCAGTGGTACCGGGGGTTTAATTCCCACGATTAACACCACGCAGTTAACCACGCAGGTGTTGGTGGGTAATGGCGAAACAGTAGTCCTTGGTGGGGTATTTCAGAATGAAGAAATCACCCAGATCCGAAAAGTGCCTTTCCTGGGCGACATTCCTTATCTTGGCACGCTCTTCAAGAATACTGCTAGTAAGACTAGCAAGACAGAAACGCTAATCTTTATTACGCCGCGGATTCTTTCCGAGGCCCTTCTCGACTGATCCTGTGATTTCCTCCGCCCGAGTGTTTTTAGTTGGCCCTATGGGGGCTGGGAAATCCACGGTGGGGCGTGCGCTAGCCCAAATACTTGGTTTTGAGTTTGTGGATTCTGATACTGAAATCGAGGCGCGAACCGGGGCCGATATACCCTGGATATTCGAAATAGAGGGCGAATCTGGCTTTCGCGACCGAGAGTCCAAGGTTTTAGAGGATATTTCATCTCGGGATACCGTTGTTATGGCTACCGGTGGCGGTGCTATTCTAAGAGATGAGAACCGCCGTGTTCTGAGTGAGCGTGGATTTGTGGTGTATCTCGAAGCCACGTTACGCGAGCAGGTCCGGCGTACCAGTAAAGATCAGAAGCGGCCGTTACTTGCGGGGCAGGATCGACGGCGCGTGTTAACTGATTTGATGGATACGAGAGAGCCTCTTTATAAAGAGATAGCAGATCTCACACTGCCAACGACTAAGCGTAATGCCAGGCAGTTGGCGGAACTTATAGTTGCTGCTTTAAAAGGGGTGGTGCCAGTCTCTGGCCCCTGAGGCGATTAAACTGTGATCAGGCCCGGCGCTTAACTTTTTACTTGGATGCACGTATTTCGCGAGTCACTCGATTATGTCTAACCCTATCTACAGTCTTCAGGTCGATTTACCTTGTAGCGGTATTGATCGCAGTTACCCCATTATTATTGGTCATGGTGTATTGAGCGACAGCGAGCGGTTCGCTGCGTTATTGGGCGATTCTCCAGTAGTTTTGGTGAGTAATGACACGGTGGCACCGTTGTATATGTCGCGGGTGCGCGACGCCTTGGGACAGGGGAGAAAGGTGACCGAGGTGATTCTGCCCGATGGGGAAGACCAAAAGCACCTGATGAGCGCCGATCAAATTTGGCAGAAAGCTCTCGAATATCATCATGAGCGACGCAGTGTATTTATCGCTCTTGGCGGTGGTGTTATCGGTGATCTCACGGGTTATAGCGCAGCTTGTTTCTTACGGGGTGTCGATTTCATTCAGCTACCGACAACCTTGCTGGCTCAGGTCGATTCCTCGGTGGGAGGTAAGACTGGGGTTAATCACCCTCTGGGGAAAAATATGATTGGTGCGTTTCACCAGCCCAGGGCGGTTCTAATTGATCTTGATTCGTTGCAGACACTCCCAGATCGGGAGTTTGCAGCTGGAATTGCTGAAATTATTAAGTATGGCTGTATTTGGGACCCAGACTTTTATCATTGGCTGCTAGAGCACAGCGATGCGCTACTTACCCGAAATAATGAGGTGCTGGCTGAAGCTATTCAGCGTAGCTGTGCGATAAAGGCAGACGTTGTCGCCCAGGATGAGCGGGAAGGAGGGCTGCGGGCCATCCTTAATTTTGGACATACCTTTGCTCATGCAATCGAGCACGTGATGGGCTACGGCGTTTGGCTGCATGGCGAGGCTGTCGCCTGCGGAATGGTCATGGCTGCGCAGATCTCTGCCACGCGAGGTCATGTCTCGGAGGAGATGGTTATTGGGTTAAAGAGATTTTTAGAGACCTTCGGCTTGCCTGTTGAGCCACCATCAACAATGTCTGCAGAGGTCTTTCTCGACGCTATGGCTGGGGATAAAAAGGTCGTCCGTGGTAAAATACGCTACGTCTTGCTCGAAAAATTAGGCGATGCCTGCTTGGTCGATAACGTGACAATCGACGAAATCGCGCAAACCCTGGCGAAATGACCTTCAAGATCATAATTGTTCCGTTGATCCTACATGTGTAAAATACCCGGCCTTTTGCCTTGACCCTGACGGGCAGGCTTGTTTCCGGTAAACAGTGCCGGTTTATTTGAATGTGAGTGTTTATGACCCCTAAAGATATTGCGGGTGTCGCGTCAGTCTCGACCGACCTGCAGGGCCTTTACCGCCCTGAGGAATTCCGGGACAACTGTGGTTTTGGTCTGATTGCCCATATCCAAGGTCAGCCCAGCCATCGTTTGTTAGAGACGGCTATTGAGTCGCTAACCTGCATGACCCACCGAGGCGGGATTGCGGCCGATGGTAAGACCGGTGATGGCTGTGGCTTATTGTTGCAGATGCCGGATAGCTTTATGCGCGCTGAAGCGAAGATGCATTTTGCCAAGGACCTAGGCCAACATTACGCGGTCGGAATGATTTTCATGGGTGCTGAGCCCACCGCGCAGCGCACGGCAAAGGCGGCGTTAGAGAACGCTTTAGCCGGCAACGAGCTGGCTGTTATCGGCTGGCGTGAAGTGCCTCTGAATCCTGATGTCTGCGGTGAGATTGCCCTCGATCAGCTGCCACACATCGAACAAGTGTTTATCGACGCAGAGAAGCTTGATCACGCGCAGGTCACCGCACGGTTATTTATGGCGCGGCGTCAGGCCGAAATTGCCATGGTCGACGACCCGGACTTTTACATTTGCAGCCTTTCCGATCAGGTGGTGTCGTACAAGGGATTGGTGATGCCTGCGGATCTGGCGCGTTTCTACCCAGACCTTAATGACGAGCGGCTGGCAACCGCGATCTGCGTTTTTCACCAGCGCTTTTCAACCAATACCTTGCCTCGCTGGCCATTGGCTCAGCCCTTTAGAATGTTGGCCCACAACGGAGAAATCAACACCATAGAAGGCAATCGTAGCTGGTCTCGTGCCAGAACGTCTAAATTGGCTTCCCCTCTGCTGCCACAGCTCCAAAGCGTTGTTCCTCTGGTGAATACGGTGGGCTCTGACTCTTCAAGTCTCGATAATATGTTGGAGTTGCTGACCACCGGGGGCGTTGAACTGCCTCGTGCACTGCGCATGTTGATTCCCCCGGCTTGGCAAAACATTGAAGGAATGGATCCGGACCTCAAGGCATTTTATCAATATCAAGCCATGCACATGGAGCCCTGGGATGGTCCCGCGGGAATCGTACTCACGGATGGACGCTACGCCTGCTGCCTTTTGGATCGTAACGGGTTGAGACCGGCGCGCTGGGTGACAACTACCGATGGTTTTATAACCTTGGCTTCAGAAATTGGCACACACGGGTACTCAACTGCCGATGTCATTGCCAAGGGACGGGTGGGGCCGGGACAGATGCTGGTCGTAGACACCCAAGAAGGCAAGGTACTGCACACCGACGACATCGATAACATGCTTAAGTCGCGCCACCCATATAAGCGCTGGTTGCGAGATAACGCGCGCTATATCGAAGGGAGCTTTGACGGTGAATCTGCTCCGGGCATTCCTGAGTCTGAATTAGATACTTACCAGAAAATGTTTCAGGTCAGCTTTGAAGAGCGCGATCAAGTTTTGCGGCCATTGGCAGAGTCGGGCAATGAAGCTGTGGGCTCAATGGGTGACGATACCCCGCTGGCAGTTTTGTCCGCAAGGGACCGTTCAATCTACGACTACTTCCGGCAAAAGTTTGCGCAAGTTACCAACCCGCCAATAGATCCACTGCGCGAATCTATTGTGATGTCTCTTGAGGTCGATTTGGGACGCGAGGGCAATATATTTGACGAAATTGAGGAGCATGCTTACCGGGTAAGCCTCACGTCGCCGGTTTTGTCCCAAGGGAAGTTCAACACGCTGTTGAATATTGAGGACGAGAAACTCAAGATTGCGGATATCGACGCCACCTATGACCCCGAAAATGGCGACTTACGATCTGCCGTTGAAGGCCTATGTCTGACGGCTGAGACGGCGGTTCGCGGTGGCGCTACGTTACTGATCTTATCGGACCGACAGTTTGGCGACAGTCGACTTCCAATTCACAGTCTGTTGGCAACAGGTGCAGTTCATCACCATCTCATTCGTTCGGGTCTTCGAGCAGACGCCAACCTTATCGTGGAGAGTGGTAGTGCGCGGGATTCGCATCACTTTGCCTGCCTGCTGGGATTCGGTGCCACCGCGGTATACCCCTATCTGGCCTACAGTATTCTCGAAGGGCAATTGCGCTCAGGAGAACTCTTAGGAGATCCAACGCGCTGTTATAAAAATTACCGAAAAGGGATCAATAAAGGTTTGCTGAAGATTATGTCCAAAATGGGCATTTCTGCGGTCAACTCCTATCGCGGCGCCCAGCTTTTTGAAGCAGTCGGCTTGGATAAAGAGATTGTTGATGCCTGCTTTACCGGCGTTGCTTCGCGAATATCGGGGGCGGGTTTTAACGAGTTGGAACGCGATCTCTGGCAAGTGGCTGCCAAAGCTCGGTCGCGGCGTAAAACTCTGGATCAGGGTGGTTTACTAAAATACGTTCATGGCGGCGAGTATCACGCCTTCAACCCCGACGTCGTGATGACACTGCAGCAAGCGGTGGCAACGGGCGATTATGCCGACTATCAACGTTACGCCCAATACTGTACCGATCGTCCGGTCGCTGCGCTTCGCGATTTGTTGGATCTGGATTTATCCGGTGAGCCCATTGCCTTGGGTGAGGTGGAGCCAATAGACGCTATTTTGAAGCGCTTTGATTCGGCCGGCATGTCCCTGGGCGCCCTGTCTCCCGAGGCCCACGAGTCTCTGGCTATGGGAATGAACCATGTGGGTGCCCGCTCAAACAGCGGGGAGGGTGGCGAGGATCCTGCGCGCTTTGGCACAAATCGCGTTTCTAAAATCAAGCAAATTGCGTCGGGGCGATTTGGCGTAACCCCTCATTATTTGGTCAACGCGGAGGTGCTGCAGATTAAAGTGGCTCAGGGTGCAAAGCCCGGTGAGGGGGGGCAGCTACCCGGTGGTAAGGTCAACGATTTGATTGCCCGGCTGCGCTACTCAGTGCCGGGGGTGACGCTGATATCCCCGCCGCCCCACCACGATATTTATTCAATCGAGGATTTAGCGCAGCTTATTTTTGATTTAAAGCAGGTCAATCCCACGGCTTTGGTTTCGGTGAAGTTGGTCTCAGAGCCAGGGGTTGGCACCATTGCAGCAGGCGTTGCCAAAGCCTACGCAGATCTTATTACGATTTCCGGTTACGACGGTGGTACCGCCGCGAGTCCGCTGACATCGATTCGTCATGCTGGATCTCCTTGGGAATTGGGGCTTGCTGAAGTCCATCAGACCCTTCGCGGAAACCGTCTGCGGGGCAAAATTCGTGTTCAGGCTGATGGTGGTATGAAGACCGGTCTTGATGTAATCAAGGCCGCTATACTTGGGGCAGAGAGCTTTGGCTTTGGCACAGCGCCCATGGTTGCAATGGGCTGTAAATATCTGCGCATTTGCCATCTCAACAACTGTGCTACCGGCGTCGCCACACAAAATGCTGTGCTGCGCGAAGAGCACTTTAATGGCGATGCTGAACGGGTTATTAACTTCTTTAATTTTGTTGCTCGGGAAACAAGGGAGTGGCTGGCAAAGCTGGGCGTCTCTCGGCTCGAGGATTTGATTGGGCGTACTGACTTATTGAAGCGTTTGCCCGGCAAAACCGACAAGCAGGCTCGATTAGACCTAGGTCCCATTGTCTGGGTGGATCCTGATGCGGTTGATCAACCCCAGTTCTGTGAGGTGACCAGCAATGATCCTTTTGATCGTGCCGA
>JAQXAF010000071.1 GCA_029253085.1 Luminiphilus sp. | reverse complement strand
AATTGGAGGTGACCCGAGCAGCCACACCCCGGCACCCGAATCAGTAACTACCGTTGCTCCCTTCCGGGCCTGGCGGAGTTCATTACCTATCGCTGCGAGGGGACCACCCGAGTCACCATAAGTCCCGCTATGCGCGGGCCGCGTAGTGTCGCGAAAACAAGCCTGATCCGCAACTTTAAGAGCACCGTATGACCAACTATTCAATGTAAATTGCATTTACATAAATGTGAATCTCATTTACATTGCGGAATTATCGTGATCACAGCTGACAGCAACAGCGATGGAGTCCTTAGTAATGCCAAAAACACGCCTTAAATTGATCAGCAAGGGCTCTTTGCTGGCAGTTATCGCCGCAATTGGTCTCTCCATTGGCATCACCGGTCTGATAAGCGCCAATGTAAAAACACCGCAGAAGCAAGCAAGAGAGCCGCTTCCAGTGGCAGTTATGCCCTTTGACCGCACCGATCACTACATCCGAAAATCGAGCTACATTGGCAACGTACGCGCGCGCAGAGACAGTGCCTTAGCTTTTGAAGTCGCTGGCACGTTAGAAACGCTGACCGCCCGGGAAGGCATGACTATTGTTAAAGGGCAATTACTTGCGACACTTAACACAGACCAGCGACTCGCCAAATTGCGGGCAGCAGAAGCTGACCTTGCGAAAATCGCCACCAATCTCGAGTTAGCCACACTGAAACGCGAACGTGTCGCTGACCTTCTTGACCGGGGCTTGACCTCACAGCAAACCTTTGATGACGCAAAACTGGGCACTCAGGCGCTGCAGCAGGCCCAGAGAGCCATTAGCGCCCGGAGGGATAGTGCCCGCTTGGATATAGAGAAAAGCACATTGAAAGCGCCCTACTCTGGCGTAGTGGCGCAACGCTATGCCGATCAAGGCGTCGTAGTAACGCCCGGGACCCCTATCCTCCGACTGTTGGCCCAATCAAGCTTTGAAGCGCATGTGGGTGTGCCCGTCGGTATCGGGAATTCGCTAAAACTTGGCGAATCATATTCCCTCGCCGTTGGAGGGCAGAAACTAGAGGCCACCCTCAAAAACGTTCGTGGTGATGTCGATATTTCAACGCTTACCGTTGGGGCCATTTTTTTATTACCTGAGAACGCAGTAGTCAAAACCGGCGAAACGATCACCCTCGAACTCGCTCAATCCGTCCATGAATCCGGAGGGTGGATACCCTTATCGTCATTAACCGCAGGTAACCGAGGCCTGTGGGATGTTTTGGTGGTGAAGACTGTATCCCAAGGGCACGTCGCTGCTCGCGAAGCGGTTGAAATTATCTATAGCGAGGATGATCAGGTTTTTGTCGCTGGAACACTCGCAAATGATGCCAAAATCATTGCCAGCGGACTTCACCGGTTAAGCCCGGGGACTCTCATCGCCCCTTTGGAGAATTGAGCTGTGATCGCCCGCTTACTGTTTCAGAATCCTCGCTATCTCACACTGATATTGCTGATTATTGTCGCGGTCGGTAGCACTTCTTACTCCAGCCTGGGACGCCAAGAAGACCCGACAATTACACCTTTTATTGCCAAGATAGAGACATTTTTTCCCGGTGCCAGCCCCGCGCGAGTTGAATCGCTGGTGACAAAGCCATTGGAGGATGCCTTGCGGGAGGTCCCCGAAGTGACCGAAATCACATCCACCTCTGCGGCGGGGGTTTCGGTCATTGCCATTGAAACTGATTATCGGTTGTCGCTATCGGGGATCGAACGGGTTTGGTCTGAACTGCGTGACATTGTGGCAGCCGAGGCCGCCAATTTTCCCGCGGGTGTTGAGGCCCCCTCCTTTGACGATGACATCATAACCGCCTACGTCAAGATTCTTGCTATTTCGGCCAAGCCCGGCAGAGAAATTCCGCCATCAGTATTACGGAGAGAAGCTGAAATCCTCGCCGATGCCATCCGCGGCATTCCAAAAACCAAACGGGTGACGTTATATGGAGCGCCCGAGGAGGAAGTTTTAGTAGAGCTTGACGAAACACAGCTCGCGTTTCTGGGCATTAGTGTGAGTGAGGTCAGTGACATACTGCGCAGGGCCGATGCTAGAACACCTGCGGGGAGTCTTACCGGGAGTGGTTCTGATATCGCCGTTGAACTCGCGGGTGAGTTCACAAATCTCGAAACCCTGAGAGAGCTTCAGGTGCGTGCACTACCCAACGGCCGTACGCTAAGGCTTCAGGATATTGCAAAACTGACACGAACCGAGCGCACACCCGCGTTTAGTTATGCGCTATCTAACGGTCGACGCTCTGTGCTGCTGGGCACAGAGATGACTCAGGGTTATCAAGCCGATACCTATGGCGCTCGCTTTGACAAGTTTTTGGATGACTACCGCGCTCAAGCCCCTGAGGGACTGAGCATCGAGATTGCCTACGACCAAAGCCAGTACACCGAGGCTCGCCTCGCTGGAGTCGCTAGCAACCTCTTCGCAGGGGTTTGCATAGTACTCGCAGTGCTCCTGATCACATTGGGCTGGCGCGCTGCGCTGGTCGTTGCCTTGATTCTGCCCCTGTGCACGCTCCTGTCCATGCTTGCCCTGCTATATCTTGAGGTGCCGATCCACCAAATGTCTTTGACTGGGCTAGTCGTTGCCTTAGGACTGCTCGTAGACGGCTCTATCGTCATGACCGATGAGGTGCGCAAGCGACTCATCACGGGGATGTCACCGCTGCAAGCACTCGGAGCATCCGTCAGTCGTCTGCGCGTACCGCTCATTGCATCTACGGCCACCACCGTCCTAGCCTTTTTACCTATGGCAATTTTAGAGGGCCCGGCCGGTGACTTTTTGGGCTCTATAGCGCTCTCGGTTATCGTCATGCTGCTCGCATCCATGCTGCTCTCCCTCACGGTCACTCCCGTTCTCGCGGCCCGATTGCTGCCTACCGGGTTGAACGACGGATATCAGTGGTGGCGAGTCGGTGTGGATTTGCCCCAGGTCAGTCGGATTTTTGCCAAGCTACTGACATTATCTCTGCGCAACCCGGCTGGCTCTATCGCCCTTGCTCTTTGTCTACCGGTCGCAGGCTTTCTAAGTGCCAGCACGCTGACTAATCAATTTTTCCCGGGTACCGATCGCGATCAGCTGTACCTGCAGATCACGCTTACCGAAAGTGCGTCTATCGATGACGCCCTGCACCTAGCAACACAAATCGATAGTGACCTAGCCAAGGAAGCTTTAATCCGCCGTGTGGATTGGACAATTGGCGAAAGCGCCCCCGCGTTCTACTACAACATGCGTTCCAATAAAAAGGGCCGGCCTAGTTGGTTAGAAGCCCTCATCCTTACCACTGACGAGGACACCACTGATGCGCTAATTCGGCGCCTGCAACGCCAGCTAGATTACGACTACCCCAGTGCCCAAATTATTGTCAGAGGTATTGATCAAGGGCCCCCAGTTGAGGCGCCTCTAGAGATCACCGTATCAGGTCCCAACGTCAACAAGTTGAAGGAGCTCGGCGAGCAGTTTCGACAACGCATGGACGCCCTTCCTGACGTTACTCACACCAAAGTTTCGATGGAAGCAGGACCACCAAAACTCGTATTTCACTTAGAAGAAGAAAAATTAAAGCAAGTAGGACTGAGTCGGGTTCAGGTAGCAACGGCATTAGACGCGGCGTTGCGCGGTCGGCTTGGAGGGGAGCTCCTTGAGGATACCGAACGCTTACCCGTGCGTACGAGGCTCGCTCGAAAAGACTGGTCGAATAGCAATGTCCTGCAAAATATGCGCATCCCAGTTCAACAATCAGCATCCGGTGTCAAAGCCGTGCCTTTAAGCGCTCTAGGCACTGCCCAGCTTGAGCCGGACGACAGCCCAATTACCCGAGAAAATGGCGAGCGACTCAATCGTGTGCAGGCTTTTTTGGTCAGAGGCGTGCTCCCGGAAGAGGCATTAAAACTCCTTCGTGAAAAGCTGAATGCGGACCCTATCGAGTTGCCCCCCGGGTATTACTACAGTTTTGGCGGGGATACTGATGAGCGCGCCGGCGTTATCGAAGACCTTATGGCACCCCTCGGCATCATTACCGCCGCACTCGTAGCCACGATCCTACTGACCTTCAACTCATGGCGTCTATCCGGTATCGCAGTATTAGTGTGCGGTTGCTCATTTGGTCTTAGCCTGTTCGCGCTGGCATTATTTCGCTACCCCCTAGGGATAAATCCACTAATCGGCGTTATCGGCTCTATTGGCGTTTCCATTAATGCTGCGATCATTATTCTTACTGCCCTGCAGCAAGACTCTAAAGCTGCAAGCGGCGATGCTGAGGCGGTCATCCGCGTCGTCCGTGATTCGAGTCGCCATATTGTGTCGACAACCGTCACGACCTTTGGCGGTTTCTTGCCGCTTATTCTCGAAGGAAGCCGCTTTTGGCCACCCTTTGCGATGGCTATTGCAGGCGGCGTTCTGCTCTCAACGGTCATATCTTTCTTTTTGGTACCGCCACTGTTTTATCTCACGGTTCGGCCCCGCCCCATGCCCGAAGGCACCAACAAGATCGAGGCTAAACTGGCATGAACCAGCCGAACGGCGGCTATCACCATGGACACCTCAGGAATGCGTTGATTCTAGCCGCAGCGGCTCTCATCGAGGAGCAAGGCTCCTTGTCGTTTAGCATTACTGATGCGGCAAAAAGAGCCGGGGTGAGCAGCGCCGCGCCGTATCGGCATTTTCAGGACAAAAACGATTTGCTCGATAACGTAAGAGATCTTGCATTTATTGGCTTACATCAAGCCCTCGAAGAGACGCAAAAAATATATCGAAGCAGCTCAGATACCATCGCCGCTGTTTCTGCGATGAGTCTGACATACCTAAACTATGCCCGGGAAAAACGTGCGTTCTTTTCTCTCATGTGGGAAGACCATGGACAAATGCACCCCGAACGCCAGAACCTTGCCCATAAAAGCGTAGGTTTTTCTTTGCTGCTCGCCTCGGTAGAAAAGCATCTGGTTCCAAGTAGCAGAAAAAGTCTGTCTTCGGCTGATCAAAAACAGGCGTTAAGAGTGGCCACCCAGCTCTGGGCCCTCGCTCATGGCGTGGCAACCCTTGAAAGTAATCAGCTGCTGGATTTATTCGATGAGTCTGCGCAGGCCGAAGCGATATTGATCGAGGCCGGAACCGCACTTCTCACCAATATTGCCAGCGGCAACAGGGAATGCCTACAAGCAGAGGGCTAGATATGGGGATGCAGCGCGAGGCCAACCTGCGGTGAAGACAGTTCAGAACCCGAAAACCCAGAGTGATAGCGCTCCCCAAAAAACGTAGGCCCGAGTTCGACAAAATGCCCGCATTTGCTACTTGGGCACAGTGATAAGCAGTGGCATACTGCCGGCCCAGCCGCTCGTAGCACAATCGGATAGTGCAACGGCCTTCTAAGCCGTAGGTTGCAGGTTCGAATCCTGCCGGGCGGGCCAATATTCCACATCGTTATTTTAGGCACTTTAAGTCCACAAGGCTCAATTCAATGAATTCGAAGCGATCGGTTATTGTTCATTACCACAGCTTTAAAAATAGCGGCACCTCCTTTGATGAGCTCCTGACGGCCAATTATAAGGACGACCACCTGTGCTTTGACGGACCATTTCCCTACACCATGTTCAACCAGCAAGAGTTGCTCAAGGTGATCCGCAGAAACCCTACCAAAGCCGCATTTTCCTCCCACAGCATTCGCCTCCCCGTGCCGACTGACCTCGATCACAATGCCGTTGCGGCTGTTTTCGTGAGGCACCCTATATTGCGCATCCGCTCGGTTTACGGCTTTGAAATGCGCTCCGCAGGGACGGCAAAAAAAATAAAAAGTGCGCTAAAGAAAACCCTGCAGGGCACAACAGCTTCCGCTGACTCCACAAAACCGTCGCTTGATAACCCCAGCTTTGATGAATGGGTGACGTACCTGCGAACCGATCAGACGATGAACTTAAATGCAGGATTGTTAAGCAATAGCCAGACGCATATGTTTTGCGGTGTCTTTGGCAGCGTTGGCCTTGCAAAAACTTTTTTACACGGCAGCCCGAACTCTTTTCGATTGAGCGATCTTGATCAGGCAAAGCGTAATTTATTGACCGTTCCTCTGCTGGCTCGTACAGAGGCCTATGACAATGATGTCAAACGGTTCCCAGCAGTACTTGCAGAATATGGAATTGAATTTACATACAAAGACCTGCCCGCAGCCAACGTTACTAACCATGAGTCACACCAGCCGGTTGAGAAACGTCTTGAAAAGATCCGAGAAGAGCTTAGCGAAGACAACTGGAGCTGGATGAACGGTGCTAACCAACAAGATTTAGAGCTATACGATTTCTGCAACCAGATCTTAGAATGACAGCCGCCTACCGACCTTCCTGGAATCTAAATAAAGGCAGAGTACGGCATCAGTCGAGTGAGTAAGCCTTCAATCGCGCCTTCTTACGCCCAATGGCTCTATTAACTGAACGCTGAATAGCGCTTCTTGCCTAGCAGGCACGTGACCGTCCAATCTAGCAGTTTGCTAAAAGCACCTTCAGGGGTCGGTCTTCAATCGGAATATGCTCGTACACGGCGGGCGCCGAGCACGAGCCCTGTAGCAGACTGATTACGCAGCTTATCAGCGGCCGAGCTTTCGAAGAGGCACGCCTCGGCCAGTTATGGTTTCCAACTGCTCTTCGTAGAGGGTCTGCGAACCGATTGAGATAGGTGCACTGCGGCCCAAGAAACTACTTGCCGACGCAGAGCTTTCTAACACATCGTTACTGCCTGAGTCGTCTACAACCGGACTATTCTGAGTACGACCCACGATGTTGTCTTCCGTGTTGCTACCCAGCGTTACGTCAACAGACGCCGTCGATGCAGAAAAAGAGTTTGATACGATTGCCCACCCTTTCACTGTAGCGCCTAGCCCTCCATCCGCTGGATCCCCACTGGCTAGCGCAATCCATGTCATGGCACCTGCTTTGAAGGAGTTACCACTAATGACTCCCTTTGACGTATCCAAGACGGCCAAACCCGCACCCAAGGTGTTGGTGTCGCTGCCGTTAAAGGTATTTCCAGCCACCACAATTTCGTGGGTAATGCTTTTCCCCTGCTGAGCCGATAACAAACCATAACCCTCGGAATTAGCCCCACCATCGGTAAACGTATTCTTACTAATCGATGTTTTGTTAGTATTAGGTGACGCGCTGGTGCTGCCGATGAGAATCCCTGTGGTGCCAAAGAGCCCAGCGAGTCCGCCCGGATACTCAACATCGTTGTAGCTAATTTCGTTCCGGAAAATATTGGTGTTTTGGTTGGCATCAACGATTGAAATTGGAATACCTAAACGCTCCATCGCAACCACTGCTCCGCTGACACGGTTTGACGTTATGTCGATCTGACCACCATCTGACACGGAAGCTAAAATTCCAATATCGAGGTCACGAATTTGATTACGATTGGCCCTCAATCCACCAAGAGCTTTCCTCGAGGTCGGTAGGGGCTCACTGGAATCCTCCGGGAAACATTCTGGAGCAGCATCTACGGTAATGCCTGTAGAAAAGTCGATCGCTGAGGCGCCACCGCCTTCTATAATAACTCGGTCAACAACGCCAGTGACCGTTCTCTTTGAGCAGTCTGAAGGATTGGTATAGAACCCGATGACCGAAGCGGAGCCGCCCGCTGTGCTGCAGGGCTCATTCATTTTCAATGAAACGCGTTTGATGGTCGTAGCACCCTGATTGAAACGCAATGCCGCGCCTTTTTCACAGGCCAAGGCACCGTCAGTAACAGTAATCGTTGTAGATGACGCCGACTTTCCACGGAAGTCACCGCGGAAGTTTGTGACTTCGACTCCCCCAATCGCGTAAGCACTCGAAGTCAAATAGACGTCTTTGTAACCGCCATCTGCCGCTGCATCAAGAGCACACTGAATGTTTTCTGTGTCGTCCCCTGCAGAACTCGCAGCAACTTCGATCACACCGCCATCCAAAGTGACCTCCGCCTCGCAACCGAGATCTTGACCTACGGACACGCCTGAAAAAGCGACCAGAAATCCGATCACAACGCAAAAAAGACTCGTTCTATTCATTTTCACAGCTTCTCTCTGTTTTTGTTCAGTATTTGCTATCGGAGGTTCAACGTCGTCCAGCACCCTACAGCACTGTAGCCTACCGAGCGTGGCTTGCAAAGAGTACCGCGCGATAGAATAGTCCTCAGCCTGGAACACTCAGTCCTGTTTGCCTGACATCACGGCCTAGTCTTTGAAGTGCCGGGTGGCACCATCTTGCGTCCACCGATTTCCTGTCAAGGGCTCCAGTCATCCGGCACTGCACCCCCGTCAAAAGCGTCCCAAACAGCCACTGCTCATTACTCGGTGAAGATTACACAAGGCCTCATCAGCAGCGACAATCTGGGGTTATTAATCCAAGACCTCGCCGTTCTGGCGGCTAGTCACCCGTCCTCCCAGACGCTAATCGCAATAAAAGAAGCAATTTAAAATTGACATCGCAAAATGGGACGCGTATTGTCGCGCTAAGTCAGGAAGACCGGTTTTCGACGGGTGCGAGTCACGGAAGACTCAAAAGTTAGGAACGTAGTTCCCGCCCCACAAAGCCCACCGGGGCAAGGATCGCCCCAATCACCACTCCATCATCAAAAACGTTTTCTTCACTTTATGCGACCGTGTAGCCACTACCCCCCCCTAAAAGCTGCTCCAAAGGGTAACTCACGACCTTAATTAAGCGACATCTGTCTCTTGAAGCTGGGTAGAAAGAGGCAGTGCGGTGGTGTTTTTGATCTCGGTTACCGCCATGTGCGAGTGAAGCTCGCGAATCATTTCCATCGTATTGAGCGTGTTACGAACAAAGTCCTCGTAGTGTCGAATGTCACGTGTGACTATTTTCAGAACGTAGTCCCAGATCCCCGTCATGGTGTAACACTCTAAAACCTCTGGGTGATGGATAATGTCCGCTTCAAAAGCCAGCAAATTTTGCCGCCCTGACTGGGTCAAGTTGACGGTGGCAAAAACAACCACCTCCATGCCTAGCAGCTGCCGATCTAGTAGCGCCACCTGGCCCCTAATAACTCCAGACTCCTGAAGGCGATTTACTCTTCGCCAGCAAGGCGACTGCGACATGTGCACCCGCTCCGCTAGATCAGCAGTGCTGATGGCGGCATCGCTTTGCAAAACACCCAAAATCTGTCGATCTACCCTGGACATAATATGCATATTTTTGCCACTTATTTTATTTTCACTGAAATTATAATCCAATAATGAAGAATAAATGCCAAATATAAGATAATAAATTCCCTCTATTTTGGGAAAATTTGCGCGTTGATCTCGCTATTAGGATCCCCTGATGAACCATACAAAAGCACCGCTAAACCGGCAGGTCCAGCTAGACGATAAATATACGATTCAGACGGGCAGAGCCTACATGACGGGTATCGAAGCACTTGTGCGCCTACCCATGTTGCAGCAGCAACGCGATCAGCAAAGAGGGCTCAACACCGCAGGCTTCATATCGGGCTACCGCGGCTCGCCACTCGGAGGTATCGATCAGTCCCTGTGGCAAGCCAGGGACTTCTTGAAAAACCAAAACATTTATTTCCAGCCTGGTGTCAACGAAGAACTCGCTGCCACCGCCGTCTGGGGTAGCCAGCAGACCCAGCTATTTAAAGGCTCCAAATTCGACGGTGTTTTTGGACTCTGGTATGGCAAGGGCCCCGGCGTCGACCGCTCAATGGACGTCATTAAACACGCCAACGCATTTGGCACTGCACCCAAGGGCGGCGTTCTCGCGGTTGCTGGAGATGATCACGCCTGTAAGTCCTCTACCCTACCCAACCAATCTGAGCATATGTTCATCGGTGCCTCAGTTCCCGTATTAGCCCCAGCCAATGTTCAGGAGGTTCTCGACCTTGGGCTATTTGGCTGGGAGCTCTCACGATTTTCTGGATGCTGGGTGGCACTTAAAGCCATTACCGAAAATATGGACTCAGCGATTTCTGCAAACATCGACGCTGCTCGAATTTCCATCCAAATTCCAGAGGACTTCGAATTACCCCAGGGCGGCGTCAGTGCCCGCTGGCCAGACAAGCCGTTAGATCAAGAGCGACGCCTAAACAAATACAAAATTTATGCCGCTCGAGAATTTGCCCGGGTGAACAACCTCAACCCCATCGTGATCGACAGCCCAAATCCTCGCCTAGGAATTATTACCTCCGGAAAAGCCTATCTCGATGTCCTGCAGGCACTGGAAGATATGGGCATTGACGACAGCGCCGCTGCCGAGATCGGTATCCGAGTTTATAAAGTCGGTATGCCCTGGCCTCTCGAGCCCCAACAAACCCATCGCTTTGCCGAAGGGCTGGAAGAAATTCTCGTCGTTGAAGAAAAGCGCTCGATCATCGAGGACCAGCTAACGTCGCAGCTTTACAACTATCCCGTGGGTTCACGCCCCAGAGTCGTTGGGGAGTTCGACGAGCACGGGGTCGATCTGCTGCCGAATCTGGGAGAACTCACCCCCGCCATGGTTGCGCAGGCAATTGCCGGACGGCTACGCCGATTTTTTAGCAGCCCCACGCTTGAAGAGCGCATCCGGTGGATTGAAGAGAAAGAAAAATCCTTAGCCGTACCCGCCGACACGATTGAGCGCACACCGCACTTCTGCTCTGGCTGCCCCCACAACACGTCAACCCAAGTCCCCGGGGGAAGTCGTGCTTTAGGAGGTATTGGGTGTCATTACATGGCCACCTGGATGCCTGACCGTGAAACCCACACCTTCACGCAAATGGGTGGTGAAGGTGCAACTTGGATAGGCCAGGCTCCTTTCACCGACACAGCCCACGTGTTTCAGAATCTCGGTGACGGCACTTACTTTCACTCGGGGGTGCTGGCAATCCGTGCTGCGGTCGCAGCGGGCGTCAACATCACCTACAAAATTTTATATAACGAAGCTGTCGCAATGACCGGCGGTCAACCCATAGACGGAACTCTGAGTGTCAGCGACCTGATACATCAACTGCGAGGCGAAGGCGTACGTAGAATTGCACTCGTATCTGATCAGCCCGAAATCTTCGCCGGGCAGTTTGAGGATATTCCAGGCTTTAGCCTGAACCACCGGGACACACTGGAAACACTCCAGCTCGAACTTCGGGAGTACATCGGCACGTCTGTCATTGTTTACCAGCAACTCTGTGCCACCGAAAAACGGCGGCGACGTAAAAAAGGAAAGCTTGCTAGAGCCGCACGGCGGGTTGTCATCAACGATGCGGTTTGTGAGGGCTGTGGCGACTGCAGTGCCGAATCAAACTGCCTTTCAGTCATACCCAAAGATACGGACCTCGGTCGAAAGCGACAGATTGACCAAAATGCCTGCAATTCAGACTTCAGCTGCCTGAAAGGCTTTTGCCCCAGCTTCGTGTCGGTTGTTGGGGGAGACCCTCGGCATCCGGCCTCATCCGCACAACCCATTACGCTTATTCCTTCTTTACCTGAACCCAGCTTGCCCGACCTTTCTGTGCCTTGGAACACCGTGGTGTCTGGCGTTGGCGGCACAGGGGTACTCACAATATCTTCACTTCTAGCCATGGCCGCACACATCGAAGGCAAGGGCTGCGCAACCATGAATCAAACGGGGTTGGCTCAAAAATTCGGTGCCGTCACCAGCCATGTGCGAATAGCGAGCAAGCAAGCGGAAATTAAAGCCGTTCGTATTCCAGCGGGTGAAGCAGATTTACTCATCGGTTGTGATCTCGTTGTGACCGCAGGCTATGAGTGTCTGGCGAAAGCCGCGGTCGGCCGAACGCACGCACTGGTCAATATTGAAGAACAGACAACCGCAGCCTTTATTCATGATCCCGATGCAAAATTTCCCTTAGCCGGCATGAAAAGCAAAATAACCCGAGAAGTTGGTACCAAACTCGCCTTCGTAAATGCCACCAACATCGCGCGAGAATTGTTGGGGGACACCATCGGTGCCAACCTTTTCCTTATGGGCTGTGCATGGCAAAAAGGCTGGATACCCATCTCACGAGGGGCTCTGACCCAAGCTATTGAAGTCAATAACATCGCCATAAATTTTAACAAAGAGGCATTTGAGCTGGGTCGCCACTATGCCCACAACCCAGACTCGGTCTATCAACGGTTCCCACGCCCACCCGCCGATCACTTAGAACTTCCAGCGATGACACTCGACGACCTGATAGAAGATCGTGTTGGCAGACTAACCACCTACCAGAGCACAACCTACGCCCAGCAATATCGCGATCATGTGGACGCACTGCGAACTCGCGACCCGCATTCTGAACTGTCTGATTCCTTGACTTGGACTGTGGCCGAGCAACTGTATCGATTGATGGCTATCAAAGATGAATATGAGGTGGCGCGCCTGCACGCCAACCCTAAATTCCATCAACAATTAAACCGTCAGTTTACCGGGCCATATAAACTAAGATTCCATCTGGCACCGCCACTTCTTTGTCGGCCCGACCCAATAACGGGAAAGATAGCCAAGCGAGAATTTGGTGCTTGGATACTGCCTGTTTTCACCGTACTTGCGCGGCTCAAATTTCTTCGAGATACAAAATTTGACGTCTTTGGGTACAGCGCCGAGAGACGGGCTGAACGCAGAGATCTGAAAAACTATTTGAACCTAATAGCGCTTATCACGACTGACCTCAACAGCGGCAATTATCAAGACGCCGTCGCCCTCGCGAGACTGCCCAAACGGCTTCGCGGCTTTGGCTACGTGCGCTCAAAAAACCGAATGAACCTGACTTTAGAACAAGAGCAACTTCTGAGCGCCTTTCGCAAAAAGGACCCAAGCACATTTATTAATGCGACCGCCGCTGGCTAGGCAAAAAAACCTAGCCCCCCCCACAAAATTTTACTTTCGCGGAGAAAAAGCGCATGCGCCAATTGACTGCTCAAAACGGTACCGAACACGAGACTGTCATCACGACAAAAGATGCAGACAGCGGCCTCACAGCTATTATCGCGATCCACAACACGCAGTTGGGGCCAGCTGTTGGTGGCTGCAGAATGTTTCCTTACGCGCAAGAAGCCCATGCCCTTCGCGACGCCCTCAGGCTTTCCCAGGGGATGACCTATAAGTCAGCCCTTGCAGGGTTGCCTTTCGGAGGTGGTAAGTCGGTAATTTTAGGGGATCCGCGGCGCGATAAGACACCCGCCTTATTGCGAGCCATGGGCACGTTTGTCGATATGCTGGCCGGACGTTACATCATTGCAGAGGACTCTGGCACGTCTCCTGATGATATGCGGGTTATCGGGGAGACAACGCGTCACGTCACGGGCAGCAACGCCCAACTAAGAGAAGACCCCTCGCCTGCCACAGCCCATGGGGTATTCTTGGGAATCAAGGCTGGGATCAGACAGGTTTTCGACACGGAATCTCTCGCAGGGCGATCTGTTGCTATTCAAGGTCTAGGCCATGTCGGATATCACTTGGCGAAGTATCTTACCAACGCCGGTGCCAAGGTTTACGGCAGTGATATCAATGTCGAAAATTTAACGCGCGCGGAAAAGGACCTAGGGATCACTGCTGTGAGTCCCCACGAAATTCTATTCCAACCCTGCGACGTATTGTCCCCTTGTGCTATGGGAGCGGTGCTAGATGAAATCAGCATTGCCAAACTTCAGACTCAAGTCATTGCTGGGGCCGCTAACAATCAGTTAGCAACAAATGAAGATGACGAGCGTCTTAGAGCGCGCAATATTGTTTACTGCCCGGACTTCGCCATTAATGCCGGGGGGATTGTTGATATTCATCATCAAAACAACAATGCATGCAGTGACACACGAGCCGAGGCCATTGAACATATTGGCCACAGCGTAGCGAGCATTCTCGAGCGAGCCCGAAGTCAGGCAGTCGGTACTCAAAAAATCGCTGTTGCTATGGCTGAGGAACAGCTGAATGCGTGCCCCCAAAAAAATTATTCTCTGCAGCGAGCAGCCGCTGTGTAACTGTTGAGTGCAAAAATAAAAGGCGCAAATAAGGGCGGCATAAAAAGCCAGGTCGGGATTTTTTACACCCTAGACTGCAGCAGAGCTTGAACTCTCGTCATCAGGCTTGGAGTGCGTCAGCAATACGAGGGGGCATGACGATAGGGGTTAGAGCGCTACGCGGGTCAATACGTAACCCAGCACAGCCATCTGCCCCAGCGCGACGAACACAGAGAGCCCATGGAGCAAACCAAAGCGACGCCTGTCGTTGTTATCACTCGCAGTATTGATGGCCGGCATAAGCACCTGCCGAGCCGGCACCGTAGTGAGCGCAACAGCGACCATGAGCCAAGCGGACAGTGCATCCAAAAACGATAGCAATCCCGCCGCTGCAAGTGCCACCGCAATACACCAGAGATAAAAAATTGGAAAAGCTTTTCGTAAAAGCGTTCCAGCATCCTGCGCGGGAAGATGGCTAAAGAGAAAAGCGGCAAAGCCAAAAGAATAAAGAACCATACCGCCGAATAAAATCGCGGTAACCAATAATGCAGAAATCTCCAGCACAATAAACACTCCCTAGGTTAGGGTACGTTTACGAACTGAAATTGAGTTTAGCCCAGTGTGTTAGCCGAGGCGTCTCTCACTACCTGCCCAACTCGCCAGGAGCCGATGGCGCTAGACCAGAAAAACATGGGGTGGCTGACGGGGATCGAACCCGCGACAACCGGAGTCACAGTCCGGCGCTCTACCAACTGAGCTACAGCCACCATAGAAATGGTCGGAGAGGAGGGATTCGAACCCC
>JAQXAF010000059.1 GCA_029253085.1 Luminiphilus sp. | reverse complement strand
AAGAAGCGCCGCGTCTAAGACAGCGCGCACCGAGGATCTTTCAGAATGGCTCGATATATTGGACCCAAGTGCAAGCTCTCCCGTCGTGAGGGCACTGACTTACAATTAAAAAGTGGCGTACGCTCACTCGATAGCAAGTGCAAGGCAGAAACAGCGCCAGGACAGCACGGTGCTAGGCGTGGTCGTCTCTCTGACTACGGCGTTCAGCTGCGTGAAAAGCAAAAAGTACGTCGCATATATGGTGTGCTGGAGAAGCAGTTCCGGAACTACTATAAAGAAGCGGCCCGACTCAAAGGCGCGACTGGCGAAAATTTGCTTCAGTTGCTGGAGAGCCGGCTTGATAACGTGGTGTACCGCATGGGCTTTGGGTCGACGCGCGCGGAGTCAAGGCAGTTGGTGTCTCACAAAGGAATTTTGGTGAATGGAACTGTTGTAAATATTCCTTCGTACCAAGTGCGTCCGGGCGACATCGTTTCAGTCCGTGAAAAGGCGAAAAAGCAGCTCCGTATTCAGGCCGCCATGTCGATCGCTGAGCAGCGTGGTGAGCAGGTTTGGATCGAAGTTAATTCAGAAAAGCTTGAAGGGACTTTTAAGTCTAAGCCCGAGCGTCAGGATCTCCCTAGTGAGATTAACGAGAACCTGATCGTGGAGCTGTATTCGAAGTAACCCTCTGGGTTACTCGAGCCGCAGCCCTTCTTAACTACCAATAGCAGGTATCCTATGTCCACGAATGTGAATGAGTTCCTTACCCCCCGCGTCATCAAGGTCGACGAAAAGTCTCCGACACGCGCGCAGGTTACCCTCGAGCCGCTCGAGCGCGGCTTTGGGCATACCCTCGGTAATGCCCTGCGGCGCATTTTGTTGTCCTCTATGCCCGGATGTGCGATCACAGAAGTAGAAATTGATGGCGTTCAGCATGAGTACTCGGCGGTTGAAGGTGCCCAAGAAGACGTCATTGAGATTTTGCTGAACCTGAAGGGTGTTGCGCTGTCTATGACGGGCAAAGATGAGGCTGAGCTGTCTCTCGTGGCTAAAGGCCCCTGCACGGTGACTGCTGCTGAAATTCAGACAGATCACGATGTCCAGATTGGCAACCCTGACCACGTTATTTGTCATCTTACAGCGGATCAAGAGCTGGTTATGCGGGTTGTAGTGGAGCGCGGTCGCGGTTATTCGCCAGCTGATTCACGCATTAACCCCGAAGAAGAGACCCGGTCTATTGGCAAGCTTCAGCTCGACGCTTCTTTTTCCCCTGTTCGACGCGTCTCCTATGTGGTCGATTCAGCACGGGTTGAGCAACGTACCGACCTAGATAAACTCATCATCGATCTGGAAACCAACGGAACGATTGATCCTGAGGAAGCAATTCGTCGTGCAGCAACAATTCTGCAGCAACAATTGCTGGTATTTGTTGATCTTGAGAGTGAGGCACAGGCAACCGCACAAGAAGCGGATGATGAAGTTGATCCCATTTTACTGCGACCTGTAGATGACCTCGAATTAACAGTTCGGTCGGCCAACTGCTTGAAGGCAGAAAATATTTACTACATCGGTGACCTGGTACAGCGCACCGAGGTGGAGCTTCTGAAGACGCCCAATCTTGGTAAGAAGTCACTAACTGAGATTAAAGACGTATTAGCGTCGCGGGGTTTGTCTTTGGGCATGCGCCTGGAAAGCTGGCCGCCTGCTAGCTTGCGTAACGATGAGCGTTTGTTGAGCGTTTAGTCACTTATTAGGTAACTGGTCCCGAGTTAGGGATCTTATGAAAGGAAAAAGACAATGCGTCATCGTCATAGCGGTCGACAGCTAAATCGTAACAGCTCCCATCGCAAAGCTATGTTTCGCAACATGGCAGTGTCACTTGTGGAGCACGAGCTGATCAAGACAACAGTACCGAAGGCCAAAGAGTTGCGCGGCTATGCGGAACCTCTGATTACACTGGCTAAGATCGACAGTGTGGCTAATCGCCGGCTGGCTTTCGATCGCACTCGCAGCAAAGAGGCGGTGGGCAAGCTGTTTGATGAGCTAGGTCCGCGTTATGCAGAGCGCCCCGGAGGCTATATTCGCATTATGAAGTGCGGGTTCCGAACCGGAGACAAGGCACCGATGGCCTATGTCGAGCTAGTTGATCGCCCTGCGCCTGAAGAGGTTGAGGATGCGATTGAGGGCGAAGACCAGGAGTAACGCTTCGCGGGATTCGCCAATAACGAGTCTAAGACCCCGATACCGTTTGGTGTTGGGGTTTTTTTTGGCCTGGGTTTGGGGTGAGTTGGGATTGGTTGACGAGTAATTTGAGTTGGCTCATGCAGAGCCTATCTAATGGCCTAAGGCGGCGGTTGGTGATGAACTATTTGCCTTTGGGCCGCAGTAAAACTTTTAAGTAGCTGTCGGGAATTTTATCGGTACGAAGTTGGGTCGGCGGTTTTTCCGTCCGGTTTATCTTGCGGTTGTCGTGGCGGTGATAATTGCGGTGCAAAGCCAGGCGGTGAGGTGCTGGAGTCGGCACTGGCTCGCCCAGGTCTAGCGGCCACTGACGGGTTTATTAACCCCAGCGCTTTCTATCTTCGCCCAGCGGATTAACTTTATCGACCTTTGAGTTTGGGGGCCCGCTTAGCCTTAAACGCTTCGAGACTCTCTTGAAAATCTTCACTTTGAGCTGTCAGTAGCCACTGGTCGGAGTCCATATGCATAATGGATTCGCCCAGTGCCTGTGCGTATCTGTTGATGCTGCGTTTGATCATTTGCACAGCGACGGGAGGTAAATCGGCGTAGGTTTTCGCCCAGCGCCGGGCCACGGCGCTGGCCTTTCCTTGTGGTGCTATTTCGTCGATAAACCCCCAATGATGCAAGGTTTCAGCTGGGAATAATTGGCCGGACATAATGAGTTGTTTGGCTCGTGCTGTACCAAGAAGGTCAACGTAATAGGGCATGGCCTGCCACATCAAATTCATAGCCATTCGCACCTCACCCACCCCAATTTGTGCGTCAGCGCACGCAATTCGGAAGTCGCAAGCAGCGGCGATACACGCACCGCCACCCATTGCGACGCCTTGTAGCGCGCAAACTGTCGGTTGGTGGATATCCCGAAGGCTGCGCATCAGTCGTCCGCCCAGCTCGGCATCTCGACGAGCACGTAACAGTGAGCGACTGCCTCGTGCAGCCGAAACTTCGTTGAGGTCAGCGCCCACCGAAAAGGTATCGCCCTGTGCCTCTATCACCACTGCGGTGACCTGCTCGTCGTCAGAGATGGTCGTGGCAGCAGTGATTAACTGTTCAATCATGGTAGCCGTGAGGGCGTTACGCTGCTGAATTCGGCGCAGTGTAATAATGCCTATGGTGCCCTCGCTATGCAGTGTGACAGTGGGCGAGGCGCCCGATTCTTTTGTCTTAGTCATGCTTCACCATGGGCAGTCGCCTTCCACCGATCTTTCAGGACTAAAGTAGCACGCTCTGTATGGCCCCGCTGTCGCTATTCAATTAAGTCTGCGAGGGTAGCCATGGGGGTTGAAGTCCATCCGGACACATGACGTAGAATTTTGGTACGCGCTGTAATCGCCACTAAGTCGGTGCGGCTTAGGTCTACATCGGCAGGCTCAGAGGGGTTGCCTTTCTGCACGCGCAGGACGTTGTTGCGTACCGACAGCAGGAACGTCTCGTTCTCCACCCTGACGCTAATCGTGAGTTCAACATGATCAGCAACCTCTGCACGGAAACGGTATTTGAGGCGTTTGAGCAGGTCCATATTGGACAGGGTGCCATAGGTTCGGAGGTTTATGGGGGCGAGCTGTCGTTGAAAGTTAATTTCGCCCTGCTCTTCGAGAATCAGCCCTAAAAGGTAGTTGCGCTCGTTAGCACTGTTTGTTGTTTGAGCAACCTGAAGGAAAGCTCTTTGCCGGATGGCTAAGGCCTCGCTGTCGCTAGCCTCGACTAACAGAAGATAGTTGGCGAGTCGTGCAGCCCAGCGGGGATCTCCTTCGACGGAGGTATCGGCCAATGCGAGCACGCGATCCCGCCCGCCGAGTAGGGGTACCAACCTGCGCGCCTCCTGCAGCTCATTTAGCGTCAGGTAATCCATGGAGTCATCGATGAAGCCGGCCAACTTGATGAATCGCTGTCGAGCCATCCATTCCCAGCGGTGGTAATAGGGCTGCAGCTCCACATTTTCGGCAATAGCGGGTGGTAAATGCTGGGTGTCGAGTAAGGCGTCAACCGAGCGGTTGGTGAGAAAATAACGGTTGACCTGATCAATCAGAAAGTCGATGGCGTCTCGGGTGGCGGTCATGATCGTATCGATTTCTGTGCGCCCCTGCAGTATTCGAGAATGTCCAGGAACAATGGCATTGGGGGCTAAGGCAAGGCTGGTTTCTACAGCTCGGAGCATCTCTTCAGGATTGCGACCTATCTCGAAACGCGCAGTCTCTACCGCGGGAAAAACACCGTGAGGTGGTGAGTCGCCGCTAAATAGAATCTTATCTTCCGGTAGCCACACCCAAAGGTGCTCGGTGACATCTCCCTCCATGGGCATGATGCGTAATGGCACTCCCGCGATCTCTATCTCTAGGGTGCGGCTTACATCAATGTTCGGGGGATAGCTTAGAGGGTCATTAGGCTCAGGGATCGGCGAGGGACCAATACCGTTACCGACCGTGCCGTCGGGCCCCTGTGGGAGCAGCATGCCCATCTGAAGATAGACCCTACGAAGGATACTTTCTCTGTCAGTCTGTTGTAGTCGCGTCACCCATTTTTCCCAGCCGGCGGGCCCGTAAACGGGAATATCCCTCGGTTGTCCCGCCATGATGGGACCCATGCCACCGAAGTGATCGAGATGTAAATGGGTATATATAATGGCTGCGACGGGTTTGTCAGTGTGTTTTCTCAGTTCGGCAACAGCGACGGCGGTAGTGCCGGGAAACCAGCCACCATCTATAACAACAACGCCATCGTCGCCTTCAATAAAACCGTGATTCGAGTAACCAATGAACTCCGTGGCAAAAACCCGGTCGCCTAACTTCCGCAGTAGAGGTTTTTGCTTGAGTTGCAGCGTTAGCAGTTCGGGGTGGGCCTTTTGTTCATTTGTTGCTGAGGCTCTATCCGGCAGCCCCAAAAGCACGATGAAACTGGTGAGCAGGCAAAGGCCAAATTTAATATGTGGTTGGAGGTTCATGAAATGTCGCTCGCATAAGGCGTCAGTCAGTTGGCTATGGGGTTCTCGGTTAGTGCCTTTTGTGCCCAAAAACTAGGGCGCTCAACGGTGGAGCACAACCGATAGGTCGGAATAGCCGCGCACAAAATTAGATTGAATCCGTTGGGGATCAGCGACCATCTCAACGTCGCTAAAGCGCTTTAGGATTTCTTCCCAAAGAATGCGTAGCTGCATTTCCCCCAGTCGGTTACCCATACATCGATGGATGCCAAAACCAAAGGACAGGTGGTATCTCGGATTGTCTCTAGTAATGTTGAAGGTGTTGGGATCGTCAATCGCAGTTTCGTCATGGTTGCCCGATAGGTACCACATCACCACCTTGTCGCCCTTACGAATCGTTTTGCCGCCGAGGACGACATCGCGAGTAGCGATCCGCCGCATGTGCATCAATGGAGTTTGCCAGCGAATAATTTCTGGCACCATCGAATTTACAAGGCGTGGATTGGCTTTCAACTGGGAAAATTGCTCTGGATTTTGATTGAGGGCGACCACGCCTCCGGTGATTGAATTACGCGTCGTGTCGTTGCCCCCCACGATTAATAAAATCAAGTTTCCGAGATATTCCAGCGGATTATCAACCATGGCGGCGGTTTCTGGATTGGTGGCCAGCATACTGATCAGGTCCATGGTGCCGGGCGGATTGTGTTTTCGTTGATGCCAGAGGGCGGTGAAGGTTTCTAAACACTCGGTGAGGGCGCGCGTTCGCTCGTCATTGTCACCGTCGCCCCCTGCGATTTCTGGCAAGGAGGTTGCCATATCGGACCAATAGGGCAGTTTGTGACGCTCTTCAAAGGGGAAGTCGAAAATAGTCGCCAGCATTTGCGTGGTCAAATTGACGGAAACGCGGTCAACCCAGTTAAACGGCTCTCCGATGGGTAACTCATCCAACATGGTGGCAACCCGGGAACGGATAAGCGCTTCCAAGTCTGCCAAGTTACGTGGCGCAACCACGCCTTGTACCGCTTTGCGCTGTATATCGTGCAAGGGTGGATCCATCGCGATGAATTGGCGAACGGGAAGATCATCGCCGTAGTCACCAATCGTGATGGCGGGCTCAGAAGAAAAGTCATCGTGGCTTTTATCAACCGTCACGATGTCCTCAAAGCGAGTAATCGACCAGAAGCCGCCAAAATGGTTGTTCTCGCTCCAGTGCACCGGATCTTCCTTGCGAAGTCGCGCAAACCACGGACGCCAGCTGTCGGTTTGATACAGATCGGGATTGCTGACGTCGATAGCATCGAGGTCAATTGCGTAGGGATCAGACGTGGAGGGGGTCATAGTGCGGACCTCTTATTAGGGTTTTCTCACACTAAGATTAGAACACAGGGCGTTGCCGCCAAGGGGTCATCCCAGGACAGGAGCGGGTGATTTCCAGACACCCGCCTAATTTCCGCGGCTTATGCTGCCTTTTTTCGCGGTTTTCGTTTCGTTGGCTTTTTGGCCTCTTCGACCCGATGACCCAAAAGAGGCTTTAGAAACTCGCCGGTGTGGGATCCGGGTGTTGTGGCAACGGTTTCCGGACGACCGGTTGCAATAATTTGACCGCCGCCTGAACCACCCTCAGGTCCAAGATCGATGACCCAGTCGGCTGTTTTAATCACATCGAGATTGTGTTCGATGATAGCAACCGTGTTGCCGCCGTCTCGCAGGCGGTGCAGGACCTCAAGTAACTGCCGAATATCCTCAAAATGTAAACCTGTCGTGGGTTCATCAAGAATGTAGAGTGTGTTCCCGGTATCTCGTTTCGACAATTCCTTGGCCAGCTTGACCCGCTGGGCCTCTCCCCCGGACAGGGTTGTCGCGGCCTGACCCAAGCGTACATAGGACAGCCCTACATCCATGAGGGTCTGCAATTTCCGGTAAATCGCGGGTACGGCTTCAAAAAACACGACAGCGTCTTCCACTGTCATTTCCAAGACTTCGGAAATGCTTTTACCCTTGTAGCGAATCTCTAGGGTTTCTCGGTTGTAGCGTTTGCCTTTGCAAACATCACAAGGAACGAAAATATCGGGCAGAAAGTGCATCTCAACTTTGGTAACGCCGTCACCTTGGCAGGCCTCACAGCGGCCGCCACGCACGTTAAAACTAAAACGGCCTGGCTTATAACCGCGAGATCGAGACTCCTGCGTGCCCGCAAAAAGTTCTCGAATGGGCGTAAAGATCCCAGTGTAGGTTGCGGGGTTGGATCGAGGCGTTCGACCGATGGGTGACTGGTCGATGTCGATACATTTATCGAAATGCTGGAGCCCTTTCACTGTATCGTGAGGGGCCGCTTTGAGTGTTGTCGCGCCGTTGAGTTCCGTCGCCGCTAGGGGGTAGAGCGTGCCGTTAATTAAGGTTGATTTTCCCGATCCTGAGACCCCGGTAATGCAGGTCAAAAGCCCCACCGGCAGCTCTAGAGTGACGGATTGTAAGTTGTTGCCCCGTGCGCCTTCGATGACCAGCATACGATCGTAATCAATCGGTCTTCGGGTCGAGGGAATGGCGATTTCACGTCTGCCCGACATGTAGGCGCCGGTCAGTGACTCCTCGACTTTCATGACGTCCGCAATGGTGCCTTGGGCGACAATATGACCACCATGAACACCTGCCCCGGGACCAATATCGATAATGTGATCGGCGGTTCTGATGGCATCCTCGTCGTGCTCAACCACGAGTACGGTATTACCCAGATCTCTAAGATGGGTGAGGGTTGCGAGGAGTCGCTCATTGTCGCGCTGGTGTAAACCGATAGAAGGTTCATCGAGGATATACATAACCCCGACCAGGCCTGCGCCGATTTGTGATGCCAGACGGATACGCTGTGCCTCGCCTCCCGACAGAGTCTCGGCACTGCGGTTTAGCGTGAGGTAGTTGAGCCCAACATCGACCAGAAATCGATAGCGGGCGCGCAGCTCTTTCAGAATTTTATCGGCGATTTCACCCGCACGTCCCGGCAAAGCCAATTGTTCAAAGTAGCTAAAGGCCTCGCCCACAGGAAGATTAGTGATTTCAGGTAGTGTTTGCTCATCTACGAAAACGTTACGCGCATCTCTGCATAGGCGTGTTCCCTGGCACTGCTGGCAGGGCGCTGTGGAAACGTATTTAGATAATTCCTCTCGAACACCTTGGGACTCGGTGTCCCGGTAGCGGCGCTCGAAATTGGGCAAGATCCCCTCAAACGCATGACGCCGTTTGAAGACGGTGCCACGATCGTTGATATATGCGAACTCGATTTCTTCTCCGTCGTTGCCAAACAATATAAGTTCGCGTTGCTTCTTTGGTAGGGCTTCAAAGGGCGTCTCAATGTCAAAACCGTAATGGTCAGCCAGTGATGTCAGAATATGAAAGTAGTACACATTGCGCCGGTCCCAGCCTCTAATGGCGCCACCCGCGAGGCTGGCCTCAGGATGAGCGACGACGCGACTTTCATCAAAGTACTGCATAACGCCCAGGCCGTCACAGCCGTCGCAGGCACCGGCGGGGTTGTTGAAGGAAAATAGGCGCGGTTCGAGTTCGTCAATGGCGTGACCACATTCGGGGCAGGCGTAACGGGCTGAAAATAACAGGGTCTCGCCGGTTTCACCTTCCATGGGTGCGACTGACGCTAGGCCGTCCGTAAGTTCCAGGGCGGTTTCAAAGGACTCTGCTAGGCGCAACCCGAGATCTTCACGCACCTTGAATCGGTCAATCACGACATCGATTGAATGCTTCCGCTTTTTGTCGAGGGCTGGAACATCATCGAGGTCGACAAGAATGCCGTCGACGCGCACGCGTATAAAACCGGCTGCACGCATTTGTTCAAAGATATGCAGATGCTCACCTTTTCGATCCCTGATGACAGGCGCCAGCAGCATCAACTTGCTACCTGCCGGTTGCGCTAATACGGCATCGACCATTTGGCTCACTGTTTGCGCCTTCAGTGTAATGCCGTGATCGGGACAGCGAGGATCACCGACTCGAGCAAAAAGTAGTCGCAAATAATCATAAATTTCGGTGATGGTGCCGACCGTAGAGCGTGGATTGTGGGAGGTTGATTTCTGCTCAATTGAAATGGCGGGTGAAAGTCCCTCGACATGATCGATGTCGGGTTTTTCCATCATGGACAAAAATTGGCGTGCGTAGGTTGAAAGGGACTCCACGTACCGTCGTTGCCCTTCAGCGTAAAGGGTGTCAAATGCCAATGAGGACTTGCCGGATCCCGACAGTCCAGTGATCACTACCAGCTTGTCTCTGGGGATATCGAGATCAATGTTCTTGAGGTTGTGGGTACGCGCACCGCGAACCTGAATCGTATCCATGTAAGGCCAGACCTGTGTGAGAGATTAATAACTGCAACCGGCTAGTATACGCGCCTTGGGGCAATCCCGATGGCCTCAAGGCTGATTCCCACGTGGTAAACTAACGTTTTAACCTCGGCACTAACCGTGAATGCACAAAATACTCTGACATCCGGTGAGCGGCGCGCCATTTTGGCACTGGGCAGCCTGTACAGTTTTCGCATGTTGGGCCTTTTTATGGTTCTGCCTGTGCTGGGAATTTATGCGGTTGATATGCCCGGGGCGACTCCAGAAAAGCTCGGTATCGCTCTGGGAGCCTATGGTCTGACGCAGGCATGTTTGCAGTTACCCCTGGGGTGGCTGTCAGATCGCATAGGGCGTTTGCCGATAGTGATTGTCGGCCTGTGTTTATTTGTTGCCGGTAGTTTGGTGGCGGCGGCCGCAGAGACCATTCATGGCATTATTGCGGGACGATTTCTTCAGGGAGCTGGGGCTATCGCCGCCGCCCTGACAGCACTGGCTGCCGACTCCACTCGTGAATCTCAGCGCACCAAAGCCATGGCGGTCATTGGTGCAAGTGTGGGTTTGTCATTTGTCTTGGCGATCGTTCTAGGTCCGGTTATCGCGGCGAGCCTCGGCTTGCAGGGCGTATTCTTGGTGACTGCTGGTTTGGGCGCGGTCGGTTTGGTGATTGTTTTGACTGTCTTGCCAAAAAATTTGCCTAAAGCGGCTGCTATTGCTGATGGTGATTGGGCGGTGGATCATGTTTTTGGCGGCAGGTTGCCTATTCTTTATGCCAGCGTATTTTTGCTGCATGGCTTGATGATGGCGACTTTCCTTATCATTCCTGCTGCTCTGGTGGATGCTTTCGATCTCCCCCCTAGCGATCACTGGATGATTTACCTGGTGACCGTCATGCTGTCGATTCCCCCTGCGCTTCTTATTATGCGGATGGGACGTGGCGGAGAAGATCCTCGGTCTGCGCTTAGTCTCGCCATTTTATCCCTGGTTGGTGGCATCCTTATGGCGTTGTTGGCGCCAAATCTGATGACGGTTGGTGCGGGTCTGTGCCTCATGTTTGTGGGTATTAATGCCTTGGAGGCCATACTGCCGGCTACGGTGACTCGAGTGGCGCCCGGTCGGTTACGCGGTACGGCCTTGGGAATTTTTGCCACCTGTCAGTTTTTGGGTATTTTCGTGGGAGGCGCCCTCGCAGGCTTTATTTTGTCAGCCGGGGGCAGTCAGGCGGTGGCCATTTTAACGGGTTGCTGCGCCTTGATTTGGCTTACTGTGCTGTGGCGCAAGCCATTTACACCGGTTATTGCGGTTGTTTCTCATGAATAGCGGTCAGATCCTCGCCTCGGTATCAGCCCGTTGGTATAGTAAGGGAACTGAGTCACTGGGCTGTAATAAGACAGCCCGCAGCATTGGAGAGAGCTATGGCTTCCCGCGGCATTAATAAAGTTATTTTAGTTGGAAACCTCGGGTCGGATCCTGAGAATCGTATGTCTCAAGCGGGTGCCGCTATTACCAACCTGAGTATTGCGACCTCCGAGACTTGGAAGGATAAGAATACTGGCCAACAACAAGAACGCACCGAGTGGCATCGCGTTGTGTTCTTCAATCGTTTGGCTGAAGTCGCAGCTGAGTACCTGCGCAAGGGCTCGAAGGTTTATGTCGAGGGCACCTTACGGACCCGAAAATGGCAGGACAAACAAACGGGTCAAGATCGTTACACCACTGAAATTGTGGGTAACGAAATGCAGATGCTCGATAGTCGGGGTGCTGGCGGTGGCGGTGGCGATAGCTACAACAACCAAAGCGGCGATAACTACAGCAATCAAGGCGGTGGCGGATTTCAATCTGCGCCCAGTCCTCAGGCACCTCCTGCTGGGGGCTCTTTTGACCCAGTGGATGACGACATCCCTTTTTAAGCCCCGTGCCTTAAAAGGATTGCGTCGACGTGCGTATTCTTCTTTTAGGATCAGACACCCCGATCGGGCACTCGCTGCGGGCTTTTATACCGCCACTGCAGCGGCATGAGCTGATACAGGTGCCCTTGGAGGCTACCCGCTGGACGCGGCAGCGCCCGGCTAAAAAATTGCTAAAAACCGCTGAACCCGATCTCATTCTTGATGCGCGACTGGTAAGCCTTATTGATCGTGTTGACGCCCTTGAGCCGGCTGATATTGAGCGCAGTCAATGGCTGGGTAGTGCGGCAGCGAGGCAAGGGTGCCACTACCTGTTGCTATCAAGCTCTCGAGTGTTTTCGGGAGAGCTCAAGCGGCCCTACCGGGAAAGCGACAAGGCTGATGCCCAAGATGAATTGGGTGCCATTCTCGTGGAGGCAGAAACTCAACTGAGAGGATTGGTGGATTCGATCTTTGTGCTGAGGCTGGGGTGGGTATTCTCTGGGCGGGGTCCCAGTGCGATGAACCGCATTTTGGATCGCCTTCGCGATGGTAAAAGTTTAACGGCATCGGATAATCGACGAGACTGCCCCGTACACAGCGCTGAAGTCGCTCGAGTCGCCGCTGGCGTTATTGATCAGATCGGTGTCGGTGCTCCGGGAAGAGGGTTGTTTCATTACGGCAGCGAGGGGGATACCGGCTATTTCTCTTTCGCCGAGGCGGCGGTAGCCTGTGCGTCCCAGTTTGCCCGATTTGCTGATGCTCGGGAGCAATTGCATGAGGACACCACCCTGCCTACCGCTAACCGCTCCCTCGAGTGCACGGCCATTCGGCATCAGTTTGGCATTCAGCAAAGGCCTTGGCGCGATTTTGTAGAGCGGGCGGTACGCCGGTATATCGAGTTGTACTGTAAGGAGACAACAGAGTGACAGGTAATGGCATTAAGGCGTTGGGCGTTTGTGTATTGACGGTGAGTGACACGCGGACACAGGAAAATGACACCTCAGGTGATTTCCTGGCAGCTGCAGCTGCAAACAGCGGTCATACGTTGTGCGAACGTGACATTGTTAAGGATGATATCTACCAAATTCGAGCGGTAACATCTGCTTGGATCGCTAGGACAGAGATTGACGTTGTGTTAATTACCGGGGGAACCGGTTTTTCAGGCCGCGATTCGACGCCTGAAGCTATGGGGCCTTTGTTCGACAAACACATCGAGGGCTTCGGTGAGTTATTTCGTCAACTGTCCCATGCTGAAATTGGCTCATCGACGATTCAGTCCCGTGCTCTGGGGGGCTTTGCCAATAATACGGTTATTTTTTGTATGCCCGGCTCTACCGGCGCCTGTCGAACAGCCTGGGAGGGCGTGCTGAAAGAGCAGCTCGATGGCGATCATCGCCCCTGCAATTTTGTTGGGGTCCTGCAAACCCAATCGGATACCTAGACCGTGGCATTGACGCCACTGATGGAAGCGCGAGCCCAAATTTTAGCGCAGGTTCCAGCAGCTCCAGCGATAGAATACATGAAATTGCAGGACTGCCTGGGTCGGATTCTGTCGGAAGATGTTGTTGCAAGTCGAGACGTACCGCCCTTCGATAACAGCGCCATGGATGGTTATGCGGTTCGGCATAGCGATCTGCCTGGCCCTATTTCCGTGGCACAACGCATCCCTGCGGGGTGTTCGGCGGATGCGTTAGAGCCGGGTACTGCTGCTCGTATTTTTACTGGGGGTGTAATGCCCGCGGGGGCTGATACCGTCGTCATGCAAGAAAATGTGCTGGAACAAACCGGTGAGGTGACGGTAACCGAGCTGCCCAAAGCGGGTGCAAATATTCGCCGTCGGGGCAGTGATATTGGCACTGGCGACACGGTTTTGCGGGCTGGCCAGCTACTGATGCCTCAGGACTTGGGGTTGGCTGCGTCGGTGGGTCGTCACCAGTTGCCGGTTTACAGGCCGCTGCGCGTTGCAGTGATCACCACGGGCGATGAGCTTGTTGACCCGGGGACTGAGCCGGAGGCTTGGCAAATATTTAATAGCAACGGCACGCAATTGTGTAGCCAGATTCGCATGTTGGGGATGGAGCCTTTGCACTACCCTAATGTACCTGATAACCCAGAGCTCACCGGTGAAGCCCTTGAGTCCGCCGCTAAGGCCGCCGATTGTATTATTACGTCCGGGGGAGTGTCCGTGGGGGAGGAGGATCATGTCCGGGCGCAAATTGAGCAGCGAGGTCTATTAAATCTTTGGAAATTAGCCCTGAAGCCGGGCAAACCCTTCGCCTTTGGTATGGTGGCTGGATGTCCCGTATTTGGACTGCCCGGCAACCCGGTTTCGAGCTGGATCACCTTCGGTCTATTAGTGAAATCTTGGTTACTAGCCGCCCAGGGCGCGCGAGTGCCCGAGTTGCGCCGACTAAAAGCCGAAGCCGCCTTTAGCAGGCCTCACCCGGGAACGCGCGAAGAATACCTTCGGGTGGTGTTAGATAATCAACCCGTACCGGTGGCTACCCTGTCTGGCGATCAAAGCAGTGGCGTGCTGAGCAGCGCTGGGCGCGCGAGTGCTCTCGCGGTGATTCCTGCCGGTATCACCTTGGCTGAAGGCGATGCTTTAGACGTCATTCTAGTCTCTGAATTTCTATCCCCAGCGTCTGCGCTATAACCCAGAGCTTCAGGCGCTGTTTCCAAGAGGTTATCTATCAGGCTTCGCTATAGCGCTGGAAAATCAGTGTGGCGTTGGTACCACCAAAGCCAAAGCTGTTGGACATGACCCGATGTAACCCGGGATTGTCGATACGCTCTCTAGCAATTTTCAGGCCGGCAGCGCCGTCATCGAGTTGCGCAATATTGGCTGATGCGGCAATAAAATCTTCGCGCATCATGAGCAGTGAATAAACGGCTTCCTGCACACCCGCTGCGCCCAATGAGTGCCCACTGAGTGATTTTGTAGAGCCAATCCAAGGCCCATCTTCGCCGGTGCCAAAAACTTCTCTAACTGCGTTGAGTTCCTGAATATCACCCACTGGGGTACTGGTGCCGTGGGCATTAATGTAGTCAATCGATCCATCAACGGTAGCCATTGCTTGCTGCATGCAGCGCACGGCGCCTTCACCTGAGGGTGCGACCATATCGTAGCCATCGCTGGTCGCACCGTAGCCCACGATTTCCGCGTAAATGTTGGCGCCGCGAGCCAATGCATGGTCTAAGGACTCCAGCACGACCATGCCGCCACCACCGGCAATGACAAAACCGTCGCGATCCACGTCATAAGCACGGGAAGCTTGATCGGGGGCCTCGTTATATTGGGTGGACAGGGCGCCCATAGCGTCAAACAAGCAGCTAAGCGACCAGTGGAGTTCCTCACCTCCACCGGCAAAGACGATGTCCTGCTTGCCCATTTGAATCAGCTCCATACCATTGCCAATGCAATGGGCGCTGGTTGAGCAGGCTGAGGAAATGGAGTAGTTCACCCCTTTAATCTTAAAAGGGGTGGCTAGGCACGCGGATACGGTGCTGCCCATCGTTTGGGTCACACGATATGGACCTACTCGGCGCAAGCCTCGATCCCTGAGAATATCAGCGGCCTCGACTTGGCTTGCTGAAGAAGCGCCACCTGATCCAGCGATAATGCCCGTCCT
>JAQXAF010000052.1 GCA_029253085.1 Luminiphilus sp. | reverse complement strand
CGTTCATGAAGCGCAAACCAACCATCGACAGTGCCCGGTACCGTAACTGCTAGCGAACCGTGAGACGGTATGCCCCGATAATCCTTTGGCAGTTGCCCCCCAGACTTCATTGCCTCAATGGCGCTCAGCAGTGCATCCAAATCGCGACCTACAGGGCTGCGCCCTGAGCCGTTATAACCGTAGAGTTGTTGGGTTTTAGGGTCCCACACGATAGCGAATAAGTCTCCACCTATACCATTGCCTGTAGGCTCCATCAGCCCTAACGCCGCGTTAGCCGAGATGGCCGCATCGACTGCACTGCCACCCTGCTTCAAAATATCAATCGCGATTTGAGAGGCCAAGGGTTGTGCCGTAGCTGCCATTCCCTGGGCACCATAAACCGGACTTCGTGACCAGTCGGCTCCGACGGGACGTGCACCCGGACCCAAGGACTGTGCATTAATCGAGCTGGATAGAAACCACAGCAAGGTGATGGTCGTAAAACCCATGAACCCCGGGACTAAAGCCTTCAGACATTGGTACAGAGTGGTCATATTTAAACCTCGTGGCCATTGCGCTTCCGACAGGTGAGCTGCAGCTTGCGTTAACTTATCGTGAGACTCAAGGTATGGCCATTGAGTAATCTCGACAGTCGCTTGACACAGGATTCAACCACCATGGACAAAGATATGCCTCAAAATGTCGCCAGGGGAAAAAATCAGAACACTGCGTTTATTGGCTTAGGCGCCATGGGTTTTCCCATGGCAGGCCACTTGCAACGCGCGGGTTATCCCACAACGGTGTACAACAGATCCCCCGCCAAAGCCTCCCGTTGGCATGAAACCTATCAAGGCCATACTGCCCCGACACCGGCAGAGGCCGCACTGAACGCTGATTTTGTTTTTGTCTGTGTGGGGAACGATGACGACGTCCGTGAGGTGACCCTTGGCAACCAAGGTGTGTTGGCAACCCTCAAACCCGGCTCGATACTGATCGATCACACCACAGCCTCTGCTGATCTTGCCCGGGAACTGCAGGCAGCGTGTCAAGAAAAGCACATTGGCTTTTTAGATGCTCCCGTCTCGGGTGGGCAGGCCGGCGCTGAGTCGGGACAACTGACCATTATGGCTGGCGGTGAACTCAGCACCTTTAATTCCGCCCAACCGGTGATGTCAGTTTACGGTAAAAGCGTGCGTCTCATGGGTCCATGCGGTGCTGGCCAGCTCACTAAAATGGCCAATCAAATTTGTATTGCGGGCGTTCTTCAGGGGCTGTCTGAAGCGTTGCATTTCTCTGACCGAGCAGGCCTCGATACAGCAGCCGTCGTCGAGGCTATTAGCCAAGGCGCGGCCCAAAGTTGGCAGATGGATAACCGCTCTCTAACGATGATTCAAGGTCAGTTTGATTTTGGCTTTGCGGTTGACTGGATGCGCAAGGATTTAGGGCTAGTACTTGATGCCGCTAACAAATCGGGAGCGTCCCTGCCCCTGACAGCTCTAGTCGACCAATTTTATGGCGACGTTCAAAATCTGGGTGGCGGCCGATGGGATACCTCGAGCCTTATCGAAAGGCTGCGAAAGCTCAGTGCATAAATTTACTGTGCGGCGTTATTTTTAAGGACATCCCAATAGAGGGTTTCTATCCATCTGGCCTCACTAATAAAATCCCAAGCAAAAGACTGATAAACGTCGTCGAGGCCTTTCTCCTGAATACTGGAGAGCGACATCCCTGCCCCAACGCCTTTGGCCACCGCCTCGTGAGTCGCTCGAATCATTGCGTGAACCGCCATAAGGTCAGGTCGGCGAGCGATTGGGCCGTGGCCCGGTATCACCTGAGTATCGTCGTTGATCATGGCCAACAACTTTTCCTGACTCGACAAATAAAGCTCCACACCGCCGCCACTGCCCGTATCGATATAGGGAAAGCGTCCATTGAAAAATAGATCGCCCGCATGCAACACATTGGCTCGCTCAAAAAAAACAGCCGTATCACCGTCGGTGTGCCCTTTAAGGGCGACAAGCTTGAGTCGATCGTCGTTAAAGTAAATGTGCACACCTTCCTCGTAGGTAATGACTGGCAAGGGGGCCGTAGCTGAGGGGGCTCGGGCTAGCAAGCGCACCCGCGCCGCCTCACTTGCAATGAGAGTCGCACCGTTTTGGACAAAAAATTCATTACCCCCCGTATGATCTCCGTGGTGGTGCGTATTAATGACATACTTTAAACGTCGACCAACCTCTGAAGTGCCTGACAAATCAGCAAGGACATCAGCAATCCGCTCGGCCATTGCCGCATACTGATCATCAACTAATAGAAAACCATCTGCCCCGACGCTGACGGCAAGGTTGCCGCCGGCCCCCGTGAGCATGTAGATAGAGTCTGTCAATGCCGCCGCCTCCATCACCACATTGGAAAAGCGATCAGGCTGAGCCGCATGGGCAGCGCTAGAAAGCAGTAGCACCGCAACAACGATATTTTTGACGATAGGGATAGATGCGTAAGTCATCACATCAACTCTCTGGCTTGGCTTAATGAAGCTTACGGCGACAACCTTAGGGTAGATGGGTAAACTCCCCTTCGAGATCATTACGGCCTGGAGCGAACGATGAAGCCACACCACCATGCAGCCGTTGCGTCTGCCGCGCTGCCCAATACCCGGCAACGGCTTTATATCCGATACTACGTGGCGATTACCGCTGATTTAATTGTACTGGGTCTACTATCGCAGTTTTGGGATCGTGTTCAGATTAGCAGCTTCACATCCGGGCTAGTCGCGGCTATTCTGCTACAGCTGCTACTCCAGCTCACGCTGTGGATCGAGCACGCAGCCTCTCAACCCTTCAAAGATAAAACTTCTTGGCAAGCCAAAGCCGGGAGAGTTTTTGTCGCTTGGTTTATTTTATTTAGTTCTAAGCTGGTGATGTTATGGACCATTGGTTTAATTTTAGGGGATTCCATCCATTTTTATGGCGCTCTGCACGGTGCACTTCCGTTCATCGCCACCGTGGTTTGTATGATTCTGGCTGAAGAGCTGGCCTTCCGCACCTTTGGCGCATTAGAGAGCCCAGATGAACAGGGGTAAATACCGATGACTCAAAGCAGCAGTGAATTAGCGCTTATCACCCATGAAGGCGGCTGCCATTGCGGTAAAATCCAATGGGAGATAGAAGCCCCGGCTCACTTGCAAACACATACCTGTAATTGCTCTATATGCGCCCTGAGTCACTACCAACACCTCATCGTGCCAAAGCACCGCTTTCATCTTTTAAGCGGGGAAGCGGAGTTAGGGGAATATCGTTTCGGTTCAGGCCTTGCCGCGCATTATTTTTGTAACACCTGTGGCATAAAGTCCTTCTACATACCCAGGTCTAATCCCGACGGCGTTAGCGTTCATGCCCGGTGCCTTAATCCCGCGACCGTTTTGTCCATCACCGATACACCCTTTGACGGACAAAATTGGGAAAAAAATGCCGCCTCTCTGGCGCATCTGTCAAAAGCATGACCGCGCTAAATTTTTGGCAAACAACGCCGATGAGCGAACTCTCTGATCAACAGTGGGAATCTTTATGCGACGGCTGTGGTAAATGCTGCCTCAATAAACTTGAGGATGAAGACACCGGAGAAATCTATTACACCAGTGTTGCCTGTCAGTTGCTCGATCACTCCTCGGGCAGATGCAGTGACTACACAAACCGACTAACACGTGTTCCCGACTGCCTGGACTTACGTCAAACTGACCCCGAGTCTTATCATTGGCTGCCGGCTACCTGCGCCTATCGACTCCTAGCTTCGGGTGAAGATCTACCCGAGTGGCACCATTTGAAAAGTGGCGACCCCCACCAGGTACACCGCGCCGCCTGCACAGTGAAGCATCGCGTTATTTGTGAGACCACTATTGATCCGGAACAGCTCGAGGACTACATCATCGCCTGGACCGACCGTTAATTGCCAAAACAGGTTCATCTACACACGGCGCATAGAACCATGCGCCATAAGGAAATCACCGATTCGCTATGCAAAGCCAGGACCAGGAAGTTTTCGAAAAGCTCGTTGAATGGCTTAAAAACGGCGACTCGCCCTATCTCTGCACGATTGTAGAAGCCATTGGATCATCACCCCGACCGGTAGGTTCAATGCTTGGGTGTTGCGGCGAGTACAGTGTCGGCACACTATCTGGCGGCTGCGTCGAAGAAGACCTGCTCGAAAAACTGCGTATGAATGCCATCGACGCCTCGACGCCCCAACTTATCGAATACGGTGTTTCCGCAGAGGAAAATGAACGCCTAGGGCTTCCCTGCGGTGGTCGTCTGCATATATTAGTCCAGCAGCTGTCCCCCGCTAATGCCGATTGGGTGGTAGACGTTGTGGAAGCGCTGCGAGCGCGGCAATCGATGGCCAGAACCACCGAGCTAAAAACCGGCGTAACAACCATTCAAGTGACTGAAGACTATGTGGCTCTCAGCTTAACCCAAGATTCATTAACTCAAGGGCTAGGGCCAAAAATGCAAATGCTGCTCGTGGGTGCGGGGCAGCTGGCCCAGGTCCTGGCACAATTGGCCCTCGCTATGGACTACGAGGTGCTCGTTACCGACACCCGCGATGATGTCATTGCTCAATGGCAAGGACCCGAGGTAGAACTGCTACATGGCTTGCCAGACGATATCATTGCTCGCCGCAGTAGTGACCCCAAAAATGTCATTGTCACCCTCACTCATGACCCACGTATTGACGATATGGCGCTGCTTGAGGCGTTGGAAACTTCGGCGTGGTACGTCGGCGCACTGGGTTCCATCAGAACAACCCGCGCCCGACTAGAGCGACTTGCAGCACTGGGCGTCACCGAGACGCAACTGCAGCGGCTGCATGCCCCCGTAGGCCTTGATATTGGGAGTAAAACACCCTGGGAAATTGCGGTCGCCATCATGGCAGAAATCACCCAACTGCGGCGCAAACTCTAAACTCATTGCGACCATAAAATTATCGATAAACAAAGTCAGGGTCGGGTCATGACGGTTGCTGGTGCAGTGCCTGTAGATGTTTGATGAGTTTGTTCAAGCGCGGACCCTCACGATCAATCAACCTCGACGTCGCTTCGAAAAGCGCCCCAATATTTTCAGGCGTTGTATTATCAAGCTCATCACTGGCCTTCTCGAGGGTAAGTTGGAAACGCTGATAGCCCTCACCCAAAAATAACCTCATCTGATAATCCGCGGCCTTGGACATTCCATCAAACACACAATCAAGCACGGGTAGCATCCAACCAATCTTGCCCCAGCTTGCGGCGCGCTTCCCTGAAATTGGCTGAGCGAGCTCACCTGTGCCCAGTGATATGACCGTAATTTTATCCCCCGGGAACAACTTCAACGCCTCAGCATAGGCCGACACAACAGGAGAATTTAGAAAGACTGCGCCATCAATGAGCGCCGTCGATTTTCCAGCGACATCCAACTGCGCGGGCTCGAAAAAGGTCGGGGCGGCCGACGTCGCTCGCGCCGCTGACTTGCATAGAATCTGGGCGTGCTCAGGTTTAAAGCTTTTAAAAAAAGCGGTCGACCTTGCCTCAAGATCGTAGGCTGTGACAATCGTTGGGCAGCGACAGCCTCCTAAAACATTATCTTCAAAGTAATCTGTGAGCGCTGTTTCAAGGGGACTGGCTGAATAGCTTTCATCAAAAATTCCCATCGCCGATCGAATCTGTCGCCACAGGTTTTTGCCAAAAATTTGTGACCCGCGGCTTGCATACAGCTCAGCCAAATCACGCGCGCTGTAGCGGCTATGCGCCGGTTTTTCAGGATCCGGTTGCGCCAATCCCAGCGCTAATATGCCACCCGTGGAAGTACCCACCATGAGGTCAAAGAGATCGGCGGCTCGATGACCCGTCTCCGTCTCGAGGTGATGCAGCACCATCGCGGGTATGATCCCGCGAATACCCCCACCATCGATCGATAGAACGGTTCTCTCTTGGGACATCACCCGCGCCCTCAATAAAGCCTACTGTCTAAGTGCCCTCTAACCAGCTGGAGGAAGGTTGCCCCCTCTAGTAAAGATAATCCTTGGCTTTGTATTCATCGTGGCAGGCTTTGCAGGTTTTTCCTGTGGCGCCAAACTGCCCCTGAATTGCAGCGCGATCCCCTTGCGCGGCCACCTTAGACAACTTCGCAGCTTCTCGTCGAAAATCAGCCAGCTTTGCGTTGAAATCTTCACCGTTGAGCCAAATTTCAGGTTTAGCGCGAGTCTTCCCCTCTTCAGAACCGGGGGCAAAACCTCGCTCGACTTGATATCCAGATACACCAGCCAGATCGTCAGCCCATGCCTGAAAAGTCTCATCATTCCACTCAATCTTTCCCTTCACCATGTCCGCCATAGGCCCAAAGGTCATGCCTAGAAGCGCGAAATACGATTGACGCAGGGACTGCAGTGGCTCAGCTTTCTCGATGTGAGCAACCGCAGGGATAGTTGCGGTGAGGGTGATGGCGACAATGACGAGACGGTTCAAAAACTTCATGTTTGATTCTCCTAAGGGTGTCCATTAATTCATGCTGCAATCGCTGCAGCGGCTATCATGACTTGCCCAGGTCCTCCTCGCAAATACCGCGAGGCGAGTTAAAGCGTACTGTTAAAGCCCCCGCCGTCCAAGAGTATATTTTGCCCAACCATAAACCCCGCGTGCTCGGAGCATATAAACGCGCATGTGGCTCCAAATTCGTCAGCGGTACCGTACCTGCCGGCTGGAATAGCCGCGCAACGACGTGCAGCAACGGCCTCTTTACTTTCCCCCGTAAGGCTCGCCTCGTAAGTGTCCAGACCCACCGTTCGATCTGTGGCGTGGAGGCCCGGCAACAAGTTATTAATAGCGACACCTTGCTTGG
>JAQXAF010000037.1 GCA_029253085.1 Luminiphilus sp. | reverse complement strand
ACTCACGAGGCGGTGGCTATAGCACTTAACGCCGATTACCTGCCCGCAGATAAAGCGCTTAACCCGCTCATGTTAAGCGCTTAAACCGTAGGCATTTGTTGAGCCCTACCTCGATACTTTAGGGGAGGGCTCAAAGGATCATTGACTGGCTTTGAATTCTTTGCGGCGCTGATGCAGTAGCGGTTCGGTGTAGCCGCTGGGTTGCTCCGTTCCCATAAACACCAAATCGCAAGCCGCTTGAAAGGCCACGTTGTTAGCGAGATCAGCAGCCATGGGCTGGTATGTAGGGTCGTTGGCATTTTGCTGGTCCACAATCGCTGCCATGCGCTCTAGGGTGGATCGGACCTGCTCCTCGGTGACAACCTCATGGCGAATCCAGTTAGCTAAATGTTGGCTAGAAATTCGCAGCGTCGCCCGGTCTTCCATTAGGCCAATATTGTCGATGTCTGGAACCTTGGAGCAGCCGACTCCCTGATCGATCCAGCGCACCACATAACCCAAAATACCCTGGGCGTTATTGTCGAGCTCTCGCTGTATGGCTTCATCACTCATCCCTTTCGCGCCTTTTAACGGTATCTCCAAGATCTCATCGATGCTGCGTCGGGGAGTGCCCTTCAGTTGCGCCTGAACCGCCATGACATCAACTTCGTGATAGTGCGTCGCGTGCAGTGTGGCTGCCGTAGGTGAGGGCACCCAAGCGCAATTAGCCCCGCTTTCTGGGTGGCCAATTTTTGTGGTTAGCATGTCGGTCATGCGGTCTGGCATGGCCCACATCCCTTTGCCGATCTGTGCGTGACCTTGGAGGCCACAGTTGAGCCCTATATCGACATTCCAGTCTTCGTAGGCGCTGATCCAGGTTTCAGCTTTCATGGCGCTTTTTGCGGTAAAAGCACCCGCTTCCATACTGGTATGAATCTCGTCACCGGTGCGGTCAAGGAAACCGGTGTTGATAAATACCAGGCGCTCACTTGCGCGGTTAATGCACTCGGCCAAATTCAAAGTGGTGCGTCGTTCCTCATCCATGATGCCGATTTTGATGGTGTTTTCCGGCAGTCCCAAAACGTCTTCAACCTTGCTGAACAGATCGACTGCAAAACTCACCTCATCGGGCCCATGCATCTTTGGCTTTACGATGTATATGCTGCCTTGACGGGAATTACGGGGGCCTGAGGTGCGCTTTATGTCATGCAGCGCGCAAGCTGAAGTAAATAAGGCGTCAAGAATACCTTCGGGAGCCTCTAATCCATTTTTGGTCAGGACGGCGTCGTTGGTCATCAGGTGCCCTACATTTCGAACAAAAAGCAGGCTGCGGCCGGGAAGTGTAAAGGTATTGCCATCGGGTGCTTTAAATTCGCGATCGGGTTGTAATGTGCGCGTTTGAAGACTGCCACCTTTCTGAAAGCTTTCGGACAGATCGCCTCGCATCAGTCCTAGCCAGTTCTGGTAAACCACAATCTTATCTTCCGCATCAACAGCGGCTACCGAGTCCTCACAGTCTTGAATCGTGGTTAAAGCTGACTCTAGGCACACATCCTTGACCCCGGCGGGGTCGGTTTGTCCCACGGGGTGGCTGCTATCAATCTGTATCTCAGCGTGCAGCCCATTGTTTCGGAGTAAAATGGAGGTTGGCTGACTGGCCTCGCCGGTGTAGCCCATCCATTGCTCACTGTCTAGCAGCGTGGCAGAGCTGCCGTCTTTTTGTTTTACCCGTAAGGAGCCCAACTCAACGGTGTAACTCGTCGCGTCGCTGTGGCTGCCTTTTGCTAACGCGAAGTTTTGATTTAAAAACGCTCTCGCCCAAGCGATAACGCGATTGCCACGAACGGGGTTGTAGCCGCCGGCGCGCTCAGCACCGTGATCTTCGGGAATGACGTCGGTACCATAGAGCGCATCATAGAGACTGCCCCAGCGCGCATTGGCGGCGTTCAAAGCAAAGCGTGCATTCATTACGGGTACTACCAGTTGCGGGCCGGCAACCTGAGCGATTTCGTCGTCTACATTTTCAGTGGTGACTTGCACTTGAGCAGGTTGGGGCAAAAGGTAGCCGATGTTTTCAAGGAAGGCTTTGTATGCTTGTGCATCGAAAGCTTCTTCGGAGTGCTCTCGGTGCCAGTTGTCGATTTTGGCCTGCATGTCCTCCCGAATCGCGAGGAGCTTACGATTACGCGGCATCATGTCTGTAAGAATATTGGCCAGCCCTGACCAAAATTGATCAGAGCTAATATCGGTGCCCGGTAAAATGTCGTTTTCTAAGAGCGCGTGCAGCCCGGTGTCGACTTGCAAGCCAGCGCAATCGATACGTTCAGCCATGATCTTCTCCCCAAATGAATCCCGCTGCAGTCACTGGGTGCAGTGGCAGCGCGTTTTTCGATGATTAAGTTTTCGCAATTTAAGCGCATAAATGTGAGAAATGCATTTTATAAGTGGTATTGATTTTGTGAATATCTATGTGGCGGGGTTAAGACGTTTACGGTGCGGAATTCTCGAGGCATAAACAGGCGTTAGGCATTCAACTCTCTAGCGATTCGAGTGATCGTTTGACGCACCCAGCGGTGGGCTGGATTGTGTTGCAGTAAGGGGCTCCAAGCCATTTTTAGTTCTAGTGGGGGCACGTCAAAAGGTACAGGCCTCACGACAACTCGTGGGTTATCGCGTTTGAGCCAGGTAGCCCGGCTGGGGAGAGTGACGATAAGGTCATTTTCCTCTGCCAGGGTCATGGCTGCTTGATAGTGACGCGTGAAAACTCGAATCCGTCGCAGCTCATTCATCTGAGCAAGTGCGGTATCAACCCAGCCGAGTCTTTGAACATCATCGGGATCAACCCCGACCCCAACACCCATTCCGGTCTTGCTCACCCAAATATGATCGGCATCGAGATAGGCCTTGAGATCGAACTGGCTAAGAATAGGGTTGTCTCGGCTCATCAAGCAGGTGAATGGATCAGACCATAGTGTTATTTGGTGAAACGACTGCGGCATTTGGTCAAAGCGATTAATTACCAGATCGATTTTACCGCGCTCCACGTCAAGAAAGCTGACATCAGAAGGTGTCATCACATCAAGGGTTAGGCCCGGAGCATGCTCTCGCAGCGCTCTGATCACGGCGGGGAATAAGGTGGATTCTGCATAGTCCGATGCCATTACTCGAACGACTTGATTCGTTTCACTGGGATCAAAATCTGAAGTCGGTTGAATAGCGCGCTCGACGCCGGCGAGTACGTCTCTGATAAGGGGCTCAAGTTCCAGTGCTCTGGCGGTGGGTGACATACCGTCGGAAGTGCGCACCAGAAGTGGATCGTTAAATAGATCTCGCAGTCGGCGCAACCCGTTGCTCATTGCGGGTTGTGACAGCCCTAATTGATTGGCCGCCTGAGTCACATTTCGCTCTCGCAGCAAAACGTCTAGGTAAACCAGCAAATTTAGGTCAATTCGATTAAGATCTTTCACGGCGCTTTCTCGTGCAAAAAAGGCGTTAGAGCACTACCCGGGCCACAATCATAGCAAGTCGCTTTGCAGGACGCTTTTTCTTATTGTCCTTGTGTTGAGCGCTATAACCAACGAACGGAGATTCTATGTACACCGCACCGCTTGCCGATATGCAATTCCTTATTGATGATGTTATCGATGTCGCCGAAAAGCTCGGTTCGCTCAAGCGTTTTGCCGACGTGGGTGTGGGTCCGGAATTGACAACGGCGCTTTTAGATGAGGCCGGTAAGTTGGGGAGCGATGTGGTTGCACCGTTGCGTCGCGTGGGTGATACCCACCCAGTGACCTGTGCCGATGGCAAGGTAACTATTCCACCCGGTTATGGGGATGCCATACGCGAGCTGGGTGCCGGGGGCTGGGTTGGTATTTCTGCGGACGCAGAGGCAGGGGGGCAGGGCCTGCCAGAGATTTATGGCACTGCAGCTTCAGAAATATGGAACGGAGCTGATATGGCGTTTGCCCTGGAACCGTTTCTGAGCTCGGGGGCCGCCCTGGCGATTGGGGCCCATGCCAGTGATGCGCTCAAAGCCATTTATCTGGCAAAAATAAATAGTGGTGAGTGGGCTGGCACCATGAACTTAACCGAGTCAGGTGCGGGATCTGATTTGGGGCCGGTGAAAACACGAGCAGAACGTGACGGCAAGCACTACCGTATTTTCGGCCAGAAAATTTACATCACTTGGGGTGATCACGATGCCACGGAAAACATTGTCCACCTCGTGTTGGCACGTCTGCCTGACGCCCCGGCAGGCAGCAAAGGTATTTCGTTATTCATTGTTCCAAAGTACTTGGTTAATGCCGATGGTAGTTTGGGTGAGCGCAACGACGCTTTTCCTGTGTCTACTGAACACAAATTGGGTATTCATGGCAGTCCCACCTGCGTTATGGCTTACGGTGATAAGGACGGCGCCATAGGGTACCTCGTTGGAGAAGAGAACAACGGCCTGGCCTGTATGTTTACCATGATGAACGAGGCGCGTTTAAAGGTCGGTTTGCAAGGCGTGGGGGCTTCTGAGGGAGCCTACCAAAAGGCCGTGGCCTATGCTCGAGAGCGTGTACAGGGTGGTGTTCCCATTATTGAACATGCAGACGTTAAGCGAATGCTCATGACCATGCGGGCTTTGATTGAGGCGATGCGAGCCCTCGCTTATAACGAGGCCGTCACCATGGATCTAGCGCATTACGCCGAAGCCGACATAAGGAGCGAGCAGCGTCAGCGCATTGATCTTATGATCCCGGTGATCAAAGGCTGGTGTACAGAGATAGGTGTTGAGCTGACCTCACTGGGGGTTCAGGTTCACGGGGGTATGGGCTTTATTGAGGAGACGGGCGCAGCCCAATATTTGCGTGATGTCCGTATCACCCCCATTTACGAGGGTACTAACGGCATTCAGGCGGCGGACTTGGTGAATCGTAAGCTGGCTCGCGATGGAGGCTCCGGAATGGAAGCGATGCAGGCTCAGATAGCTGAGATCACGCAGCAATTATCTCAGTCATCCCATCCAGAGTTAGGCGCTTTGGGCAAATCTCTGGCGAGCGCCCTGGCCGATCATCGGGTGACCACTGAGCACCTGTTGAGCCAAATGAGCTCGGATCGATTCAATGCCTTTGGTGGCGCTTTCGACTATCTGATGCAAACCGGTTACCTCTTTGGAGGCTGGCAGTTGGCTTGCTCAGCGTTAGTCGCCGAGGCTAAGCTTGCGGCCGATCACAACGCCGATTTTTGCCGTCGTAAAATAGCGACCGCAGCGTTTTACGGTGCGCGTATTCTTCCGCGTTGTAAGGCCCACGCAGGTACTATTTTAGAGGGTGGTGAAACACTCTCCCGTTTTTCTCTCGATTGGCTCTGAGCTTTGTGATGAGCGACATAAACTTTACGACGCCTGATTTATGCGACAGTAATCCCGAGGCTGAGGTGCTGCCGTATCAGTTTTTTCATTTTGGAACGGTAAAGCGCTTCGCGGGGCCGGCGGCAACGATCTCCTGCCACGAGGATAACTCTTGTGTCGGCGAGGCGGTTTCTTCTCCGGGGGACGGTCGGGTTCTCGTTGTCGATGGCCAACAATCACTAAGGCGGTCGCTGCTAGGTGACAATCTGGCTAAAAAAGCGATTCACAATCAGTGGGCCGGCATTATCATCTTGGGTGCGATTCGTGATGTCGAAATTATCGACACGCTCTCTGTGGGTGTATTTGCCTTAGGCGTCGTTCCTGTCAAAACAGACAAGCGTGGCCTAGGGCAGCGCGATATCGATTTAAATTTGGGTGGCGTCAGCGTTGTGCCTGGGTATTGGCTTTACGCTGACCGTAACGGTGTTCTGGTGGCATCGCACCCTATACACGGTTAGCGCTGGGCTCGTAGCAGATTGGACTACGGGTCAGTTTTTACAGGCTATTCCAGCGCTCTGAGGGTTTTTGGGTGCACTCTCAGCGTTCCAGTCGCATCGATAGATCTAGGGGCTCTACGCGTTTCGTCAGCGCGCCAATGGAAATAAAGTCGACACCGGTTTCGGCAATAGAGCGTAGGTTATGCTCCGCAACGTTGCCAGAGGCCTCCAATTCAGATCGCCCAGCGTTGGCCGCGACGGCCTCTCTGAGCATCGCTTCACTAAAGTTATCGAGCATAATGCGGTCAGCGTTTGCTGCGAGGGCTAACTGCAGTTCATCGAGGGTCTCGACCTCGATTTCAACAGTTTTTCCGGGTGCCGATTTTCGAGCCGCGGCAATGGCAGCGGCAATACCACCGCAGGCTTCGATGTGATTTTCCTTGATTAAAAAAGCGTCATACAAGCCTATGCGATGGTTGTGGCAGCCCCCGCAGGTAACGGCGTATTTTTGGGCTAAGCGTAGCCCAGGCACTGTTTTGCGAGTATCCAAAAGACGTACACCCGTCCCCCCTACATGGTTGGCAAAGCGCTGCGCTAACGAGGCGGTGCCTGAGAGCAGCTGTAAAAAATTGAGGGCTGTTCGTTCACCCGTGAGGATTTTTCGTGCGTTGCCGCTGACGCTGAACAAAGTGTCGTTGGGCTTAAGCAACTCGCCGTCAGATTTCAACCACTCTATGGTTATGTCGGGATCTAGCGTTGAGAAAACTGCATCGACAAAAATACTGCCACAAAGCACCCCGGCTTCGCGGCTCACCACTGAAGCTCGTGCGTGACTGTCGGGTTGAACAAGCTCTGCGGTGATATCACCACTGCCAATGTCCTCCTCGAGCGCAAGGTTCACGAGTTGCTGAATATACTGCTGGGTTAACATGATGACTCCAAATGCTTGGTCTTTTGGGTGATCTGCTCTCATGGGATAAGATGCAAAGGTGATGACAGATCCTGACTATTGGACAATCTCTGAAGGCTGGCTTGCCGGAGCGCGAAAAGTAGCTTCGCCCAACTATAATTGCCGCCCCGAAGAAGCCCCTCTACAGCTCATAGTGCTGCACAACATATCTTTGCCCCCGGGAGAATTTGGGGGAGGCCACATTGAAGCACTTTTTACTAATACACTAAATCCATCACTGCACCCTTATTTTGAGAGTATCGCGCATCTGCGCGTGTCAGCCCATTTTTTAGTCACCCGATTGGGCGAAATTCTACAGTTTGTCGCCAGTGGCGATAGAGCTTGGCATGCCGGTGAGTCTCACTGGTGTGGGCGCACTAACTGCAATGATTTCTCCATAGGTATTGAGCTTGAGGGTACAGATGACCAAGCCTACACTAACGTTCAGTATGAGAAGCTTCGACAATTGATTCGGGCCCTAAGGCGCTACCACCCGTCCCTCGCTGAGAGTGATATTGTAGGTCACAGTGATATTGCCCCAGGCAGGAAGACAGATCCGGGAGCGTGTTTTGATTGGCTTAGGTTGGCGGATGTAGCAAATGGTGATCTGGAGCGCTAATTGGATTGGCACAATCTGGCAAGTAAACTCCCAGTCACCAGTGCTACTGCTGGGTCGTTTAAAAGGAGAGCTTTAACCGATGACTTATCTGGCATTTCTTGTCGCAACCGGACTTTATCTTGCGATTGGATCCGGTGGGCCGCTGCACAATGATCAGTGGTATGACTCTTTTCAGAGTCGGGTCGAGGCTGTAGAGCCTGATTTTTGGTTGCGGTTTGTGCTGCTGGTGGTGGTGCCCTGTGCCGGTTTTACGTTGGCTTATGCTGTTTTTGAGGAAATGTTTGGCGCGGCGGCTGTATTGCTGTTGGGTACCCCCGCATTATTTTTCAGTTTTGGTCGATTACAGTGGCCAGCGCTCGTTAATCGGTTCAGAACTCGGGTGGCAGCAGGTGACGTCGAGGGAGCGTTACTAGCGTTAGACGCTGCGGGTTATCGTATGCCCGAGTTGGATGACGCCATGTCAGCAGAGCGGGATGGTGCTCGATTTTTGCTCTATGAAGGCTTCCAGCGCTGGTTTTCCCCGGTTTTTTATTTTTTGCTCTTTGGTCCTTTTTTCGCCGTCGGGTATCGCTTGGTCGTTTTGGGGTCAGGCGATCGAAATGCTCCCATGAATCGTGTGTTGCATTTTCTCGACTGGCTTCCCTCACGGGTTCTGCTATTAACTTTTGGTGCTATTGGCAACTTTGAGAGTATTCGGCCACTATTGCTGAACAAAGCATTAGACGCCGATATCAAAACGAATGAGCTGTTGATGCAGGGGTTTGAGCTGGCCTCCCCCGTTGCAGCAGCGGGATTAGATCAACAGATAGAGCGCGTTCGGGAATTATTGAAGCGCGCGCTCGCGGTTTGGGTTGTGGTGGCTTCTGTTTTGGTGATTGTCTCCTGATTGACAAAGTGATGAGAGGGCAATCTTGAAATAGCGTTAGGGCCGCTGTGACATTGCATGGCCAGTCGTTATTCGGCTGGTATGGAGGAGGTCATGGCTGTGCCTCAGGAACTAGTGACGAGACCTGCACTGCGCACGGAAGACTCCAATCAAGGGCGTTTCCGCACCACACTCCGTCTCACCATAGCCTTTCATCCGGATCTTCAGCGTATTGGGCAATGGGTTAATTTATGCCCATGGGAAGCTGAATACTCGGAAACGATACCGGGTGAGCTGTCGGTAGGGCGTTACTTTCCTGAGTTTAGCGATCGGCGTAACTTAGAAGATAACCATGTGAGCCGCTTAGCCTGTGTGTTAAAGCCTAGGAGGTCACAGCATCCCGGGGGGCAGTTGAGTCTGCGTATAGAGGCTGCGGCCCACGCTGACGTGAGAATTGGCGCCGCCGGACAGAAGGGGTTCATTGCAGATCACGATGCTCTTGTTAGAGGTGTTTCTCTCAGAATGTCCTATGGTGTGGTTTTGTTGCTGCGCGTTATTGCTTGTGACAACGACGATCACACCGGCTCTCACAAATTATTGAAGTCAGTTCTGCCTGGCGCTTCGGTTGAAATGATGCGGCTATGGCATCAGATCGCGCTGGTCGCACCCACGAACTTACCTATTTTGATTCAAGGTGAGTCGGGTGTTGGCAAAGAAAGGGTTGCTCAGGCAGTGCATGAGTTGAGCACCCGGTCTTCCCGTCGTTTAGTGGTGATTAATTTGGCAGCAATTCCGCAAGATCTCGCCGCCGCGGAGTTGTTTGGAAGTATTCGTGGCGCCTACACCGGAGCCATTGATCGCTTAGGTGCCTTTCAGCGGGCGCACAAGGGCACCTTATTCCTGGACGAAATTGCGGATGCGCCGATAGCGGTTCAGGTTCAATTGCTGCGTGCTCTTGAGCAGGGCGAGGTGCAAATTCTTGGCGGGGCATCGCAAACAGTGAATGTTCGTATCGTGGCCGCGACAGACCAATCAACCTCTGTGCAGGATGGTTTTCGAGCAGCGCTTCATCATCGTGTTGCTGGTTTTACACTGGACATCCCTCCGTTGCGAGAACGACCGGAGGATATCGTCCCTCAAGCTTTGATGATGTTAGATAAGGATGTGGACGTCTCTGAATCATTAAATCCTCGTCACGCTATTGAAATACCTGAGGTCGCAGCGCACTGGGCCCGATTTTTTTTCGATGCGCTGAGCCATGGATGGCCAGGAAACAGTCGAGAGTTACGGCATGCAGTCATGTTGGTGGCGCAAGATAAGAGCGCAATGTTGCCTTTAACGAGTGAGCCTAAGGGCCGTCAGATTATTGGTTCTCCTGAAGAGCTCTCGGATCAACATTTGGAGCAGGTCTATCGGGCGCAGCACTATGAGATTGCGGCAACCGCCGCCATCCTCGGGCTGTCTCGGCAGGCTCTTTACCGGCGATTAGAGGTGCACCCAAGTTTTGTGTTGGTAGATGACCTTGCTGACGGCGATATTTTAGCGGTCATGCAGCGGGTTAAATCAATCAAGGCGGCCGCGCTTGAGCTGAAAATTTCTCATCATGCACTGCGACCTCGACTTCGCCGTCTGGGGGTGACCTAAAATGTTGAACACAAACCCCGATAGGGATACCTGCGAAACCATGAGGTTACCCCCGCCGTTGGAAAATCGCGGTTTTTTGGGTGGTGGTGGGCAGGGCCTGGCGTGGTTGGCCCTCGACCCAAAACTTAATCGAATGCTGGTGGCTAAACGCTTTCAAGCGAGACGATCAATGTCTAGGGGGGCTCTGTTAAGACTGGAGGCAACCTTCGCAGCACAGGCGAAAGTAGCTGCAATGACATCGGTGGTGCCACAGATTTACCGAGTCGAAAATTTTGAGGGCGCTGTTTGGCTGTTACTCGAATTTGTCGAAGGTGTGTCTCTGCAAAGACTGCAAGCAGCGGAAAAATTGACGATGGGCGATAGTCAAATACTTCTCATCGTCATGGGTTTACTCAAAACTTTAACGGCTCTGGAGGCGTCAGGTCTGGTCCATGGAGATGTGGCGCCAGGCAATATCTTGCTAAACGCTCAGGGTCAAATTCGCCTGATTGACTTCAGTAGCAGTGTCCTTAGGGGCACACCAAGACCGGCAAGGGGAGCCGTTGGTTTCGTGCGAGACAGTGGATCTACAGCAAAAATTGCAGCGTTTGCAGATGACCAATATGCCTTGGGTAGCATGATTTACTGGCTGTTGGCCGCAAATTTACCAGTAACGACTTGTGATCAATATGGTCAGGCGGTCGTGACTAGGGCTGAGAAGCCTGAAGGCTGTACCGGGTGCGCAAATTTACTTTGGGAATCTGCGGCAATATTGACGGATCGTAACAAAAATAGGTCGGGGGTTTTAAGCAGTTTGGCTGGGCGTTATCGGCAGCAGGCACGCTTACTGCCTTCCGAGAGTCGCAGTTCATTGGCCGCCCGAGTGGGGGGAAAGGGATGCGCAGCTAAGGCACACTTGGGCGATGAGCCCCTGATTATAAGTCAGGGCGCAACCGATCAATCGGCTTTGCTCGATCCAAAATCCGTCTCAAAAAAGATGGCATCTGTGTTTGCTGGCTGCGCACAAAAAGAACCTGGTTTTGCCAAGGCATTTGCGCTGGCGTGCCTAATAGCTCTTGGCGGTTTTGCTGGGTTCTTGAGTACGTCCCCAGTGCCTTATTTAACATTAGGTTCCGTGCGCGTCGCAGCGAATACGGCACTGCCTTCCGGTTTCAGCCACGACTGGCTCTCTGAGCGACTTCAGCGCGTTCTTGACGAAAGAGGGGTCGTGCTATTGGCGAAACAGACCTTTATCGCAGGGCTCGATTGCGATCACTACACCTGTGTCCTGTCCTTAGATCATCAGACCAATGGTGCAGACCACGCCCATCAGCAGACGTTTACGGCGTCAGCAGAACCTCAGGTTTGGGAATCCGTCATTAGTGACTTGGGTCGGGCTGTCGCAGCGCATTGAGCCACTCTGATAGCAGAGGCGTTGTAGGCTTTTCTAGTTGCGTCGTTCCACCAAGTTTCTCCAGAACATGGCCCAATATTTCCTCATGCTCTGTCTGGGTGTGGCGCTGTCGGTCGATGCGCATTGACGATGAGTTGGCGGCAGTATCAGAGATGACATTGATGACTCTTTGAGGGAGGTTGTCGGCAATGTCACTGTGCCCGGACCAACGGAAGATATTTGCCACCTCTCGAATGGCACAATCTAACGCGGTTTTATAACGGTCATCGATGAGCTCACCGTTGGTAATGTTCATCAATGCGGTCATCGGATTGATGACGCTATTTATGGCTAATTTTTCGAGCAGCGATTTTTCAATATTGAGCTCCCAGCTGCCAAACCATGAGGCTTTTCTGATGTCGGCAAGCCAATCAGGGGGTGTCTCTACTTTACCCCACCAGCCCAGTTGTGTTTGACCCTCACCCGCCAGTTTGCGAGTGCCCGCGTCGGGCGAACTGCATCCGGCGGTGGTTGACCCAGCAATGAGTTTGCCTGAAACAAGCGCCGATAACTGCTCGTGGTATCCCATGCCATTTCCTAGGGTGATAATCACAGTTTCCGGTGTAAATCGGTGGCGAAGATTCGTTGCCGCCGCCAGCGCCGAGTAGGATTTAGTGGTTACCCACAGCAGGTGAATAGGTCCTTCGGCGTCCTGGCCTTCAATCGGAAACATTGTTGTTTGTTCCCCTGCCTCCGTCAAAAGTGTCAGTTCTTGTTGCCGGGTTCCTCGACTGCGGCCAATCAAAGAAACGTCAAATCCTGCAGCTTTCAGTCTAAAAGCAAACAGGCCGCCCATTGCACCGGGGCCTACAATGTGACAACGAGCTGTCACAGACACGCCTCGAGGCGGTGTATCAGTGCTTTTGGTGATTGCAGACAACTCAGCGATTCACCTGCCGCTTGGTGCCAGTTCCAATTAAGGGTTGCGTAGAGATGGGTCGCAATGCGCAGCAACTGCGCAGAGAATCGGCCGCCAAGAGCTTCCAAAGCAAATGTTTCAGCGTCTATGTCGGGCCACCCAGCGCACAGCGTTGCGATGTCAAAATGCGGGCTTCCTGTGGCGGCATATTCCCAGTCAATGGCCACGAGATTCTGACCTCTACGCCGAATGTTTGGTGGGGTTAAGTCGTTATGGCAGGTAACGGGCGACTCGGATTCGAGGGCCTTAATGGCAAATTGCAGCGCGGGCTCCTGAGGGTTAACCAATGCTGAGGCGCTGTGGCCTTGCTCTAAAGCGACGTGCCAATAATGCTCGAATTGCCGTTGTAGATTTAAGGGGGGTAGCTCTGGAGACAACGTATGGATGGACCTAACGAGCGCCAGAAGTTCCTCGCAAGAAACAGGGCCTGATTCGGCAAGAAACTCGATTACCATCGACTGCCAGTCCATGTCGAGCCATAGGACCTGTGGTGCTAGGCCCCGCTCTTGCGCTAATTTCATGCAGGCAACTTCCTGTCTGAACGAAAGGCCTAGTGGCGTAGATCCCTGGTTGCAGTAGCGTAAAATATAAGAGCGAGTCCCTGTTTCGTCGTTAGCGACTACTAGCATTGCTGTATGACTAGAGCCCTGATTCAACGTCTGAGTAATCTGAGGTTTAGTCGTCAGCGGCGGGTCCGTAGCCCACGCGCTGAATTGCTCCAGCGCATGGTTTTGAAGAATATCCTGGGGGGGGACTAACACTGTATTTGGTCCTGATACTGCTGTCTCCAGCTCAGCCAACCCGCAATGGCTAATACGACGTAACCGGCGAATAACAAGGCGGTCAGATCTAACCCCCGATTTAAAAAAAGCACAATGGATACCAAATCAATGCCAATCCACCAAAGCCAGTTTTCCAGAATTTTTTGGGTAACCATCCAGGTCGTCAGCAAAGCGGCTAGTGTCGTAATACTATCGGGGATTGGGAGGCTGGCACGGGTAAATTGACTCATTAGCAGCCCCATTACGGTTCCAAATATTAGCACCACCACCAAGAGTAAAATGTGACGGCGAGCAGGCCAGCGTTGTATGGGAAGCTGGGCAGTACTGCGGTCGCGTCCCCACGCGATCCATCCAAAAACTGCCATTAATATGTAAAAGAGCTGCAGGCTGGCTTCCATAAAAAGGCCGACCATAAAAAATATCCGCAGATATAAAGCGGCACTGGCGGCGGCCAATACCCAGGCTATGCGTTTTTCCTTGATGGCAAAAACAACGTAGGCCAAGGCCAAGGCCACCGCTAGGGGTTCATCCCAACCCATCATTTAGCTTTCTGCTCCAACCTCAATTCTATGATTGGGCAAGTATTTCACTACGAGCACCTGTCGATCTATGCGCTGACTGCTGTGTTTGAGAGCGAAATTGACCGCGCTCATGACGGCGTCCCAGTCCCCGGATATTTGTGTGCTCATGGTGTTAGTGACCACTGAGATTTGGCCTGACGCGTGCAGGTCTTCGATAAAGGCTAACACCGATGTGTCGACGTCACCTGTCAGTGGGTACAAGCTCAGTTCGGCAGATAGTTCCATCGCAGCAGATTTCCTTTAGAGTTTTTATCGCTCATAGTTGAGGGTAATACCATAGATACGGGGCTCGCCATATTGGTAATAGGGCTCCAAAATATAACCCTTACGAGGGTCATTGCCGAAGCTGCCAAAGCCTCGGGTGTAGTACGTTTCGTTTGATAGATTACGTCCCCACACCGAGATTCGCCAGCTATCCCAAGCCCAGTCGAGGTGTGCGTTAACAAGTTGCCGTGCCGGGGATCGGGCTAAATGGCGGTCAGAAAATAAATAACTGTCCATAGCGGTGAACTCCACCCCCGCCAACCAGCTATTGTTTATGGTCCACGTGGCGCCCACACTACCCATCCATTCAGGTGCCTGAGGCTGAGCCCTCCCGGAAAGGTCTTGTCCGGTGGCGGTACGATACGCGTCAAACTGTGCCTTCAGGTAGCCCAAGGAAGCCTTCAACTGTAGCTCCGGACTCGGAGCCCAAACGCCCTGCCACTCGATACCGCGATTATGTCCTTTTGCGGCATTGTCGATGTATTCTATGAACTGAGTGCTGCCATCGCCTCTAACTAGGCTGAGTGATTGTTTAACTTGCTGATCCTTGCGCGCCATCGAAAACAAGGTCAGCGCACTCTCTAACGTCCCGCGAGTGTCCTGCCATCGCCATCCCAGCTCGGTGTTAATCAGAAACTCTTCATCAAAGCGGCCAAGATTTGCTTCTGACTCGCCCTTCTGGAGCGTTAGTGTCGGCAGACTCGACAACAAGCTACTGTTAGGGCCGCCAGCACGAACCCCCCGACTGATGCTGAGGTAAAAACTTTGTTGGTTGGACGGAGTCCAGTCAATACCAATGCGCCCACTCCAGAGGTGATCTGTTAAAGAGCTCGAGACCTCAGCGCTATCGACGTAGTCGGCTTTGCGCTGCTCTAATCGCCCGCCCAAATACGCGGTCAAAGTATTCGTAAGACTAAAATCAACCTGTCCAAACACCGCACCCGTATCGACGGTCAGTGCACTGTCAAAGTCATTTTCGAGGTAGGTATATCGACGAGTTAGAGTCTCTTTTTCATGCTTCAGATAGGCCCCTAGAGCCCAGCGCCAGTCTTGCTGGTCTTTGTCAGCTCGAATCTCGAAGCTCTGCATGTCGCGATCGCGGAGGTAGGTGTCGAAGGAGCTGTATTCGAGAGCGGGTGCAATACCAACATAGGCCCAATCCTCGTCATAGGCGTATTCAGTATCCGTCTTGGCGACGCTTAGTTGTGCTGACAGATTAATGCTTCCCTGTACGCGCCATTTCAATCTGCCGGCATGAGTGAGCAAGGTATCGCGCCCCGGTTCATCCGACAGGGTTTGACGACTGTTATCGAGGGAAAAGGCATCGTAGCCATTATCGATATCAAAAAAATGCCAGTTAGCTTCAACGCTCTGATCGCCTCCCTCCCAGGCCAGCCCACCTCGAACGGTCAATTCATCTTTACCTTGGGTATCAGATCGATTCAGGTAGGTATTAGTCATGACACCATCACTGCGATATTGCTCTATCGCTAATCGGCCCGAAGTCGAGCTAGTGAGTTCACCCCCGCCAGCGGCTGCAAATCGACGGCCACCCCGATTTTCAGTACCTATGGCGAACTTCAGACCCTTGCTGTCACTGGGGGTGGTGTTGAGGCTGATCAGCCCAGCCAAGGCATTGGCCCCCAGTAAAGTGCCCTGAGGTCCGCGCAGAATTTCGATTTGTTGGATGTCCCAGGTGGTTGCTGCTGCGCCTAGCCCTGTGAGGTCGATACCGTCAAGCAGCATAGCAACAGAGGCATTGACCGGCTCAACGAATTGACTTCGCTCGCCAACGCCTCGGATTTGGATGAAACGGGCGCGGGAGGCGCCGCTGGCACTGTTTATATTGGGCGCGGCAGATAGCAGGTTTTCAAGGTGTTGCGCTGATCGCGCATCAATCAAGGCTTTGTCAAAAATGGTGATCGAGCGTTGTTCACCGTGTGCAGGTCTGAGGGTGGCAGAGACCACAACCTCCTCAAGATTCCCAGACGCTGCCGCCCCGGGGAAATGCAGTAATAATGCTAGTGCTGCGGGTGCGATACAACGTTGGCCGCTTGTTGCTGAGCTTGTTGACATCCCTTTTTCTCACTTATCCGGGATAGAACAGGCCCACAGAATCACTGTCGCGATAACAAGCCTGTCCCTACGCCGGCGTTATCCGGTTCAGGTTCGACGGGTTCACCGAATAATTTTCGGTATCTCAGGCGCTAGCCACCCCGCAGGTACGGTGTCAGTATAGAGGATAAGAGGATCTTCCACCAAAACGATCGAATTTCGAGGCAGGCTATGAGCGAGCGGGGGAACGGGAACATCGGTGAGCGGAATAAGTCGGGGTATTCGGTCGAGGAAATCACGCCAGGCCTTCCGGTACAGGCTCCCGTTCCTGTGGCTCTGGAAGAGCGGACGGAAATCAGTCGCTACCTTGCTCGTGCACTCACGGTCTTACATGGCGACATGCTGGAGTCCAATCGGCCCCTCGTCTTGCTCGAGGTTTTTTTCTCAGGCCTCAGCCGGATACTGGGCTGTGAGCAAATCGAGTTTTGGTTGCATGATCCCGTTGGGATGTTGGGCAGTAGTTTGGGCGAGTCCCCAGATTTGAACGGCCGGCTAATCCTGACACCTGATTCAACGAAAATCACCGCCATATATAGTGATCAGGTTGCTCCACGCTGTGCCGCCGATCATGAAATTGTTGATTTGGGGCTAATCGCAAATAGCACTGACCCAAAAGACGTTTTCGTAGTTCCCGCGGTTGAGCAGGGTCACATTGTGGGTAGTTTGCATTTTAAATCTCCCCGACTCGATCTGATTGATCATGCGGGAGATCTCGAGTTACTTTTTGACTTCATGAGTTTGGTGCCCGTTGCTCTGCGCCTATCAACAGGCGCTCAACTGACATCTGAGTTAATGTTGGTCGATCCTTTAACTCGTGTTGCTAATCGGGAGGGGTTTACCCGGGATCTAGACCGCGAGATTGGTCGTGCCCGCAGGGCGGGACGACATGTCGCTTTGGTGTCTATTAGGCTTTGCGGCCTCGAGGGAATGGCGAATTTATCTCAACAGCATATTCAAGGACGGCTGCTGAGTGAGGTGGCCCACAAGATCGCCGGCGGGCTGCGTGCAACTGATGCAGTGGGTCGCGTCGATGCGATGTGCTTTGGCGTGGTTGTCACAGAGGCGCAACCTAATTCTATTGAGGCTATTGGCGCCCGTTATCAAGCGGAGCTTAGCCGAGACTTGCTCGATGATGGAACCGGTGGATCCATCGAAATCAGGCCTAATGTGAGCTGGGCTTCAGTTAATCCCAGGGAATACCCGGGACGCGCGATTTCTGAATTGTCGGGGATGATGTTGGAGTCGGTGTTACAGGCTAGTACTTGTAATATCTCAGGTGAAGTCAAGATTACCAAGGCAGCACAGCTCCAATAGGCAGTTCCGGGCTCCATATTTTTCGCGCGATAACACGGCATAAGTTAGGTGAGGTAGGGCGTAGTTATGGCCGAAAAGCGTCAATTAGAGCCTCTTCCCAATGGTAACCGTGTTTTCGCGGCGTCGTAAGTAGGACTCTTAAGGTAATACATCTAATTGGAGTGGTGCAGGGTACCGTGAGTAAATCGTATGAACAGATTAGTGGATTAAAAGCCCAGGTGGCGGAATTTGGCCTGCGCATGGGGTTAGTGGGTCTTCCGAGGCAATTTCAAAAAATGGTAATTGTTTCGGTTTTTATTTGGGCCGCTTTTAGTGCTTCGGCGCTCTTTTGGGCATTTTGGCCTTCCTCGAAAATTGTCGCGATGCCGGCTGTGGTCGTCAATCCGCCTCTTGATGCCACGACCCGTTCGGGAGCCGATGAAGTCGTGCTCGAGGGCATGCTTGATTTGGGATTGTTTGGTGATGCAATCGATATGGGTGACATTAATGCGCTCGAATTGATGCCGGAGGCCGTGCCTGATGGGATAGAAAAGGGAGCGCGAGATACGCAGTTGGATCTAAAGTTAGTGGGCACCCTCGCGGGAAGCGTGCCAGATGCCGGCACGGCGGTGATTGAAGTTAAGGGACGGCAGATGACCTTCGCCGTGGGAGACGAGCTTCCTATTGCTTCACGGGTACGACTCGCCAAGGTATTACCGACTCGCGTGGTTTTGGATAACAATGGGGCCTACGAACTGCTCAAGTTATTCGACGAGCCTACAGCGTTTTTCGGTCCGATTGAGCAGCGTGTGCCGGCAGCTGCAGGGCAGCAGTCAAAACTATCCACTCCGGGCTCAGCACCGGCTAAAGCGGCAACAACCACCGAGCAGGGAGCTCAAATAGCCGCTGATTACCGGAAGAAGTTTTACGAGAAGCCTCAGTCGGTGTCAGATCTACTCACCATTCAACCTGTGCGCGGCGCCGATGGGCTACAGGGTTATCGCGTAACGCCGGCCAAAAACGCTGATGATTTTAAAGCGATAGGCTTCGCGCCTAATGATCTGATCACTGGGGTAAATGGGCTTTCCTTGCTTGACGCTTCAAATGGAGCCCGCCTTTATGGATTGATGCGTGATGCGCAGGAAATTACTTTTGATATTGAGCGCGACAGTGTGCCTCTCACGCTCACGGTCAGCTTGCAGACGGGGGCTCAGCGGTAATGAGTAGAATTGAACGATCAGTGGCGGTGGCGCTTAGATGCCTCTACGAGCAAATAGAGCTTTTGCGAAGGTTGATCCGGCGGATTGCGATGTCGCTGGCTCTCGTGTTGTTCGCGACGTCACTATTCAGTATTCAAACGGTCTCGGCGCAAGAATATACCGTCAACCTTCAAGATACTGACATACAAGAACTGATCAAATTTGTCGCCGATGTTACCGGTGCCACGATCGTAGTGGACCCGGGTGTGAAAGGTAAAATAAAGGTCGTGTCGTCACGTCCGGTCAATAAGAGTGAGTTGTATGACTTATTCCTGTCGATCTTAGATGTGCAGGGCTATACCGCAGTTAGAACAGGTAATGTCATTCGCGTTATCCCAAATAAAGACGCGCGGTCATCACCGGTAGAGGTCCCTCCTGCCGGTGTGGTGAGTGGCAACGATGAATACGTTACTCAGGTTATTCGTCTCGAAAATATATCCGCGGCAAAGCTGATCCCTGTATTGCGACCACTCGTACCGCAGCAGGCTCATATGGCGGCTTACGCACCCAGCAACGCCATCATTATTTCGGATATTGCCTCTAACATCCGTCGTATTGTTGAAATTATTGATCGTATGGATCGCTCTGCGATCCAGAGCACCCAGGTGATAAAGCTCCGATATGCTGTGGCCGAAGACGTCGTGCAAATGCTGCAGACACTTGAAAAGCAATCCCGCGGCGACGGTGCAGAGAGCAATGATGAAGTCACCCTGGTGGCTGATAAGCGCACCAACAGTGTCGTGGTCACGGCAGATGAGCTCAATTCTCAGCGTATCCAAGAGCTGGTTACGTACCTCGATACGCCCTTAGAGCAAAGCGGTAACGTCAAGGTCGTTTACCTAGAATATGCCGATGCGGTCGAGGTGGCAGAGGTCCTCACCCGTGTCATGCAAAACATGAGCCGACTCGATTCGGGGGGTGACCGTAAACAAAGCACAAACGCTAACTCCACAATAGAAGCTGATGAGGGCACCAATGCTCTCATCATTACCGCCGACGCCGATGAAATGGCCTCGCTTGAGGCCGTCATTGCTAGACTCGATATCCGCCGCGCCCAAGTATTGGTTGAAGCCATTATTGTTGAGATGGAAATCACTGAAGGCCAAGAGCTGGGTCTGCAGTGGATTTTCGCTGATGACAGTGGGGCGTTTGGCAGCAATGTCAGCACGAGCAGTGCTCAGCAACAGCGCAATGCGGCGATTGGTAATGCGCTGCTTGGCGATGAGAACAGTAATGCTGATATTGGCGTAAGAGATTTAGCGGGTGCTTTATCTCAGGTTCCTGGAACGACGCTAGGTTGGGGCGTGGTGGGTGACGACCTTTCAATGTCAGTCATTTTGAATGCTTTAGAGACACAGGGTAATGCCAATATCCTGTCAACGCCTAGCTTGTTAACCCTCGATAATCAGGAGGCGTACATTACGGTAGGTCAGAATGTCCCCTTCGTGACGGGCTCCTACAGCAATACCGGGGGCACAAGTAACGTGCAGAATCCGTTTCAGACGATTGAACGAGAGAATGTGGGTATCACCTTAAAAGTCACGCCACAAGTAAACGAAGGTGACTCGGTAGTGCTCGATATTGTTCAAGAAGTCTCAAGCATTAGTCAGCAACTTTTAGCGGCAGCAGATGTGATTACCAATGAACGTAAAATTGAAACCAAGGTAATGGCGCAAGATGGTGATGTTGTCGTGCTGGGGGGGTTGGTTAAAGACGATGTCCAAGATAGCCAACAAGGCGTGCCGTTTCTTCAAGATATTCCGCTGTTAGGTCGCCTGTTTAGAAACGATGTTGTGTCGGTTACTAAGTCTAATTTGCTGGTTTTTATTCGTCCGACGATTGTTCGTGACGAGGAGTCCTTGCGGGGCGCTACAGCCGAAAAATACCGTTACATTCGCGATCAACAGGCGGAAAGGCGTGCGCGGGGCATCATGTTTCTGGACGATGGCAATCTCCCGGTGCTGCCTGAGTGGGAGGAACAGGTAAAGCAATTACCGGAAGTGCCTGCCGCGGATTCGCTTCCACTGGCAGACGGGGTGGAAGAGCAGTGACTGAGAGTCAGTCGCTTCTGATGAATGATTCGAACATCGCGGCATTGGCTATAGATGATGTTTCGGCAGAGGAACCGCTGAGCTCAAGTGTTTTGCCCTTCAGTTTTGCCAAGGCCAATGAAGTCCTTGTTGAATGGGCGGGTGACGCGTGCTTTCTTTTGCACGCCAAGCCAATGAGGCTTGAAGTGCTGTTGGAGGTCCGTCGATTTTTAGGCGTCGGGTTTGAGCTGCAGGCTATCGATATTGAATCGTTTCAACGCAAACTGACGCTGGCCTATCAACGGACCCAGAGCGAAGCAGCGCAAATGGCCGAGGACATTGGTGCCGACGTTGATTTGGCACGTCTTGTCGATGAAATCCCAGATCTCGGGGATCTTATGGATGCCGAGGACGACGCCCCAATTATTCGTCTAATTAACGCCGTGTTATCTCAGGCGGTGAAGGATCAGGCCTCCGATATCCACATTGAGACATTTGAAGACAGGCTCAGTGTCAGATATCGCATTGATGGTGTGTTGAAAGAAATTCTGTCCCCAAAGCGTATGCTGGCACCGTTACTGGTTTCTCGCCTTAAGGTCATGGCCAAGTTGGACATTGCAGAGAAACGCATCCCGCAAGACGGTAGAATCTCTATTCGTATTGCGGGTCATGCGGTCGACATTCGCATGTCGACGATGCCATCAGCCCACGGGGAGCGCGTGGTCTTGCGTCTGCTCGATAAACAAGCGGGACAGCTGGAGCTTACCCAGCTCAATATGAATGAACAGGTCGATAAAGCCTACCGCAAGAGTCTGTCGCGGCCCCATGGCATTATTTTAGTCACTGGGCCTACAGGTTCGGGGAAAACGACAACGCTGTACGCGGGTTTGTCTTCGATAAACCAGAGTTCAAGAAATATACTGACCATCGAAGATCCCATTGAGTATATGTTGCCGGGAGTGGGGCAAACTCAGGTCAATACAAAGGTAGACATGACCTTTGCGAGAGGGCTGCGGGCAATTTTACGTCAGGATCCTGATGTGGTGATGGTCGGCGAAATTCGTGATATCGAGACAGCCGAAATAGCTGTGCAGGCCTCTTTAACGGGGCACCTTGTGCTGTCAACACTGCACACCAATACGGCTATTGGGGCGGTAACACGCCTTCAGGATATGGGCGTAGAGCCCTTTTTACTGTCCTCTTCACTGCTTGGCGTAATGGCTCAGCGATTGATTCGTTTGCTGTGTATGGACTGTCGCGAAGCGTATCGACCGAACGCCCTTGAGCGTGAACTCCTAGGCCTAAGCGAGGTCAGCGATCTTGTACTGTATCGAGCGAAGGGCTGCCCCAGCTGTAATGAGACGGGATATCGCGGTCGTACCGGGATCTATGAGTTGATCGAAATTGACGAAACGTTGCGAGAGATGATCCATGATGGAGCTAGCGAGCAAGCGATGCTGGCGCAAGCGCGAAAAAACTATCAGGGGATTGATGCCGATGGCCGCCGTCGTATCATTGCTGGCGAGACCTGCCTTGAGGAAGTTTTGCGCGTCACCACAGTTCAGTGACGTTAGGCCATTGATATGAGTGCCTTTCGTTATAAAGCTTTAAATGCTGAAGGTCGTTTAATTAAGGGTGTCCTTGAGGCCGACTCAGAGCGTCATTTGCGTGCGCAGCTGCGGGTGCAAAAATTGCGGCCGGTTGAAGTTCGAGGTGTGGCGGTCAAGATAGCGAAGGGCTCGCGTTCGCGCTTCACTTTTTTCAAGTCGGGCCTCTCCGCGAGTGAGCTGGCGCTGATAACACGCCAACTCGCAACATTGGTTGCATCAGCTTTGCCATTAGACGAATGCTTGCAGGCTGCTGCGGAGCAAACACGCAAGCCCAGTATAAAATCGATCCTCTTGGAAGTTCGGTCTCGGGTTTCTGAGGGGTATACCTTGGCGAGCGGTATGGCTCAGTACCCTCAGGCCTTTGGCGAAATGTATCGAGCCATGGTGCACGCTGGAGAACAGGCGGGACAGTTGGCTCCTGTTTTGGAGCAGCTCGCAGAGTACACGGAAAACCGGCAGCTCACGGCGCAAAAACTGAAGTTAGCCCTGATTTACCCCTTTGTATTGATGGGCGTGGCGGTAAGTGTGGTCGCGGCGCTGATGGTTTTTGTGGTGCCCGAATTAGTCGGTATCTTCACGCATACGAAGAAAGAACTCCCACCATTAACCGTTGGACTCATTGCGACTAGCGACTTTTTGCGAAACTGGGGCGTATATTTACTGGTGGGACTGTTACTCAGTGTCGTGGGTATTCAACGCCTATTATTGGAGCCGCGGCGACAACTTAAATGGCACCAATTTTTGCTGCGAGTACCCGGCATCGGCACTGTGTTGGTGGGTATTGATACAGCCCGATTTTCGTCGACTCTCAGCATTCTGATGGCGAGTGGCGTACCTTTGCTGGATGCCCTGCATATTGCCGGTTCGGTCATGAGCAATCGAGAGCTGCAACAAGCTGCGGCGAAGGTGGCCGATAATGTTCAAGAAGGTTCAAGTTTGAATAAAGCGTTATCTCAAGGGAATTTTTTCCCGCCAATGATGGTTCACATGGTGGCTTCGGGGGAGGTATCTGGCGAGTTAGAGGTTATGTTAGAGCGTTCGGCAATTAACCAAGAGCGCGAATTGGAGATGACTTTGGGCACTGTCATGGGTTTATTTGAACCCATGATGGTGATACTGATGGGTGGCGTAGTACTGCTTATTGTTTTAGCCATATTGCTGCCGATATTCGATCTGAACACAATGGTGAGGTAGTTTGATGAAACATCAGCACGGATTTTCCCTGATAGAAATTTTGGTCGTACTGGTGATCATGGGGTTGCTTATTAGTGTTGTTGCACCGACGGTGCTTAATAGTGCAGATGACGCCCGTATTCAAAAGGTTCGGGCAGACTTTAAAGCGATAGAGACAGCTTTAAAAATCTATCGCTTGGATAATTACGTCTATCCGACGACTGAGCAGGGACTCATGGCATTAGTGGAGCCCTCCACCTTGACGCCTGAGCCTCGTAATTTCAAAGCGGGGGGGTATTTACAGGAAGTTCCTATGGATCCCTGGGGGCGCAACTATCTCTATCTTTTCCCCGGAGAAAATGGCGAAGTCGATATTTTTAGCTACGGCGCCGACGGTTTGCCGGGAGGAGAGACCCAGAGCGCCGATTTGGGTAATTGGAGCTCGGAGCAGCGCTAGATTGAAAATACCTCAGTCGATTCTCCATGACCGTAGCCCCCTCATTGCAAAAGGATTCAGCTTAATTGAGCTACTGATCGCTGTATTGGTGATCGTGTTATTGACGTCTGTAGTGAGCCTTAATGTAGGCCGCGGTGATGGGGCCGTAGCGCTGAAGGAAGATGCCAAACACCTGGTGGCACTTATGAATTATGTGCAAGCAGAGGCGGAGATGTCAGGGGTAGATCATGGCTTATATCTAGAGCAAAGGAGCGTTAAAGGGGTCGACAAGACTTCGGGTCACTGGCTGCGTCGCTACGACCAAGGCTGGGCTGAACCCAGAGGTAGCCGTGAACTTTTGGCCCCCTTTGTTTTTGATGAAAATACTGAGCTCTGGTTGACCCTAGCAGAGTATCCTAACGTCGAAATTGGTGAGCGTGATCCTGACTTGCGACCTTCTCCTCAGATCGTATTTTTTGCGAGTGGTGAGGTCACTGAAGGGCAGCTCGAGTGGATGACTCGAGATACGGGGAAGCGTCTTTTCAGTGTTGATTGGAGTTTCTTTGGTGATTTCAATTTGCTCGCAGCCGGCGAGACGCTAGATGCCGATCAACGTTAAACGGCTGAGGCAGAGCGGGTTCACCCTCGTTGAGGTCATGGTGGCTCTGGCGATCGTCGCTATTGCAGTCCCCGCGTTGTTGTTTGCACTATTTCAACAACTCGATGGCACGGAGTATCTGCGGAATCGGAGTATTGCGAATTGGGTGGCCACAGATCGACTGAGCGAGTTGCGATTGGTGGTCGCGAAACAAGGCGCTCTTCCTGAGGGTGAGCTACTGGGTGAGACGCGGTTAGCAGAGCGGGATTGGTACTGGTGGATCGAACAGCAGGCGACCGAGATACCCGGTTTTATTCGTATCGAGATTAAGGTCTCTATCGAAGAGGACAGAACACAGCCGCTGCATACCTTGACTGCCTTTGTAGCACCGGGTGGGCGACCGTGAGAAAGTTTCGAGGCGGATTTACGCTAATTGAAGTGCTGGTCGCAATGTCTATTACCGCGGTTATTGCAGTTTTGGCGTATGTGAGTTTGTCTACGGTCATCGTTGGCGTCGATTCAGTCCGTGCTGAAGCTGAAAAAATAAACACAATGAATCGCGCCTTTCAGGTTTTCTCGAGGGATATCCGCCAAATCGTCGACCGTCCCATCTTAGATGAGTTTGGTGGCAGAGAGTCTGGCTTAGAGGGAGGCCCGTTGGCTAGGCAGATGTTGGCGCTGACCCGTGCCGGTTGGCACAACTCCGTTGACTTGCCGCGTTCGACTTTACAGCGTGTCGCCTACTACCTGGAGGAGGATCGGTTGATTCGGGCGAGTTGGTCAGTGCTTGATCGATCGGGTTCTTCAGAACCTCGTGAAGTGACATTGCTTAAAGGTGTAGAGAGCTTTGATCTACTGTTCCTTGATGAAATCGGTGCTTTACGCATCAACAGGGGCATAGATTTAGATCGTCGCCTCTGGCTGGAAAATTGGCTCGCCGATACTTCTCAACCGAATGCGATGATTAAACTGCCTGCCGCGTTAATGATTCGATTGGAAGTAAGCGATTGGGGTGAAATTGAGCGTCTTTATGTGTTGCCCCCCCTTTAAAGCACAGCAAGGCGGTGCTGCGCTCATTGTGGCGCTGCTGGTGTTTGCCCTTGCCTCAGCTCTCATTGTGGGTTTGCAGCGAGAGTTTGCACTGCAGCTGCAGCGTGGGACCAACAGTTTTGTTGCAGAGCAAGGCTGGGCCTATCTTCGCGGTGCTGAATCGCTGGGTGTCGTCGCACTGCAATTAGACGCAGGGTCAGATGCGAGTCAAGATAAACCGGTAGATGATCTGACTGAGCTCTGGGCAGAAAAAGCGAAACCCTTCCCGCTCATAGAAGGTGGTTGGTTACTGGGCAGCTTAGAGGATCTTCAGGGGCGATTTAATCTCAATGGGCTGGTCGACTCTGGTGCCAGTAACGGTGCGAATACCGATGCTAATACCGATGCCATGGGCGATCCCTCACCCTTAGATAGAGAGGCTGGGGGCGGTGGGTCTAATGAACTCTCAGGAGAAACGCAGTTCAACTCGCTTCAACGGCAGTTCATACGGCTTTTGGGAGCTCTTGAGAATGTGCAGATCGATCGTCAACAGGCGATTGGTATTATGCAGTCGGTGGTAGATTTTATTGATAGCGACACGCGGCGGTTAGTCAATGGCGCTGAAGATGGGGCTTATCAACGCCTTATTCCTCCCTATCGAACCGCTGGACAACCGTTGGCAAGTGTCAGTGAGCTTCGAAGTGTTGCGGGGGTTACACCTGAAATCTATCGAGCCTTAGCGCCCTTTGTAACCGTGTGGCCGAAAGAGGGTGGAACCCTAAATATTTTAACTGCATCGGCTACGGTTTTACGTAGCTTACCAGTTAACGACCTGCTTGAACCCATGTCTAAGGAAGAGGGGTTGCGTCTTGTTGAAGCTAGGGCAGCGGGCGTCATTTTCTCTGTAGAAACGCTGCTAGAGGATGTGCTTTTTTCGGGGGCAGAAGGTGGCGAATTGACAGCGTTACTCGGTGAGCGAAGTGACTGGTTTTTGTTGTCTGCCTCAGTAGAGATTGCCGAGAGAGAGCTACACTTGTACAGTGTTTTGGAACGGGATCGCGAGTCAGTTTTCGCTCGTTACCGAAGTCAGGGGGAACTTTGATAAATACAAAGATCTCTAAGGTGACTTCTCATCAAGATTACGACAAACCCACGTCGATTGTGAAAAGGCTCGACCAGAATGACGGCGTCTGAAAATCCAGGTGTTCTTAGACTCGATGAACAGGGCGTGCGGCTATGGCGTGCCGGTCAAGAAGCTGTGAGTCTTGACGACTGCGCAGATGACATAGGGAAAAATTGCGCCTTTGCTGTGCCTGCGGACCGGGCTAGATTAACTCAAATATCAGTCCGATCGGATGAGCATCGCCATCTCAAACAGTCGCTCCCCTTTATGCTGGAAGATGAGGTAATTGATCCGATCGAGTCGATGCATTTTGCTTTTACCCCTATTGATGGCGATCGCTATTTGGTGGCGTTGGCGTCCCTGGCCGATATGAGCTCTTGGCTGAAGTCCTTAGGTGATGGCTTTGAGGGGCAATTCTTGCCTGAGGCGTTGTTATTGCCCTGGCAGCCGGGTGAAGTGTGTTTGGTGGTGGAGGCGCGTTCTGTTCTTCTTCGATGGGATCAGCATCAGGGAGCCCGGGTAGAACACGACCTGCTGGCCCCCTTACTCAACACCTTGTCCACGCCCCCTGATACTTTGATTGTCTATGGCAGGGAGCAGACAGGCGATTTGACCCTGTTGCCGGAGGATTTGCGCAGCCGCGCGCAATGGCGTCAGGGCCATTTTGGTACCGCTTTGATGCTGGTCGATCGCACCCAAAACTTTATCGACATGCGTCAAGGCGCCTTCGCGGCCAGTTTACCTTTAGGGCGCTGGTGGCAAAGCTGGAAACCACTGGCGATTGCACTGCTTATTGGTGTTGTCTTGCAGGTTGCCAGTGATTTGGCCCAATACTGGCGGTTGAAAGAAGGCAATATTGCACTACGTGCTGGCATCGAGGAGAGCTATCGCCAAGCAAACCCCAAGGGCTCGCTGGTCGACGCGGAAAAGCAATTAGATCGTCAGATTGCCGAATACGCAGTGGGGGCGAGAGGACTGATGTTTACCCAAATTCTTGATCGAGTTGGCCGAGCGATTGCTGTCAGCAGCGAACTGACACTTAGCAGCATCAATTACAGTGACCGCGCCGGAGAGGTCAGATTGGATTTGCTCGCACCCAGCTATGACGAGATCGAGGCCCTTCGAGAGCGTTTTAATACGGCCGGTTTGGACGCAACCTTAGAAACATCTTCACAACGGGATACGCAGGTCAGAGCGCGCCTTAGGGTGACTTTATGATGCTGGGTGATTGGTTCAACGGGCGACCTAGGCGCGAGCAACTTTACCTGCTGTTTATGATTCTCGCTGTCGCTGCGTGGGTCGTTGTGCAGCTAATAATACTGCCTGCATCTGCAGCGAGGCAGCAGATGGCACTCAACAATCAGCGAGCTTCTGAGGTGCTGACCCGTGTTGATGCGAAGGCGACGCGTCTTGTTGCCCTCCGCTCTGCGGCGGAGTCTTCCGATCGAAGCAGTCTCACCGCTGCAATCAGTCGAATCAGTAAGCTCGAAGGACTCGTGGTTAGGCGACTTCAACCTAACAGCCGTGGTGAGGTGCAGGTGCGTTTCGAGGCCGTTGATTACGATGCCCTGGTTAAGTGGCTGTATCGATTAGAAGTTACTGAGGGCCTGTTGGTTATCGATGCAGCGGTTGTGCGCAGCAGCGGCGTGGGCGGTGTCAATGCAACAATACGTGTTGCTGATCCGGGGTGAGAGCGTCTTTACGTGTCAGGCTAATCCTTGTGTGCTTGCTCATTTGCTTTTCGATATGGCAGGCACCGGCAAGACTGGTGGGTGTATTACTGCCAGAGAGGCTGATGCTTGCTGCTTTTTCAGGTTCCTTCTGGACAGGCGAAGCAGCCCGCGGCGTGTGGCGATTAGACGATGGAGCCTTGATTCTCGGTAGGGTAAATTGGCATTTGTCGCCGCTTTCTCTTGTGCTGTTGCGACCCACGGTCACGATAGAAGTGGCGTGGGGTGGGCAGCAGCTGACCGGCGCCTTCACGAGGAATTTATCGGGCACTGTTGTCATTAAAAACTTTTACGCGCGCTTTGATAGTGGTCTGATTCGTCAGTTTTTACCGCTTTATATTGGTGGTCGGGCCATTGCGGATTTTTCTGAAATCGCCGTAGCTTCGGATAAGCTGCTAGCACTTGATGGAAAGCTGCTCTGGAAAAATGCTGTTTGGGCGGCCGCAGCCGGCGATGTGCCCTTGGGCGATTACCAGCTGAGGTTATCGAACGATAATAATAAGGTGCAGGGGCAAGTCACGACACTATTGGGGACGCTTATTGTGACAGGGGATGTTGTGGTCGCGGAAAACAACTATGAAATCGACCTTGATCTATCCGGGCCTGCAACGACAGACCCAGAATTGTCGGGCGCGCTTCAGCTATTGGCCGCCCCAACACCTACTGGATTTGATATGGTTATTGAGGGCAGCTTTTAGGCAGTCAGGCTCTGAGCCTTCCAGCGGCACGATCCATCCAGTGAATTTTTTGGTAAGTCCACTGATCAATAGTGATACCCCGTCAGTCGCTATGCCCTGTGGAAAGGCTGATAGGTTGTTGGCATGGGTAGAACGGTGCGTTGATTCTTGGAAAAAATGGCGCGACGCAACACGGGCGCATAACTTTACAGAAGGGGATGTCCAGCTATGACAGCTGCTAGCGGTAATGCACATTGGTCCAGTCGTTTCGCCTTCATCATGGCATCCGTCGGCTTTGCAGTGGGTTTGGGAAATATTTGGAGATTCCCCTATGTCACCGGCGAAAATGGTGGCTCCGCCTTCGTTTTGATTTATTTGTTTTGTGCTTTTTGTATTGGCGTTCCCTGCCTTGTCGCTGAGCTTGTTATTGGTCGTCGTGGCCAGAGCAGCCCTCCTGAGTCGATGGCGCGTGTCGCAGAGGAATCGGGTCGCTCTAGGCACTGGGGCTTGGTGGGAGGGATGGGCGTTCTTACCGCATTTGCGATTGCAGTTACCTATGCGGTGGTGGTGGGTTGGGTTTTGTCTTACCTATCGAAGGCCGCTATGACCGGCTTTGTCGGTGTCGATGCCGAAAGCTCATCTCAAGCTTTTGATGCCTTGCTTGCCAACAGCGGCGGCATGCTGTTTTGGACTTTATTGGGCAATCTGATCGTGGGTACGATTATTTTCTCAGGGGTAAAAGGCGGTATTGAGCGTGCGGTAACCGTCATGATGCCGCTGATGTTCTCTTTGCTTATTGGTCTGAGTATTTACAACGTTTTTGCAGGTGGTTTTGTGGAAACGTTGGAGTGGCTGTTTACCCCCGACTTCAGCAAGGTTGGGCCTGATACTTTATTGGCAGCGATAGGGCAGGCTTTCTTTTCACTGGGGGTGGCTATGGGCGGCATGATGACTTACGGCGCCTACCTACCTAAAGATTTTTCAATTACGCGTGCCGCCATTATTGTTGTCCTTGCGGATACCCTCGTGGCGCTTCTTGCGGGTTTTGTGGTCTTTCCGGCGGTTTTCCACTACGGATTAGACATTGCTAGTGGCGCCGGTCTTATTTTCCAAACCTTACCAGTAGCTTTTGCTCAGATGCCCGGTGGCCATATTTTTGCGACGTTGTTCTTCATTATGCTCGCGGTTGCTGGGATTACTAGCATGGTGGGATTACTAGAGTCGGTGACGGCATGGGTTAGCGAGCGTTTTGCGTTACATCGCCACGTGGGTTCAGCTTTGGTTGTCGCAGCGGTTACGTCGTGCAGCGTTGCCAGCGTGTTGTCCTATGGTGTTTGGTCTGGCTACACCGTGGCAGGATTTAACTTTAATGACGTGGCCTTTGCGATCCCCGATAAGGTGTTGTTGCCTACAGGGGGCTTACTTATTGCCACCTTCGCGGGGTGGTTCATGCTTAGGACCCACAGCGAAGATGAGCTCAGCACTACGCCTGTTATTTATTCGATATGGCGTCAGCTTGTGCGTTACGTGGCGGTCCCTGCCATTGCGTTTATTCTCATTTCAGGTCTGGTCTGAGGTTTCGAGATGTTGGCGACATTAACTGATTGGTTATGGACCTATGTCCTAATAGCGACACTTTTGTTCGTCGGATTAAGATTTACGTTGGCCTCTAAATTTGTGCAAATCCGCCTGTTTACTGCAATGTTTGCGCAGCTTCGCGTGAGTCGCGCTGCTGGCGCAGCCCGCGGTATTTCTGGATTTCAGGCCCTGCTGGTAAGCGTCGCAGGTCGCGTGGGGGGCGGCAATATTGCCGGTGTCGCCGTCGCAATTACCTTAGGTGGTCCGGGTGCTTTGTTCTGGATGTGGCTCATTGCGTTGCTTGGGATGGCGACAAGCGTCTTTGAATGTGCGCTAGCACAGTTGTTTAAACGGCGTCTTGGCAACGGCGACTTTCGTGGTGGACCCGCATTTTATATGCGATACGGTTTGGGTTGGCGCGTGATGCCTGTGGTTTACTCGCTATTGCTCTTACTCACTCTCGGTCTTGGCTTTAATGCGGTGCAGGCCTATACCATTACGCAGTCGGTAGAGTCAGCTTTTGGTATTCCAGCATGGCAGACGGGGATGACACTCACCGTATTGATGAGCGTCGTTATTTTTGGTGGCATCCGTCGAATCGCCGTTTTTTCTGAGGTGGTCGTGCCTGTCATGGTCTTGGGCTACTTCGGTCTAGCCGTCGTTGTCCTCATCATGAATATCAGTCAGGTGCCCGCGGCCTTTGCACTCATCATGACCTCAGCCTTTGGCTTTGAGGAAGTGATTGGAGGCGGTATTGCTGCCGCGGTAATGCAGGGGGCTCGACGCGGTTTATTTTCTAACGAGGCCGGTTTAGGCACCGCGCCAAATGTCGCCGCCGTTGCCGATGTAGCTCACCCAGTGTCCCAGGGACTTATTCAAGGTTTGAGCGTCTTTATCGATACCATTGTTTTGTGTACTTGCACGGCGATGATTATTCTACTGTCACCATTGTATCAACCTGGAGCAGAGGGTATTGAGGGCATTGCGCTAACGCAGCGTGCCCTTGCCACCCATATCGGTCCGATCGGTGAGCCTTTGGTCAGTATCGCTCTAGTTTTATTTGCGACAAGTAGCATTGCTTATAACTGTTACCTGGGCGAAAACAGTATTGCCTACTTTAATATCTCGCCAAAAATTACGATTAACTCTTTTCGGGTGGCGGTTTTGGCCCTGATCGCATGGGCGTCTTTGCAGGATATGGCCACGATTTTTAGTTTTTCCGATCTCACGATGGGTTTGTTAGCGGTGGTAAACCTCGTGGCCTTGTGGGCGCTATTCCCTGTTGGCCTATCGCTGCTGCGAGATTTTGAGGCCCGTTACGGCGCGTCTACTCCGGTGTTTGATCATTCTCGGATGCCTGAACAGGATTTGGATCCTGAAAGTTGGCCTGAGGCAGAGACGCCGGCCAAAACTGAATGACAGCGATAGTGGCCATGGCCACTGCCAGTAAAAGCCATTTCGATGGTGTCATTATCGTGTCTCTGAAAGTGTGACCTTGAAGCGCTTGGTTGCGTCACCCCGCTTAGCGGTGAGAGAAATCGTATCGCCTACCTTATATTTCTCTAGGGCCGACAGGTAATCGTCTTGGTTGCGAATAGATTGATCTTCGATATGGGTGATGATGTCGCCGAGAACAATTTCGCCACGTCTGTTTCGGGTAGCACCTTGCATGCCGGCCTCTGCAGCTGGGAGCCCACGGAGAACCCGTATAACGGCAACGCCCCCAACACCGTAGCGCTGAGTCCAGCGATCACTGGCCAGCTCAACGCCCAGTACTGGACGTAAAATTTTGCCATAGGCGATGAGTTGCGGAACGACCTCCCGAACTAAATTTACAGGGATGGCAAATCCGATCCCTGCACTACCACCGCTGGGCGAATAAATGGCGGTATTGACGCCCACCAGTTGTCCTAATGAATTCAAGAGCGGTCCGCCAGAGTTGCCAGGGTTTATGGCAGCATCGGTTTGGATTACACCGCTAATTGTACGGTTACTGGGGGAGCGAATTTCCCGGTCCAATGCGCTCACGATACCAACAGTCAGACTGGTATCCAGACCAAAGGGATTGCCGATCGCGAGCACCTTCCGGCCAACTGACAGTTCAGCTGAATCACCTAAGGGCAAGACGGTAAGATCTTTGGGGCGCTCTGAAAGTCTCAACACCGCAAGATCTCGCTCAGGAGCAACCCCCACGATCTCGGCGGAAAAATCTTCTTCCGCGATGGTTACCGTCAGTTTATCGGCACCGGTAACCACATGAAAATTGGTAACGATTAAGCCATCTTCACTCCAGATAAACCCTGAGCCAGCGCCCTTAGGAACCTCAAGCACATTGGGTGAAAACATGGTCCTTCGCAAGGCGCTGCTAGTCACTGAAACGACGGCAGGGCTGGCTTGGCTAAAAATGTCCGTCGTATTTTTTTCGTCATTTGTTGCGAAGGTCAAATAATCGACTTCGGGACTTGCCCGCATCACGGCACTGTAAACCGCAATGCAGCACAGCAGGACGACTAGAGGCCAGCGTCGCAAGGTCGCAAGAAATTTTTTCATTGGCTTTGCAACGCTATGATGCGATCTTCAAGGGAGGGATGAGAGCGAAACAAATCAGCAATGCCCGCTTTGCCCGGACGAATACCAAACGCGGTGAGCTCACCGGGGAGTTCACTAGGTTGTCCTTGATCGGTGCGCAACCGTTGCAATGCTGCAATCATGTCTTGCGATGTCGTTAGACTGGCGCCTGCGGCATCGGCTCGATATTCCCGCCATCGAGAAAATTTCATCACTAACATGCTGGCCAAAAACCCGAGTGCAATTTCCGCTACGATGGTCACGACAAAGTAGCTGATGCCATAGCCGCGGTCGTTCTTAAATACGACGCGATCTATAGTGTGGCCAATAATTCGTGCGGCAAACATAACAAACGTGTTCACCACGCCCTGAATCAAGGTGAGCGTTACCATGTCGCCGTTGGCCACATGCCCCAGTTCATGGGCCAGTACCGCTCGGACCTCATTAGGTGCGAAACGTTGGAGTAATCCGCTACTCACAGCTACTAATGCATCATTTCGATTCCAGCCGGTAGCGAAAGCGTTTGCCGAGTTAGAGGGGAAAATACCCACCTCTGGCATTTCTATACCCGCTTCTGCCGCAAGACTATTTACCGTGTCTAGCAGCCATTGTTCATCTTTGTTCCGGGGCTCTTTGATAAGGACGGTGCCAGTTCCTCTCTTGGCCAACCATTTGGATAACAACAGCGAAATCAGAGCCCCGCCAAAACCAAACAAGGCACAAAATACGAGCAGTGCAGAAAGGTTGAGGTCTACGCCATTTGCATCGAGTACGCCACTAAACCCCAGCAGATTAAAGACTAAACTGACTAAAACTAAAACCGCTAGGTTAGTTCCCAAAAATAAAAGAATACGCAATTTCAAATCTCTCCGGTGTGATTCTCATCAGTCTTAGAGATAGGGGTAGGCGGCGCTTTTTCAAGGGGGGCTATCTCCAAGCTCTCCTGGCCGTTTAACTTGGCCTCATCTTCGGCGTCCGGTAAAGGAATAGTCGAAACCTCCAGTTTCGGCAGTTTTCCTTCAACAAGGATCAATGTGAGAATGTCACAGCGGAGAAGAACGTCCTTAGAGCTTAATTCGAAAACGCTGTTTACTGCTTCATCTCGGTGGGTCAGGGCGAGGACACGACTGCTGTCCTGACCGTCAACCCATCGTTTGCCCCGGCCCCAATAATGGCCGTCGTGGTTACTTACAATAAAAACGGTGCTCATGAGATACCTTGGATGTTGTGGTTTGTTGCGGCGGGTTATTGGCTTGCGGTGTCTTTGACCAAAAAATCTTTAGCTTCATTGATTTTAGCGGCTAGGTAGTCGTTACCCCCGCGGTCAGGATGGATCTTTTGGATCAGGCTTCGGTGGGCGGCCACGATATCATCACGTGTCGCATCTTCGCTTAAGCCCAATACTGCGAGAGCTTCGCTGCGGCTTATAGACGCAGCAGAGGATTGCTGGCTTTTATTGCTGGTATCGTCCTGCTGCCACCCATTAGGAAATCGCTGCTCCAAATAGCTTGTTAGCAGTTGTTCCGAATCGGCATCCTGTTCTTGGCAATAGCTGAGTAGTGTTTCAAGTTGCTCGCGGCTCATCTCGGCTAAAGTCCAGTCGACGAAAGGGCCTGCCAAAACCTCCCCTTGTAGCTCGCCGCTGCTGTGGTCTAGGCTCATTCGAAGTAACTCAGTTTTTACTTCAGAGTGCTGCCCCGTTGGCGTTGGAGATTGGCGCGTCCACTGTTGGAGTAAGGGAAAGGCGCGAATCAATATTGGTAATGTCTGACGTGCCGCAACTAATAAGCCCGTGAGAGCCGCACCCACCCAGTGCATCTTCCCCATCGCTGTTAGCACGATTGCAGCCAGTGCAGCGGCACCTAGTATGAGCTGAACATATCCACTGCGGCGCTTATGGGGCGGCATGGACTGTATGCGACGCACCAGAAGCATCAGAGCGATAACGATGGCAAGTAGTAGAATAATTCTTGGCACGGTTCACAGGTTTCCGTTTTGGTGAAGCTGCCCTAAATTTACTTCGGCAACTGGGCAAGTAAGAGTTTATCACTCTCCGTGCCAGATTGAGTGAGTGCGTTCCGTCCTCCGGTCGCATAACGGGCTACGGCGCCGAGTAGCATTCGCAGAACTTCCGCACTTTGTGCGCCTAGCGCAGCATAGGCGCCGCCACTAATCCGCGCAATTTCCGAAAAAACCCGCGCGGCTGTGGGGTCGGAGCCCTCCTGAAAAGTAAAAATCGGCTGGCCCTTAAGCCGGCATTGGCCCGCCAGACCCAACAGTGCAGCCGGCTGCTCTTCCACCGCATCCCCGACAAAAATTAAGGCGCGCACGGGGGTTGCCGGAGTTCCAACTTCAAGGTAATGGTTTAGTAAGCGAGCAATTTGCGTAGGACCACCTTCGCAGGTCACGCCATCCATGCGAGCTCGCAACTCTGACCCCGAGCTTAACCAGTGGCTGGTGTTAAATTCATTCAAGCCTCGGTAATAGCAAAGTTGAATAGCGAGGCCTGAGGTTCCGGCCGTAGCATCGTAGAGTTCACGGTGATGACGCTTTGCCGATTGCCATGTAGCCTCTCGGCTGGCAGTGGCGTCGAGGGCAAACAGCAGCCTCGATTGTCGGCTGCTAACCGTCCGAATAGCCTTAGCTTTTCCGACGAATGCGGCAACGTCTGACTGGGAGGCTTTAGAGGTGAGATCTTTGCTGATGGGCTTTTATCTTTAATTTTGGATGCAGGTGTGATGAGACCTTGATTGACGCCGTTGGTCAAGGCACCTAGGAAGGCGTGTGTTTTTCTGTGTTAATTGCTGGCCCGATAGGGTCACTGGGTCAGCTGATGATTGCAGCGGAATATCTAAGAGAGACGATAAGGTAAAAACAGGTAAGAAGGCTTTAGCCGAGCGCGATTAAAAATACATTACTGTATTTGTAGCTACGGGTGGAGGTTCGCTAAACTGCGACGTCAACTAGACGCTGCCGAGTGGTCACATGAGCCTTTTCGATATTCGCCGTAAACGAGCATTGCCGAATGCAGAGACCGCCTTGAACGGACGGTCTGCCCCCATGCTGGTGACCAATAGCCACGCGGTCTCTGGCCATTCTATTTGCCCCCCGTTTCCCGAGCATCTCGCCATCGCCATGTTTGGTATGGGATGTTTTTGGGGTGTTGAGAAGAAGTTTTGGCAAGCTCAGGGTGTTTTCACGACCGCGGTGGGCTACGCCGCGGGCGTCACCCCAAACCCTACCTATAAAGAGGTTTGTTCGGGGCAGACGGGGCATAACGAGGTGGTTTTGGTGGCCTTTGATCCAGAGCAGATAAGTTACCAAGCGCTGTTGACGCTATTCTGGGAGGGCCACAACCCGACGCAGGGAATGCGGCAAGGTAATGACTTAGGGACGCAGTATCGCAGTGGCATTTATTGCTTCGACCAAGACCAGCGTGACGCGGCCATGGACTCTAGTGAGCGTTATCAACAGGGATTAACCGCGTCTGGGTTTGGTGAAATCACCACGGAAATTTGCGAGGCGCCCACCTTTTATTACGCAGAAGACTATCACCAGCAGTATTTGCACAAAAATCCTGCGGGTTACTGCGGTTTGGGTGGAACTGGTGTTTTGTGCCCAGTGGGTACAGGTGTCGATGAGGCATTGCCCCAATCGCGTTAACGCGACGAAATATCCAAGGTTATTCAGGGCTTGAAATGGCTCTGAGACCGGTTCACTTCATAAGGCCAGGGTCCTGCCCAGTACTGCGGGGACCGTAGTGTCGACGCTCAGAATGCGAGGCCCTAAGCTTCTAGGTTGAGCGCCTGACCGGCAAGCCAAGTCAACTTCATAGGGTATGAAGCCTCCCTCAGGGCCAATCATGATCAACTGAGGCCCGGTTAGCGAGGCATCGAGGGGGGGGAAGTCACCCAGATGTGCCAAAAAAATCGGGTTTTTCCCGGCAATCCCTGAGAGCTGATCCTCAACGAAGGGTTTAAAGCGGCGGTGCAATGTGACGACGGGCAGTCGAGTGTCGCCACTTCGTTCAAGCCCTGCCAATAAAGCCTCACGAATCTTCTGCGGTTTTAGCAGAGGGCTTTGCCAATAGCTTTTTTCAACTCGGTAGCTCTGAATGATGTGAATATTTTGTAGCCCGAATTCTGCGCAGCTGCGCAGGGTTCGGCGCAGCATTTTAGGGCGGGGAAGCGCTAAAACTAGGGTTGCGGGATGGCAGGGTAGTGGGGCTTCCTTGAGTTCAACACGCAGCGCCAGCGTCGCCTCATCCATTGCCAATATCTGCCCAACCCCTTTGGCGCCGTCAATCATGCCCACACGGACGCTGTCTCCTTCTGCGCGCTGGAGAACGTCGCGCACATGTTTGTGCCGCCGACCACTTAAGCTAACAATATGATCCGAGGAGACTTCCGTGGACTCGAATAGGACAATATTCACCCAAGGTTCCTTAGGTCATCCAGAGATCGTAGTCATCTGAGGCAGATACTTCACCCTCAACGAGATCTCCCGGTTTTAATCCAGGCAGCGCGGTGAGATGCACTACGCCATCGATCTCTGGTGCATCGGCGATGCTCCGGCCTATGGCGCGATCACCCTCAATTTCATCAATAAGAACGGCTTGGGTGGTGCCCACTTTTTTGGCTAGCTTGTTGGCACTAATCGTTTGCTGTCTTGCCATGAAGGCATCCCAGCGCTCCTGTTTTAACGCTTCGGGTACGTGGTTGGGCAATTCATTGGCGGTGGCTCCTTTGACCGGGGAGTATTGAAAACAACCAGCCCGATCAATTTGCGCCTCGTCGATAAAATCGAGTAACTCCCGAAATTCAGCTTCAGTTTCACCCGGGTAGCCAACAATGAAGGTCGAGCGCAAGGTGATGTCGGGACAGATATCTCGCCAGCGTTTGATGCGCTCTAGGGTTTTTTCTGCGGCAGCAGGCCGTTTCATGCGCTGAAGCACCGAAGGGCTGCCGTGCTGAAGGGGAATGTCGAGATAGGGTAGGATTTTTTTCTCAGCCATGAGTGGAATGAGAGCATCTACGTTTGGGTAGGGGTAAACGTAATGTAGACGTACCCAGATGCCGAACTCCCCGAGAGTCTTAGCAAGTGTTAGCAAATCAGATTTTAGGGGCCTACCTTCCCAGAAGTCCGTACGGTACTTCAGGTCAACACCATAGGCACTGGTATCTTGTGAGATGACTAACAATTCTCGTACACCTGCTCTCACCAACGCCTCGGCTTCACGCATAATGTCTCCGATGGGTCGACTGACAAGGTCACCCCGCATGCTAGGGATAATGCAAAATTTGCAGCGGTGATTGCAGCCCTCGGAAATTTTCAGATACGCATAGTGCCTAGGGGTCAGCTTTATTCCTTGGGCGGGAATTAAGTCGTTTAAAGGATCTGGCTGGCGGGTCATCGGTATGACCTCATGCACCGCACCGACAACCTCTTCGTAAGCTGCGGGTCCTGAAATACCTAAAATGTTGGGGTGAAGGTCTTGAATGCGCTGAGCATCATCGCCTTTGCCCATACAGCCGGTGACGAGAACTCGGCCGTTTTCCTGTATGGCTTCGCTAATAGCTTCAAGTGACTCGGCTTTGGCGCTATCGATAAATCCGCAGGTGTTAACGATAACCACCCCCGCATCCTCATAGTTTGGGGTGACCTCGTAGCCGTCAGATCTCAGCTGGGTGAGAATGCGTTCAGAATCAACGAGTGCTTTGGGGCAGCCTAGGGAGATAAAGCCAACTTTTTCAGGATTTGAGGTCATAGCGTTCAAGGCCGTTTTAGGCAAGGTGAAGTAAGGTAAAGAGGCGCAGTGTACCTGTGAAGTCCTTACGACCTCAAAGTTGCCTAGATCCCTCAGCGCTGTGCGTACCGACCTTTAGCTCTTTTCTCACCAGAGAGAGTAAAAGTAAGCGATCCTCGCGGTTGAGAAAAGTGCCGATTTCGACGGTTTGTTCCCGATTGTGTATGGCGAGCTTCGGACCCTCCCAGGGGTGCTGTTCCGGGGTAACGGCTAAGGATGATTCCTCTCGATTGAAGTGCCAGCTTCTTCGGGGGGCGTAATGGCCGATATCGATCTGTACGCTGTTTTGATCGAGAGTAATGACATGCCGGTATTGAAGCTTCCAATTGACATAGTAAAGCGCTGCACCCAGAGAAATTAGCTCTGCCCCGGCAAAGGGCAGAATGGGCCAGGCTCCAAGGAACGCAAAGCCTATTGCGGCTCCGAGAGACGGAACCGCGACCGCCGCCAGCAGCCAGAGATTGTTCCGCCAGGTGGAGGAGTGATCGGGCCTAGCGATAATAGTATAAATAGCGTTTTTCTGGGAGCTACTCACCACGATGACGTTCCTCAAGGGTTGCTTTGGTGTTACGCAGATACTGGTACAAGTGGACTAACCCGGTCGCAAGGTAAAGAGTCCTCTTACGTCAAAGGGTGCGGGGGAGTAAGCGCGCAACAGTCCTTGGGTCAGCGGGTGCTTAAAGGTGAGCTGGCAAGCATGCAGCAGCAGACGTGGCGCTGCAGTCAACGCTTCTTTATGTGCGTAAAGATCACAACCCATTATCGGGTGACCTATGGCCATAAGGTGGATGCGTAGTTGATGTGAGCGCCCGGTTATAGGTTTTAGTTCCAGTAAAGTGCTGCTGGACTGCCGGTCAAGCACGCGATAGCGGGTGAGTGAGGGCTTGCCGGTATCAGTGCAAATTTTCTGACGCGGGCGGTTGTGCCAGTCGCGAATGAGAGGCAGGTCTATTTGTCCCTGATCCTCTTTCACTTGGCCATAGACCAAGGCGCGATAAGTTTTTAGAACGGTGCGTTCCTGAAATTGCTTGTTGAGGGCTACTAGCGTTGCTTTATCTCTTGGGACCACGAGGATGCCACTCGTATCAAGGTCGAGTCGATGCGCCGCTGCAACACCAGGAAAGCGGCGTTCCAGACGGGTGATAAGGCTGTCGCGATTGAGAGGATGACGCCCCGGAACACTGAGGAGAAGGTGGGGTTTGTCAATGATCAGCAGGGAATCATCGGCATAGAGAATACGAATGCTTTCACGGCTGTGGGGTACGAGATAGGGAGGGAGTTCCATGCCACTTTCAGGCTCAGAGGTCATGGCGTTTTACGTGTTCTTACCGAGGGCCCGTTGATAGCGCGGTATGGTGTTAGCAATTCCCCAGCGAAGAGCGTCCACGGTAAAGGCATGGCCAATGGATACCTCATCGAGGTGTGGCACTTTGAAGTCAGGTAAGTTGCGCAGGTTCAGATCATGCCCCGCGTTAACTCCGAGTCGCGCCGCGATGGCGGCCTCTGCAGTTTCTTGAAAAGCAGCAAGGCTTCTTTCGTAGTCGCCGACCTCGTGAGCGCGAGCATAGCTCTCCGTATAGAGTTCGATGCGGTCGGCGCCCAAAGCGGCGACGGTGGCCATTGCGCTGGGATCAGGATCCATGAATAGACTGACACGACAGCCCAAATCTTTAAAGATTTTGATCAGTGGTTCGAGCCGCTGGCCATCTTTTGCAACATCGAAGCCATGATCGGAGGTCAGCTGCTGATCGTTGTCAGGGACTAAAGTCACTTGCGCGGGACCTACGGCTTGCACCAGGGCCACAAACCCAGGGTAGTCCCCGACGTGTGATTGATCGCTGGCACGGGGCTCAGTGAAGGGGTTGCCCTCAATGTTAAGTTCGACGGCGATGGCGGACTGAAGGTCAAAGCAGTCTTGCGCACGAATATGTCGTTGGTCAGGGCGTGGATGAACGGTTATGCCATCAGCGCCAGCAGAAACACACATTTCAGCATGGGTCACAATATTGGGGACCGTCGTGACCCGTGAGTTGCGAATCAGCGCAATTTTATTCAGATTTATGCTGAGAGCTGTCATTTTCCTGGTACGCGCACCACTTTTTTAATGATGATGGCTTCTACCGGGACATCTTGAAAGGGGCGTTGCCCCGCACTGGTGACCATCAGCCCTGTGTCGGTGTCTGCGGTCGCGATAAAGTCGACCACTCCCATGCCCTTTACGACCTCGCCGAAGACGGTATACCCCTGTTTCCCCGGTGCCCAGTCGAGTTGTAGGTTACTGCGCTGGTTTATGAAAAACTGTGCCGTTGCTGAATCAGGTTCGCTGGTCCTTGCCATAGCGATAGTGCCACGAATGTTGTGCAGTTTATTGCGACTCTCATTAACAATGGGTTCGCCAGATTCTTTCTCAGTCATTGCTGTGGTGAAGCCCCCGCCTTGCACCATGAAATTCCTAATGACGCGATGAAATATTGTTTCGTTATAAAATCCGCTGTCGACGTAGGCCAGGAAATTCTTCACCGTCACTGGAGATTTTTCCGGATAGAGCCTGAGGGTAATATCTCCGGCTGATGTAACGAGCTTCACGCGGACTGTACTCGCATTGTCTTGTGCGAATAGCGAGCCTGAACTGGTTAGCAGTCCCAGCAAAACGGCAATTCTGCAAAGGTGTTTCATAGCAAGAGATTCCTGTAGAAAAAAATAGTTGCTTAGGACCAGCCATCGTTCCGGCGTCGTTTAGGCGCCAGCTTGGGTGCCAGTGCCATAATGATAACGCCCAAGAGTACGGCCAGTGCGCCATCAATAATTTGATTACTTTTAATACGCTCTTGCAGCCTAACATTTTCCAGTTTTAAAAGTTCCGCTTCAGAGCGTTTTGTCTCTAGGCTTTTGGCCAGTGACTGGTTCCGCGAATCCAATTCAATAGCCGCTCCAGAGATTTGCTTTATTTGACTGAGCTCAGCCTCATTGGCAGCGAGTTTTTCCTTGAGCTCGGCGAGCTCGCCATCGGCTTCATAGGCAATCGACTGCGAGTCGTCCAGCATGCTACGTATTTTGTTTCTGTCGGCCTCCAGCTCGTCATATTGCCGCTCTGCGTCTCTGAGGAGTAACTGACTCGGTTGTTCGACTTGAATATACTGCGCTCGAAGCCAGCCTCGGGTGCCGCCCCGGGTTTCAACTTCGGCCCAAATGCCGTCCTCGGAGATGCCGAATTGGGTGATGGGCGTGCCCGACGAAAGTCCTTTATTGACGATGCGGTATTCACCCCCGGCGCCGCTACGCATTGGCACTAAAATTTCATCGGTTATGTAGCGCTGCTCTTCACCAAAGCACAGTGTGGGGAGCAATGCGCCTTGCAGCAATAGCAGTCCGGCCGTTGCAATCGGTGGCCAAACCAGGCATTTATTCGGGGTCATTAGTGGCTCTCCTTGTCTTTAACTTCCCTATCACACGCGAAATTAACAACACGCAAATTTAAGGACATGCGCAATTAAGACTATTCGCGTGTCTCATGATTCACTGCGATCTCTGCTGACACTCTCAGCTTTGACCCAGGGCCCGATCATAATCATTGTGATGACCATGATAAAAAGGGTGAGACCTATACCCGACCATAACTTGTAGGATACCCAGGTTGCCTCTGAAAACTGGTAGGCCACAAATAAGTTGAGTGCCCCCACCATGGAAAAGTGCGCGACCCACACCCAGCATATTCGCCGCCAAATAGCGTGAGGTATTTGAATTTGCGCGCCCATAAGCCGCTCGATCAGGTTTTTTTCGCCCAAAAATTGTGACACGGCAAAAGCGATTGCCATCCCCCAATTAAATACAGTGGGCTTCCACTGAATAAAGAGTTCGTTTTTAAAGAATAAAGTGGCCCCTCCAAAAACGAATACGGCAGCACTGGTCCATAACAGTCGCTTTTCAAGATACCCCGTTAAACCCCACTGCAGCGGCAGCATAAAAAGTGTCGCCATCAGCAGAGCCTTGGTCGCGCTGTATATCCCATCAACGGTGTGCGACCAACCCAGCAGGCTAATCGTGCTCCCATCCATCTGATAAATCGAAAAAAAGATAACAATGGGAACGAATTCGGCCAGCTGCTTCATAGGCTAGGTCGTGGCGTGGCTAGATTAAGGTGTTGGTGCGTCGTCTTGATCATGATCTCTGTTAACCTTACACATTATTTGGCAGAGTTTAGAACCCTTGTTAATTGACTTCCACACGCACACGACCGCTTCTGACGGTGCGCTGTCGCCCTCCCAACTGCTGTCACGGGCTGTTGATCGGGGGGTCGAGGCGCTTGCACTGACTGATCACGATACGCTGTCTGGCTGGCAAGCTACTCAAGCCCTGCAGACCGACAGTATAACCGTCGTTTGTGGCACAGAGTTGTCTTGCCAGTGGGGTGGTGCAACGATTCATGTTGTGGGGCTGAATGTCAATGCAAATTCTGAACCCTTGGTCGGTATGCTTGATCGCCTTCAGCAGTTACGTCGGGATCGAGCGGCGAAAATTGGAGCTAAACTTGAGCAATTGGGTGCCGCAGGCGCGTTAGCCGGTGCTCAGGCGTTGGCGGGCGAGGCCGCGATATGCCGTCCCCACTTTGCTCACTGGCTAGTTGCTGAGGGATACATGCCCACGGTAAGCCGCGCATTTGATAAATGGTTGGGTAATGGGAAACCCGGAGACATCAAAACCTTGTGGCCAAGCCTTGCTGAGACTGTGGCAGTAATCGTAGCCGCTGGCGGGGTGCCCGTGCTTGCCCACCCGCTAAAGTATCGTTTCACCCGAACAAAATTACGTGCGATGTGTGACGCGTTTTCAAGTGCGGGGGGCGCGGCTATTGAGATTGTTAACGGTCGACAATCGGATCCAGAGATTGTCGAATTAAGGCGGCTTGCGAAGGATAAAAATTTAATGGTATCCCTAGGTAGCGACTTTCATCGTGAATGGGCTTATGGCGCTGACCTGGGTGTTGATATCGCCATTGCAGGGGACATGGCGGGTGTTTGGGAGATGATCCTTTGAGCCAGTTTTTTGCAATCCATCCAGAGACACCCCAACTTCGCTTGGTTCGCCAGGCGGTGGAAATTTTGCGCGCTGGCGGCGTCATAGCCTATCCCACAGATTCTGCCTACGCATTGGGCTGCCGTCTGGGGGATAAACGCGCGCTGGAGTGCATTCGGCGGATTCGAAAGCTCGATGACGATCACAATTTTACGCTGGTATGCCCCGACCTTTCCGTTTTGGGAACTTATGCCAAGGTCGACAATAGTGCTTATCGGCTGATTAAGAATGCTACCCCGGGCCCCTATACGTTTATTCTCGAGGCAACGGGGGAAGTGCCACGACGTTTGCTGCATCCCCGCAGAAAAACCGTGGGCGTTCGGGTGCCAGACAATGCCATTACTCAGGCGCTGTTGGCTGAATTTGCGGAACCCATCATGAGTGTGACACTGCAACTGCCAGGGGATGATTACCCCCTGACTGACCCCTATGACATCCGAACGACCCTCGAGCACGATGTGGCACTGGTTATAGATGGTGGTTTTTGCGGTCTCGAGCCCACAACAGTTATTGATTTGTCTGCTGATAGCTACGCGGTGCTGCGCGAGGGCTTGGGTGACATTACTCGACTGGCTTTGGGCTGAATTTCCCACTCTTTGGCAGACGCCGCGGGGGTACTGCGGTATCATTGGGAAGTGAATACACCAAACCCCCCTGATGCGCCAGAACCTGTGGATGAGTCTCCAACACTTCGTCCTGCCGATGGTGTAGAGCGCCGTTTAAACAATCCCCAGCAAGGCGAAATGCCTTTTGCGATCGTCATGGGGCACGAGATGACTGAGCTCCCAAAGGATCTCTACATACCGCCTCAGGCCTTGGAAGTTTTTCTCGAGGCCTTTGAAGGGCCCCTAGATCTTCTGCTTTACCTTATACGCCGACAAAATCTCGATATTTTAGATATTGGTGTGTCTCAGATTACGACTCAGTACATGGAATATGTCGAACTTATGGACGCCATGCAGTTCGAGTTGGCGGCAGAGTATTTATTGATGGCGGCAATGTTGGCAGAAATCAAATCACGCATGTTGCTGCCTCGCGCGACCGATATTGAGGAAGATGAGGAAGACCCAAGAGCGAATTTGATTCGCAGGCTTCAGGAGTATGAGCGCTTCAAGCAAGCGGCAGAGGAGATAGATGGGCTTCCGCGGGTTGAGCGTGACACTTGGGTTGCAAAGATTGAACCTCCAGATCTCAACCGCGATCGGCCCCTTCCAGACCTTGATATGCGTGAGCTTTTGGTTGCTTTAGGTGAGGTGCTCAAACGTGCTGATATGTACGAAAGCCATCAGATACAACGAGAGTCCTTGTCGACGCGAGAGCGCATGTCAGATGTGCTTGAGGTCCTTCGATCGAGCAATTTTGTGCCTTTCGTCTCTCTCTTCAAGGCTGAAGAGGGGCGATTAGGGGTGGTCGTTACTTTCCTGGCCATCATGGAGTTAATTAAGGAGTCGCTGGTGGAAATTGTACAAACCGAGGGCTTTGGGCCTATCCATGTCAAGGCGAGGATCGATTGATGGCGGAAACGGGGTTGGTTCAAATTCTTGAGGGCGCATTGATGGTGGCTGGAGAAGCGCTGTCTATTCAGCGACTTAGTCAGCTGTTTGATGAGTTTGACCGTCCTGCCAATACAGACTTACGAGAGGCCCTCGATGAAGTCGGGCGGCGTTGTGAAGGTCGAGGTTACGAGTTGGTGCAGGTGGCTACAGGCTATCGGTTTCAGGTGCGGCAAAATTTATCCACCTGGGTTGGGCGCCTTTGGCAAGAGCGCCCACCGCGCTACTCCAGGGCTTTGTTAGAAACCCTGTCATTGATCGCCTATCGTCAGCCGATTACTCGAGGAGAAATTGAGGAAATTAGGGGTGTTGCGGTTAGCACAAACATTATGAAGACTCTTCAGGAGCGTGATTGGGTTCGTATCGTAGGTCATCGCGATGTGCCGGGCCGGCCGGCGATGTATGCGACGACACGACAGTTCCTTGATTATTTTAATCTTAAGTCCCTCGAAGATTTGCCGCCATTGGCGGAGATTAAGGATTTAGAAAATCTCTCGGGTGATCTCCCGCTTGAAGTATTGAGCGCAGAGATTTCAGAAGCTGACACGGAAGCAGATACAGCGACTAAAATGGCGGCTCAAAGTGCTGAGGCGGATGATGATCTCTCAGCGGACAGCGCATCAGAAGATGAAATATTGGCTGATACAGTGCCAGAGAATCAGGCATCAGTTCGCGATGGCGCCCCTAATGAAATCCTAGATCAGAGCGTCTCGGTTGAAGCGACCTCAGAACAAAAAGCTGCGGAAGATAGTGTCACAACAGAGCAAGCCTCCGATGAGAATAGTGTAGATGGAGAGCTGTTAAATGAGCAAAGTCCAGCGCCCGCCAAATAAGCGGCCCGTAGAGCCGCCGCCCGAGCCTAGCAAAGGCGACAAACTGCAAAAAGCCCTGGCAAAAATTGGTCTTGGCTCGCGCCGAGAGATTGAGCGTTGGATTGAGCAGGGGCGCCTTACGATTGCTGGGCGCAAGGCCAAGCTCGGCGATCGCGTGCTTCCCGGAGAGCGTGTCACTCTCGACGGTAAGCCGGTGGAACTCGATGAAACCGATAGAGTGCGATGCCTTCTTTACCACAAGCCGGTTGGAGAGGTTTGCTCGCGTAAAGACCCCGAGGGTCGGCGCACGGTGTTTGACTCGCTCCCTGAATTACAGGGTGGTCGCTGGATTGTTGTGGGGCGATTAGATTTTAATACCTCAGGTCTCTTGCTGTTCACCACTGATGGTGAGCTAGCGCACAAAATGATGCATCCCAGCAGTACTATCGAGCGCGAGTACTTGGTGCGCGTCATGGGTAATGCAACAGACGAGATACTCGATACTCTTCGTGCGGGGGTTATTCTTGATGACGGGCCCGCAAGATTTACCGATATTGTCGACGGCGGTGGTGACGGGATTAACCGCTGGTTTTATGTGGTTTTAATGGAAGGTCGTAATCGCGAGGTACGGCGCCTGTGGGAGTCTCAAGGCCTCACGGTATCGCGTTTGAAGCGTGTTCGGTATGGCGAGGTTTTTATTCCCTCTAAGTTAAAGAAGGGGGAGTGGACTGAGTTGCCAGATCGCGATGTGGAGGTGCTTTACGGTATGGCGAAGTTGCCCGCCAAACCCATCATGCCACTGGGTGATAAATCACGAGCCAAGCTTGAACGCCTGGCTAAAAAATCAGGCAAAGAGACGGTGCGACGCTTGGCCAGTGGCAAAGGTGGGTTTCAGCGGCGTCGTAGGTAATCTAACGCTGCGCGCTGAGTGCTTTGCCGTTGATATCCTTGCTGTCATCACTCATTAGATACAGCCAATGCGGCATTAACGCGTCAGGGTCTGGGTTGGTGTTTGGCGGCTCAGCAGGATAAGCGGTGCGCCGCATCGCGGTGTTGACGGCGCCGGGATTAAGGCTGTTGACCCGAATGTTGCTGATCCCTCCTAATTCGTCTGCAAGGACTTGCATCAGACCTTCGGTGGCAAACTTCGACACCGCATAGCCGCCCCAGAATGCCCGGCCCTTCCGTCCGACCCCCGAACTGGTGAATACGATAGATGCCAACGGTGCCTGTTCTAGCATGGGCAGCAAGGCTTGGGTCAGCATGAATGCTGAATTGACATTGACTTGCATCACCTGGTGCCAAAGCGCCGCACTGGCTTGAGCTAAGGGCTTACGATCCCCAAGCAGGCTGGCATTGTGCAGCAAGCCGTCTAGTTTGGGGATTGAAGTGGCCAGCTCTCCCGCGAGGGCAATCAAATCATCGTGGCCAGCCTTTGCCAGATCTGTTGGTATAATGGCTGGCAGGACACCCCCTTCAGCAACGATGGTGTCATAAACGGCTTCTAGCTTGGCTTCTGTTCTGCCCAATAAAAGTACCTCGGCACCATGCCGCGCGAAGGTGAGAGCGGCGGCTTTGCCAATGCCATCGCCAGCCCCCGTAACTAAAATAGTTTTTTCCGCCAACCCATGAGGTTGGGGGAGCCACTGTTCAGGTAAAAAGGTCATTGAATTAACTGCCTGATAAAGGTGGTGAGCTCAAGGCTCGATGAGACGATTTTGTCTGCCTGCCAGGACCTAGGGTCTTCTTCGGCGCCTAAATAGCCGTAGGCCGCTGCAATGGTGTAGCACCCCGCGCGCTGGCCCGCTTCTATATCCCTTTTGTGATCGCCCACGTAGATAGCCTGGTGAGGTTCACACTGCAATAGGGAGCAGCAGCGTAAAATAGCCTCCGGATGCGGCTTGGGTTCCGCGACTTCGCAAGGTGTTACTAGGGCATCGGCCGGTGGATCAAATGCCATGGCCGCCATGAGGGGTTCTGCAAAACGACGCATTTTGTTGGTCACGACACCCCATGGAATACGCTGAAGCTTGAGTTCTTGCAGTAATACCCTTAAGCCCTCATAGGGCTGTGCTGAGCTGCCCAGTTGCGCCTCGTAAGCGCTTAAAAACTCATCGCGAAGCTCGTCAAAACCGGGTATCCCGGGATCGCAATCAAGGGCTAGGCTTACCAAGCCTGCGGCGCCGTCAGAGACCGCGGATCGGATGCTATCTTCCGCCAGTTCCCCTAGGTTCCGAGTGCGTCTCATCTGTTGTACCACGGTGACAAATTCACTGGCGGTATCAACCAGTGTGCCGTCGAGGTCAAAAAGCACCGCCTCAGGTGTACTGTGTGAAGGCACTGGCTCAGGGTGCCTTTGGCTTGGTCGCCCTGACCATATAGTTGACCGACACATCGCGTGGGTGCAGGCGATAATGCTGGGTAAGAGGGTTGTAGGTAAGCCCGCACATGTGCGTTAGGGTCAAGCCCGCTTGACGAATCCAGTTGGCTAGCTCTGAGGGCTTAATAAATTTGCTGTAATCATGGGTGCCTTTGGGAAGCAAATTTAAAACGTACTCTGCCCCCACGATGGCAAAGGCGAACGCCTTGGGATTTCGATTGATGGTGGAAAAATACAGGTCGGCGCCGGGTTGCGCTAGATCTGCGCAGGCCTGAATAACGGCGCTAGGATCGGGTACGTGTTCTAACATCTCAAGACATGTTACGACGTCATAAACCTCGCCTTCACGTTCAGCTAGCTGCTCAGCGGTGATCTTTTCGTAGTCGATGTCTAAGCCGCTCTCGAGTTGATGAAGGCGCGCTACGCTCAAGGGCGCCTCTCCCATATCAACACCTTTCACTGCTTTGGCGCCACGCCACGCCATGGCTTCGGTTAACAGACCGCCACCGCAACCCACGTCGAGTAAGTTCTTTCCGGCGACACCCGAGTGTTCGTCGATCCAGCCGGCCCTGAGGGGATTGATCGCATGCAGGGGCTTGAATTCTGAGTTGGGGTCCCACCAGCGCGCCGCTAGGGCTTCAAATTTTGCGATTTCTGCCGGGTCAACATTGGGTGGTGTGGTCATGAAAGGTGATTCCCAGTTAGATCAATTGAGGCTTGGTGGGTCTGGAATTTCTCGGGCCAGCGAGCGACACGTGCTGAGATGTCAGCTGGCGCCAGTGTAAGGGGCTGGCCATCACGGACCAACGGTTGTCCCGCTACCCAGCTGTGCGTCAATTCGGTGCCATTAGTGGCATAAACAATCTGTGAAACTATGTTGTTGAGTGGTTGGGTATGGGGTTGGCTTAAATCAAGCGCAATCAAATCAGCGGCTTTGTCCGGCTCGATTGAGCCAACGGTTGCTTCAAGCCCCAGCGCCCGAGCTCCCCCCAAGGTGGCGACTTCCAGTGCCGTCGTCGCCGGTAGGGCGGTAGCATCCAGAGATTCGAGTTTGGCCAACAAAGCGGCCATTTGCAGTTCTCCCAGCATGCTAAGGCGGTTGTTACTGGCGGCACCGTCGGTGCCCAAGGCGACGTTTACCCCTGCCGCCAAGAGCCGATCCACCGGGCTAATGCCTGATGCCAGCTTCATATTAGATCGCGGACAGTGAATCACATGGCTGTTGCTGCGGCTTAGTAGGCCAATATCGTCATCTGCAAGGGTTGTCATGTGGACACATTGTGTTCGTGGCCCCAGTAAACCTAGGCGATCGAGCAGGCTGATGGGACGTTCGCCATGGGTTTCTAGTGCCCTAGCGATCTCTGCCTGGGTTTCGTGCAAGTGAATTTGCAGCGGGGCATCCAGTTCATGCATCAATGTGGCAATTTTACGAAGTGTGGTTTCTGGCATGCCATAGGTGGAATGCGCACCGATACCGACCTCAATCAAGGCGTGATCTCGATACTCATCGCGTAGGGCGAGCCCTTTCTCTAGGCAAGCCTCGCTGTCAGTTGCCCACGCGGTGGCAACGTCAATGACGGGGAAGACCAATTGCGCTCGGAGTCCCGCGAGATCCGTCCGCTGCGCGGTAATATCGGGGAAAAAATACATGTCACTGAAGGTTGTTGTTCCCCCCATGACTAACTCAAGAAGTGCGAGGTCAGTCCCATCACGAACGAAAGTTTCAGAGACAAAGGCGGCCTCCAAAGGCCAGATATGGTCCTGTAACCAGCTCAGCAATGGGGCGTCGTCTGCAATCCCGCGCAACAACGTCATGGCGCTGTGACCATGGGCATTGATGAGCCCCGGTAGCAGGACCTGGGAGGGCAAATTCAGATGCTCTGTAGCGTGAATTTGCTGTGCTTCATTACTGGGCACAATGCCAATAATACAGCCGTCAGTGACGACAACGCTGTGGTTAGTGAGAACCTGGCCCTTGGGCACCACCGGAACAATCCATTCAGGATGGATAACAAGATCAGCGACAGATGACGGGTTTGAAGAGTTCATCTTGGGAGTATAACCGTTGCCTTGTCGCCGTGCCCGGTATGGATAGGGAAGATGGCCTCAGAGAGCGTAATTTGATATGCTATGGGGCATCAGCGGTGCTGATAACTCCCCCGATCAGACAAAGCAGTTCTAATGGCAGAGACACCCAAGGAAATCGCACGGGAAGTGCTTCCCGTAAATATCGAAGACGAGCTCAAGCAGTCGTACATGGACTACGCCATGAGCGTCATTGTCGGGCGAGCATTGCCAGACGTGCGCGATGGCTTGAAACCTGTGCACAGGCGGGTGCTCTTCGCGATGAATGAGCTCAATAACGACTGGAACAAGGCTTACAAAAAGTCCGCCAGAATCGTAGGGGACGTCATTGGTAAGTACCATCCCCACGGAGACTCCGCCGTCTACGACACGATTGTTCGTATGGCACAGGACTTTTCACTGCGTTACACGTTAGTGGATGGACAAGGAAATTTCGGTTCGATTGACGGTGACTCAGCTGCGGCTATGCGGTACACCGAAATTCGGATGAGCAAGTTAGCCCATGCGCTGCTTGCAGACCTCGATAAAGAAACGGTCGATTTTGTCGATAACTACGACGGTTCTGAGCAAATTCCGGTGGTATTGCCGACTCGAGCCCCTAACCTGCTGATCAATGGTTCTTCTGGTATTGCCGTGGGAATGGCAACAAACATTCCGCCCCACAATATTAGGGAGGTCGTAGCGGGCTGTCTGGCGTTTATTGACAATCCTGAGATAGATGTCGATGGGTTGATGGAATATATCCCGGGCCCCGACTTTCCGACCGGCGCCATTATCAATGGACGAGCGGGTATTGTTCAGGCTTATCGCACAGGGCGTGGTCGGATTTATGTTCGGGCGCGCGCTGAAGTTATTACCGATGAGAGTCGTGGCAAAGACACCATCATTATTCATGAAATTCCCTATCAGCTGAATAAGGCGCGCCTGATCGAGCGCATCGCGGAGTTGGTCAAAGAAAAGAAATTAGAAGGCATTACCGAACTGCGTGATGAATCAGACAAGGACGGTCTCCGGGTCGTCATTGAATTGCGTCGGGGTGAAATGGGCGATGTTGTCCTTAATAACTTGTACGCCCAAACTCAGCTGCAATCGGTCGTTGGTATTAATATGGTGGCGCTGGTCGATGGGCAGCCACGCACGCTGAATCTGCTTGAAATGATTGAGGCGTTTGTTCGCCATCGGCGCGAGGTAGTAACGCGAAGAACGGTTTATTTATTACGCAAAGCTCGCGAGCGGGGTCATGTGCTCGAAGGACTTGCCATCGCTCTGGTTAATATTGACGAAATTATCGAGTTGATTAAAACGTCGCCCACACCGGCCGATGCTAAAGCCGGTTTGGTTGCCAAATCCTGGCTGTCTGGAGAAGTCACCGGCATGCTTGAGCGCGCTGGTGAGGACGCTTGTCGCCCCGACGACTTGCCCAAAGAGTTTGGTTTGCACGAAGGTCAGTACTTTTTATCTCCTGCGCAAGCTCAGGCTATTTTGGAGCTGCGACTGCACCGGTTGACCGGTCTAGAACATGAAAAGCTATTGCAAGAATACTCGGACAAACTGGTTGAAATAGCAGGGTATCTTGAAATTCTTCAAGACCCAGATCGTCTGCGTCAGGTAATCCGAGATGAGCTCAAGGAGTTGGTGGAGGAGTTCGGCGACGATCGACTGACCGAGATCACGGACTCTACCCACGACCTAAGCGTTGAGGATCTGATTACAGAAGAAGATCGTGTGGTGACGATTTCTCACGGCGGCTATGCAAAAACTCAATCGCTGTCAGATTACCAAGCACAACGCCGAGGCGGCACAGGGCGATCAGCAACAGCGGTTAAAGATGAGGACTTCGTAGAGCATTTGCTGATTGCAAGTACCCACGCGACGATTTTGTGCTTTTCAGATCTTGGCAAAGTGTATTGGCTAAAGGTGTTCCATATTCCTCTGGCGAGCCGCAATGCTCGGGGCCGCCCGATGGTCAATTTGTTACCCCTCGATGAAGGTGAGCGTATTACTTCTATCTTGCCAGTGGAGGGCTATGAGGAAGGGCATTTCATTTTTATGGCCACAGCACGGGGCATCGTGAAGAAAACCGATATGCAGCAATTTGCTCGACAGCGTAGCGTCGGTTTGCGGGCCTTGGAGCTTGAGGCAGATGATTGGCTAGTCGGAACTGCTGTAACTGATGGCGGCTGCGATGTCATGCTGCTGTCTAGCGAAGGTAAAGCCGTCAGATTCCAAGAGCAGGCTGTTCGCGCTATGGGGCGGACAGCACGAGGGGTTAGGGGTATTAAATTAGGTGATGAACACCGCCTGATATCACTCATTGTTCCCCAGGCAGACAGCACTATTTTGACGGTCAGTGAAAAAGGCTACGGCAAACGTACAGACACAGAGGAGTTTCCCTGTAAGGGGCGGGGAACCAAGGGCGTTATTGCGATGGCGACGACTGCCAAAAATGGTCCTTTGGTAGGTGCCGTTCAAGTTTCCGCGGGCGATGAAATTATGTTGATCTCGGATCAGGGGACAGCTGTTAGAACGCGGGTTGAGGAAATTTCAACGCTGGGCCGTAACACCCAGGGCGTTCGCGTTATTAAAACCCGTGAAGATGAAAAATTAGTGCGTTTGAGTCGAATTGTTGAAGACGATGACGCGGTGCCAGAGGCAGAGTTGGCCGAATCTGTTGATTCCCCAGAATCAGAGGTGCCGGCGGCCAACGGAGATACCGGAGAGTCTTGAATCGTGCCTCGAGTCCATAATTTTTGCGCCGGCCCCGCCGCCTTACCTGAAGCTGTGCTGAAAAGAGCTCAGGAAGAAATGCTTGAATGGCAGGGCCAAGGCGCCTCAGTCCTAGAGCTCAGTCATCGCAGCAAAGCCTTCGTTGACGTTATGGAGCAGGCAGAGAGCCGGTTAAGGCGTTTGTTAAATGTGTCCGATGATTACGCGGTGCTGTTTCAGCAGGGCGGTGCGAGCCAGCAGTTTGCCGCGGTACCGCTCAACCTGAGCTCAGAAGCCGACAGTGCCGATTACCTTGTTACGGGTCAGTGGTCAAAAAAAGCGTTTGCCGAAGGCAAGCGATTTGTCAATGCCCACTGTGTTGCAGATGGCAGTGCCGACAACTTTATGTCAATTCCTAGTCGCGATAATTGGTCGTTTTCGGAAGGCCGCTATGTTCACTATTGTCCCAATGAGACCATTGGTGGGCTAGAGTTTTCGGCTATCCCCGCGGTTGAGCCGCCCCTTGTTGCCGACATGTCATCGACACTAATGTCGCGTCCTGTCGATGTCACGCAATTTGGCGTCATTTATGCGGGTGCGCAAAAAAACATTGGTCCAGCGGGCTTGGCGTTAGTCATAGTTCGAAAGGAGCTCCTCGGTCAGGCGAGGCCTAGTTGCCCCGCGATGCTGAATTGGGAGACTGCCGCGGCAAACGGGTCGATGTATAACACGCCGCCAACGTTTGCTGTTTACTTAACGGGCCTGGTTTTTGAGTGGCTTGAATCCTTGGGCGGCCTTGAGGTCATGGGTGCCATCAATGCGCGAAAAGCGGCACGCCTTTATCGGCAGATCGATAACTCAGGCTTTTATAATAATCCAGTCAGTGAATCGGCGCGGTCCTGGATGAATGTGCCCTTTACGTTATTGGACTCTGAGCTCGATAAGGTATTTCTGGCGGAGGCAGAGCAGGCGGGGCTGACTAACCTGAAAGGACACCGCTCGGTAGGCGGTATGCGAGCCAGCATTTACAACGCAGTTCCTGAGGCGGCAGTCGAGGCGCTGTGCAATTTTATGTCTGAGTTTGAGCAGCGTTACGGTTGAACTATGGCGACTGATGAGCAACTTGAGACCATCCGGGCTCGTATCGACGATATCGATGGGCAGTTATTGGCTTTGATCAGCGACCGTGCGCGCTGTGCCCAAGAAGTCGCTGAGATTAAGCTCGCTGCTGTGCAATCAGATACCCAAGCGTCACCACTATTTTATCGTCCTGAACGCGAAGCGCAGGTGCTTCGTGCGATTCAAGACAGAAATCCAGGGCCGTTGCCCGCTGACTACATGGCCCGAATTTTCCGTGAAATCATGTCGAGCTGTTTGGCCCTTGAGAAGCCACTATCGGTAGCTTTTTTGGGTCCAGTGGGGACCTATACTCAGGCCGCAGCCCGAAAACATTTTGGCCAATCTGCTTTGCCCCACGCTCAATCTTCAATTCAAGGTGTGTTTAGAGAGGTCGAAGAGCGTCGTTGTGATTTCGGAGTGGTGCCCGTAGAGAATTCTACTGAGGGAATGATCGGTCAAACCCTAGATTGTTTTCTCGAGTCTCCCCTACACATCGTTGGCGAAGTCGAGTTGCCTGTCGTCCACCATTTATTTGTCGGTAAAGCCACGGGTAACACAGACATTGGGAAAATTTGCGGTCATCCACAAGCCTTAGCTCAGTGCCGAACTTGGTTAGAAACCCATCTACCTCAAGTGCCACTGGAACCGGTCGCCAGCAATGGCGAGGCGGCTCGACGGGCACAGCTTGAGACGGGTGTTGCGGCAATAGCTGGGGATATCGCCGCTGAAATGTATACCTTGGAAAAACGCGAGGTATCCATTCAAGATTACGCGAGTAATACAACGCGATTTTTGGTTTTGGGTCGAGACTTTGTACCTGCGAGTGGTAAGGATAAAACCTCAGTCATTATTGCCAGTCGCAATAGGCCCGGAGCCTTGCTTGATTTGCTGCGACCGTTTGAAGATGCGGGTATTAGCTTGACGCGTATCGACTCTAGGCCTTCAAAAACTGAAAAGTGGACCTATGTTTTTTATATCGAATTTGAGGGGCATCTCGAGGATCAAATCGTCGATCAGATAATGAATGAGCTTGAAGAGCAGTCGATTATGCTTAAACGCCTAGGTTCTTACCCTTGCGCCCCTATCTAACGCCCTAATTCGATGGCGTCCATCAATACTGCGAAGGTTGTCTTTTTAGGACTGGGTTTAATCTCGGGGTCTTTGGCGCTTGCCCTTAAGCGTGGCGGTTGGGTGGGTCGTATCACTGCTTGGGGTCCGAGAGCTCCAAGTCTTGAGCGCGGTTTGGCCCTGGGCGTCATCGATGACTATGATCTCGATCTGAGCCGGGCAATTGCTGGGGCTGATGTTCTGGTGATTGGTGCGCCGCCTATTTCGACGGGAGAGTTGTTGGCTGACCTACCCCGTCGATTACGAGCCCTTAACGAGGCCCCTATTGTCACTGACGTAGCGAGTATGAAGGGCTGGGTTATTGATCAGATGGCTGAGAGCTATTCGCGTTTTGTTCCCGGGCATCCGATAGCTGGGTCAGAAAATAGTGGTGTGATGGCTGCTAGAGCTGACCTCTTTGAAGGCCGCGAGGCCATTCTGACCCCTGACGCCGGCACGGACCCTCAGGCACTCAAGTGGGTGACCGCGATGTGGGAGAGCGTTGGGTCGCGAGTAACACTTATGTCTGCATCAGATCATGATGCTGCGCTTGCCGCGAGTAGCCATTCACCTCACATGCTCGCTTATGCATTAACCATGGCTTTGGCAGATGATACCTTGAACCCTATGCGGCACGGCGGTGGTGCACTGCGTGATATGACCCGCATAGCTGCCTCCGACCCCGTAATGTGGCGTGATGTAGCACTGACCAATAAAGAATCGCTAATCGACGCAATGACGGCGGTCGAAGAGCAGCTGTCATTACTCAAAGAACTGATCTCAAGCGGTGAGGGTGAGCAACTGGAGCGTTATTTTTCGATCTGCCGCTCAGTCCGACGCGATCATGATTCAGTTTTGAATCCCTTTGACCTCAGTGCGGGTGCGCAGTTACCCGAATCCGAAGGCGCCGATAAAGGACGGGATGCTTCATGAGGTTTGTCGTGCAGCCTGGAGGCGAGTTCACAGGTGAACACCGAGTTCCCGGTGATAAGTCAATGTCTCACCGATCGGTAATGCTCGGTTCGTTGGCAGAGGGAATAACCGAGGTGGCGGGTTTTCTCGAAGGCGAGGATGCACTAAGGACCATTGCGGCTTTCCGGCAAATGGGAGTGTCTATCGAGGGCCCCAAGGCGGGAAGCCTTACGATTAATGGAGTGGGATTACACGGTCTCGTGGCTCCACAGAAAGCTATAGACCTAGGAAATGCGGGTACTGGCATGCGGCTTTTTGCCGGTATTTTGGCGGGCCAAAATTTCGACTCTGAGCTGATCGGTGATGCTTCGTTGATGCAAAGGCCCATGGGCAGGGTGATTAACCCCTTAGCTAAAATGGGCGCTCGAATTGATTCGCTATCTGAGGGACGCCCGCCCTTGCGTATTTCGGGCGGGCATTCGCTGCAGGGAATTCACTACGATTTACCGATAGCCAGTGCCCAAGTTAAGTCTTGCGTGTTGCTAGCAGGCTTGTATGCGAAAGGTAGAACTTCGATTACCGAGCCAGCACCGACGAGAGACCATACCGAGAGAATGTTGAGTGGTTTTGGCTACGACGTAGATTCTACGAATGGGGTGATTGGTCTTGATGGTGGCGGTCGGTTGACGGGGACCTCCATCGACATACCGGCGGATGTTTCTTCTGCCGCGTTTTTACTTGTTGGAGCCAGTATTGCCCCGGGGTCAGATGTGCTTCTTAAGCATGTTGGGATGAACCCTACCCGCGTGGGTGTCCTCAATATTTTGACCCTGATGGGGGCTGATATTTCTGTCCTTAATCCTCGGGAAATCGGCGGAGAGCCGGTCGCTGATTTGCAGGTTCGTTATGCGCCGCTTCATGGAATTGAAATTCCAGAAGATGAAGTCCCTTTAGCCATTGACGAGTTCCCCGCGCTTTTTATCGCGGCTGCGTGTGCTTCTGGCACGACGATTTTGCGTGGTGCCAGCGAACTCCGTGTCAAAGAGAGCGACCGGATCGCTGCGATGGCCGAGGGGCTGAGCACATTAGGGATACAAAACGAGCCCACTCCAGATGGCATTGTGATTGAGGGCGGCGAATTAGGCGGCGGCTCGGTAAATACCTTTCATGATCACCGTATTGCTATGGCTTTCGCCATAGCGGGGTTACGCGCTTCGGCTGCGATTGAGGTGCTTGATTGTGACCATGTCGCCACGTCGTTTCCCGGGTTCGCTGCGCTGATATCGAGTGCCGGGCTCAGGCTTGAGGCTCGGGCATGACGAAAGCGCCGGTTATCTGTGTCGATGGCCCCAGCGGTGCTGGCAAAGGAACTCTGAGCACAAAGTTGGCCGCAGCCTTGGGGTGGCACTTACTGGACAGCGGCGCTCTTTATCGCATTGTTGGTCATGCGTGTGTGCTGCGGGATATTAGCTGGCAGGATGAAGCGCGAGTCGTTGACGCCGCTGAAACCCTTGATGTGCGGTTTGTACCCTCGCCTTCGGGTGTTTCAGTCTGGCTTGCAGGTGAAGACGTAACTGCGCAAATTCGTTCCCAAGATGGTAGCCGTGGGGCTTCTGCCGTTGCGGTATTGGCCCAGGTGAGGGTGGCGTTACTGGAGCGTCAGCGTGCGCTTGCGGCGTTACCTGGATTGGTGGCTGACGGACGAGATATGGGTACCGTGGTATTCCCCAGTGCAGCGCTTAAAATTTTTCTGACCGCCTCTCCAGAAGCCCGGGCAAGCCGGCGTCAGGCGCAGTTGCTCGAGAAAGGTGAAAGTGTTAGCCTGCCGCGCCTTTTGGATTCTATCAACGAGCGTGATGAGCGTGATACCAACCGCTCCGCGTCGCCGCTGGTCGCTGCCAAAGATGCGGTACTTATAGACAGCTCTGCACTTACTGTAGATGCGGTTTGTGACCGCGTGCTGGAATTTGCAGCGGATAAAGGGCTTATAGCGCGGTCGCCGAACTGAAGGCCAGATACCTCGGCAACCGCTAATTTGAGCAGACCC
>JAQXAF010000022.1 GCA_029253085.1 Luminiphilus sp. | reverse complement strand
GCCATGGGTGCCGATATTGCTGTGGGGTCTACTCAGCGATTTGGTGTGCCCATGGGATGCGGTGGCCCGTCTGCGGCCTACATGGCATGCAAAGCGGCTTACAAGCGCAGCATGCCCGGAAGGATTGTCGGTGTATCAATCGATGTTGAGGGAAACACTGCCTATCGCCTCTCTTTGCAGACTCGCGAGCAGCATATTAGGCGCGAAAAGGCGACCTCCAACGTCTGCACTGCTCAGGCACTGTTGGCCAATATCGCCAGTTTTTATGCTGTCTTTCACGGTCCAGAAGGGCTTAAAGCTATCGCTCAAACGGTGCACTGCAAAACTGTCTGTGTGGCTAGAGGGCTAGAGGCGCACGGTTTTTCCGTAGAGCCTGCTACGTTCTTTGACACGATCACGGTTGAAGTTGGCGCGTTTCAGGGCACGATTATTGATGCAGCCCGCCGCGAGCGCATAAACCTGCGTAAGGTCGGCGACACCCGTGTGGGTATCTCACTCGACGAAAGTACACTGACCCATGTCATCGAGCGTTTGTGGCGAGCTTTTGGCATTCATGATCGAGACGCAGAACTGACCCGCGATTACCGGTTCGATGATGCGCTTATTCGACAGACTCCGTATTTAACGCATCCCATATTTCATCTAAACCGAGCTGAGACTGAAATGATGCGCTACATGCGACGGCTAGCTGATCGTGACCTCGCTTTAGATAGAGCCATGATTCCGCTCGGCTCCTGCACGATGAAGCTCAACGCTGCTGCGGAAATGCTGCCTATAACCTGGCCTGAATTTGCCAACATACATCCTTTTGCTCCTGCGGATCAGACCCAAGGGTACGCTGAGCTCACCCAAGACCTAAGTGCCAAGCTTTGTGAGATCACCGGTTACGACGCTATGAGCCTCCAGCCCAACTCAGGTGCTCAAGGCGAGTACGCGGGCTTGTTAACGATCCGAGCTTACCATCGTGCCAGAGGTGAAACTGAACGTAATATTTGCCTCATCCCCGTATCAGCCCACGGTACCAATCCGGCTTCAGCACAAATGGTGGGTCTGGACGTTGTTGTTGTGAGGTCTGCTACCAATGGTGATGTTGATGTGGCCGATTTCCGCGCTAAGGCACAGGCGGCTGGCGACCGTCTTGCGGCCTGCATGATCACCTACCCATCCACCCATGGAGTTTTTGAAGAGACGGTGACAGAGATCTGCGACATCACCCACGAGTTCGGAGGTCAGGTATATATCGATGGCGCCAACATGAATGCCATGGTGGGTCTTGTTCGGCCGGGTGATATTGGCGGGGACGTAAGTCACTTGAACTTGCATAAAACCTTTTGCATTCCTCATGGGGGTGGAGGGCCGGGCATGGGGCCTATCGGTGTAAAAGCGCATTTAGAACCTTATCTTCCCGGCCATTCAGAGACTGACTGCGACGGTGCGGTCAGTGCTGCACCCCTTGGGTCGGCATCGATACTCCCCATCTCCTGGGCCTACTTGTTGATGATGGGCGGAGAGGGGCTGACCCAAGCCACTCGCGTCGCGATTCTCAATGCCAATTACATTGCCAAACAGCTCGAGGGTGGCTACGACATTCTTTTTAAGGGCTCGAGAGGGCGGATTGCTCACGAGTGCATCGTCGACACCCGGGCTTTTGCTGAATCAGCCAATGTGACGGTAGACGACATTGCCAAGCGGCTTATCGATAACGGGTTTCATGCGCCGACGATGAGTTGGCCCGTCGCAGGAACCCTAATGATTGAGCCCACTGAAAGTGAAACAAAGGCCGAGCTCGATCGCTTTATTACCGCGATGAAGGCAATCAGAGAAGAAATTGCCGCTATCGAGCGAGGGGAAATGGCGACCGATAATAATCCGCTGAAGCACGCGCCACACACGGTAAACTCGCTTATGAGTGATTGGGATCGTCCCTACAGCCGGGAGGTGGGTTGTTTCCCGCCCGGGAGTTTCCGTATTGATAAGTACTGGCCACCCGTTGGTCGAGTAGACAATGCCTATGGAGATCGCCATTTCATCTGCACCTGTCCGTCGCTAGAAGAATACGAACAAAATGTTGACCAGCACTTAGATCACAGGATGGCGGTCGCAAAGGAGTGATCCCTGAGGCGCTTGGCATCTCACCGTGGGTAACTGTCCTTAATTCAGGGAGTGGGCTAATACTGCAATATTTTCTTACATCCGTTGCCGTTTGATCGGGGCAAAGGCAGATGCGAAAATTTGGCGTCAAACTTGAAAGGTGAGAACCCCATGAAAAGCCGGAGATGCCATTTAAGTCGTCGCTTGTTGCGGATGCTGGTGGGTGTGACGACTCTGAGTTGCTTAATTTCTGGTCAAACAAGCTTAGCCACTGACCGCATTGATGAGCGAACGTCTGGTGAACATACGCCAACGGTATTAATTACGGGAGCTAATCGCGGCATCGGCTTGGCCCTAGCTCGTCGCTTTCATCAACAGGGTTTTGCTGTTATTGCCACCGCCCGTAAGCCGGAGGAGGCCCTCGAACTCAAAGACATTGGGGTCGAGGTTCTGCCGTTGGATATCACTGACCCAGCGAGCGTTGACGCTTTAAAGTCCAAACTCAACGGCCGTCGGTTGGATATTTTACTGAATAACGCCGGGATCGGAGGACACAGTACCTCCAAACTGAAGGACCTAGATATTGAAAGGTTAAAACATACTTTCGACGTAAATAGCCTAGGGGCACTGAGAGTTACCCAAGCACTAATCCCCAATATGAAAATTGGCTCGCGCAGAATTGTTGCGAGTATGAGTAGTCGTATGGGGAGCATTGAGCAAAATACCGGAGGTGCGATTGGTTACCGTGCCAGTAAAAGTGCTTTAAATAGCATTAACAAATCGCTGTCGGGTGAATTTTCAGAGCAGGACTTTGTATTTGTCGTGTTGCACCCTGGCTGGGTAAGAACAGACATGACCAACGAAAGAGCCACCTACTCAACAGATGAAAGTGCTCAACAACTGTTTAAAGTGATCACCGGCCTGTCAAAAAGTGATACCGGCCACTTTTATGATTTACACGGTAAATCGATTCCTTGGTAAAACGGTCAAATGTGTGCTTCGAGCAGCCTTATCTCCGGTATTGTGAGTTTGCTCGCTGCATCTTTATGCACTGGAAAAAGGGACTTCCTTTTAACTGCAGGGCTTCAAACTAGAATAAAACTAATAAGGTCGATCAACTGGCTTATGTTAGGGTCTTGGTGAGCGGATAAATTTTGCTGGGGGAAACATGCCTAGTTTGAAGTTTTTAACCCGCACTTCGGTGCTTGTTGTAACTTTCTTTTTCGCAAACATGGGTTTTGCGGACCATGGTTTGTGGCAGGAACTTTCCTACGAGGAGGTTGGTCGCGCGGTTTTAATGCGGCAGGAGCGGCAGTCCCCAACGGATGCCCGATACCTCAGGATTGATCGCGATGGCTTGAGCGAGCGGATCAGCGCGGGTCTGTCATCGGGAGACGGCACTTTTTTTCTGCAACTGCCGATTCCTGATGGGGGCTTCAACGATTTCGAGTTTAAGCTAGCTGGAACCATGAGCCCTGCTCTCGCACGCAAGTTCCCAAATATACAAGCATTTTCGGGCCGCTCGATCGGTAAGGCTGCGGCAACTGCCCAAATGGAGCTTACGCCCTCCGGGTTGAGTGTGCAGGTGCTTGGGTCTGATGGCCGCTGGATGATTGAACCGGTAAATCAATCTGACAATGCCAAAGTTATGAGCTATTTCGCACGCGATGCTAAGGGGGCTGAACGGACTTTCCAATGTGGCGTAAAGGGCCACAGTGACCGAGAGCACGGTGGGCTTGGTGAGAAATCAACCCATTTAAAGTCTTCAGCACAATCCTCACGTACCACTCAAGCTCGATCGAGAGGTGAGGAATTAAGAACCTATCGACTAGCCGTCGCCACGACCGGAGAATATGGTGACTATCACGGTGGTACCGTTGAGGGTGTGCTGTCAGCCGTGGTCAAAGTGGTGAATCGTGTTAACGGAATTTTTAATGGGGAGTTATCGGTCGCTTTTGAATTGGTGGAAAACAATGACGCAATCATTTTTACCGATCCCGAAACGGACCCCTTTGAAGGGAACGACGATACCGAAGTATTAATTGATGAGTCTCAGGTGGTGATCGACGATATCATTCAATCGGAGAATTACGATGTCGGGCACACGTTTAGCACTTCCCCCGGCGGTTTGGCGGGAATCGGGCCCTGTAGCGACGGGTACAAGGCCAAAGGTGTAACCGGTGGCTATGAAGGTGATGCCTTCGCCGTTGATTATGTTGCACATGAAATTGGGCACCAATTAAGCATGGCCCACACCTTTAATTCTAGCGCATCTAACTGTATCGAGCAGCGGTCAGGTAGCGCTGCGGTTGAGCCGGGCTCAGGTAGCACGATCATGAGCTACTCTGGGATTTGCTCACCTGACAATATCCCCCAAACGCATTTAGTCGGTAATCTTGCTGATCCTATGTTCCATTCTTATAGCTTTGAACAGGCAGCAAACTATGTCGAGGGTTATGGGAGTAGCTGTGGCACAGTCAGCGCTACGGGCAATACCAAGCCGACGGTATATGCAGGTGTTAGGTATACGGTGCCCGCCAGTACCCCTCTTGTTATCGAGGGGTCGGGAACAGATGCCGATGGCGACAACGTAACCTTTTCCTGGGAGCAGCGAGACCTCGGTCCCGCTGCAGCACTGGCGGCTCCCGACGATGGGGCCATCCCTCTGTTTAGAACCCTTGCGCCCGTGACCACTGCAAAGCGCTACTTGCCGCAGCTAGCCACGGTTGTGGCAGGTGCGACAGACGATGCAGAAAAGCTACCGAAAAAAGCTCGAAGCATGGCGTTTACACTGACGACTCGAGATGAACAAGGTGGAAGGAATTCTGATTCAACAGAAATCACGGTCATCGCAGAGCCATTAACCGGTAAGCCATTTTCTTTAGCAGAGCCAAATTTGGGTGGGTCGTTGGGAAGCACCGGTACGGTTCGATGGAACTTGGGCGACACCCATATGGCTCCGATTTCTGTGCAAAAAATTGATCTTCATCTCTCGACCGATGGTGGCGCGTCTTTTCAAGACACGCCATTTGCCACAACAGATAACGACGGTTACGCAAGAGTGGAATTTCCCTCGGGCGTCAAGACCGATTCAGCGCGTCTTATGGTGCGGGGCCGAGATAATATTTTTTTTGACGTGTCTGACAAAGATTTTTCACTAGATAGCAGTGCTGCTCCTACCCCTGAAGTGCCTGCCCCTAGCAACGTACTAATGTCTGCGGCTGGCGATACCGCAATCAATATTGCGTTTACCCCCGGAGCCGCCAGTGGCGTCAATTATTACGACGCAGCCTGTGTGGGTGAACCCCGCGCGAAGTCTTTTTTGGGCTCTGCTGATTCTGGCGCTGACTTCAATTTCGAACAATCTACGTCTTCCTCAATCCAGTTAACCGGTGAGGGGTCGGTTTCCCCCGCTGGCCTGACAGTGTCCGTTGACATTACGCACGCTTTTCGAGGTGACGTTGTCATCGAGCTGATATCCCCTTCGGGCATAACCGCGCAGCTAAAGGGCCTCGATGGTAGCGATTCTAGTGACAATGTCATTGAGACTTATATTGCCCGTGGTTTAGCGGGGGAATCCATTGCGGGAGCGTGGCAATTAACCGTTAGTGACGGTTTCGATGGGGACGATGGTGTCTTCAATAGCTGGAGTCTGTCAGGGACTGCGCTGACGCCGCCGCGCATAGTTGCGGGGTCAGCAGCGCCGAGCCTGCCATTTAGCGACACTAATGCAATTTCCTCGAAGATTCAGCTAACGGCTGAGGGCGATGTCTCCCCCGATGAATTTGAGGTGCAGGTCAATATCACTCACAGCTTCAGAAGTGATGTTGTAATAGAGTTGGAGTCGCCAAATGGCAGGAGAATATCGCTCAGGCAGCCCACAGTCGATGACGCCGGCGACGATGTGATTGGTATCTATCCCGATACTCTCAAATTGGAGACACCTTTTTCCAAACTTGCGGGAGAGCCCTTATCCGGCTTGTGGTCTCTTCATGTTTCTGATCGCTACGCAAGTGATGAGGGCGTATTAAACAGCTGGGGAATTGGCCAGCGGCAGTACATCTTCGCGGGGGAGGGTACAGGCTCCCCGATTCAAGTGACTGGATTACCCGCCAACAATACCTACAGTTGTCGCCTTGCTGGAGTATATAGCGACGTTACGCCGCAACGGCAGAGCGAGTCCAAATTAGCGGGAGAGCTGACTTTAGGCACGTTGCCGCCCACACCCGGCCTTGCGGATAGGATGTTCTCCAGCCTTGTACAAACCATACTTGGTATCAGGTCATCGGCTTCAGGTGCCGATGGGTTTAAAGCAGAAGATGGTGGCAGTGAAGCAGCAGCTTCTAACGCTGTACAAAATTTAGTCGATATTGGGTCATCGGCTTCAGGTGTTGATGGGTCTAAAGCAGATGATGGCATTGAGGCAGCAGCCACGGGGGTTGGTACGTCAGCCGGCGCCTTAGATTCTCCTGAGGCGATCCCTGTATTTGGCGCCTTAGGGTCAGCCATACTGATTCTGTTTGTTGGGCTGATGGGCTGGCGTCGGGCAGGCCGGTTAGGGCCGTGATTGCAGCGAATTTTGTTGCGCCTAGGCACAGTGTATTTTTAGGACTATAAATTCCGGGTCAAAAATTCAGCCTAAGATGGTGGCCACTTGAGTGTTAGCCCGTCTCGCCCTTGACCGCAGTGTGGCCGCACCTGTCACGCTATTGGTATGGGGTGGGGTTTAGCGGGCGCGATAGTTCATATCAACTGGGTCTTTAGAAGATTCAAGACGGGTCCGCTCTGTTTTGTTACTCGCGGGCTGAGCCTTCCAGCTGGCTCTCGAGGTGTTTCCAGAGCGGTGAGTCCCTTAATTGAAAGACCCAAAGCAGAACAGGGGCAAGAGTGGGCATCAGTAAAACACTGAACTGATAGCTGACTGCAATCACCGGTGGTGGCGGTACCCAAGGGGTTGCAAGGAATGGCTGACCAATAACTAGCATTAGGTCTTTTGCGGTCATTGCAGCTAGCCCTAGTGCCATGGCAGCCCAAAGCACAAACAAGCCCCAGGCAAAGGTGTTGAAAGGCTTATCGATGCGCGATCCCCAAAGTAGGGCTGCATAGAAAGGTAGGCCGTAGGAGACAAGCCGAGTGTTGAGGCGAAAGGCGAGGCCTTCCTCATCCGACATCGCCATTCGGATAATGCCATCGACCTCAGTAAAGTTGGTCACGACTAGCAGGGCGCCGGGCTCGAAGATCGTGGTCTCAATGACATTGGGTAGCCAAAACGTAAGTAGGAAATGCGCCAGCCATTTCGCCGGCGTCGCTAGGAGTGGCTCAGCGGCCATCCAAAGACCAAAGGTAATGCCCAGGAGCAGAAGTGTGGTGAGGATCTGCTGGCGAAAGGCGATATCACGCATGTTCGGGTGACGGCTCGGATCTGGAGAGCCAGCGTAGGTACAAGGCAAAGACAAGCAGTACATCGAGCATGATGAGCACTGGCCAGAGGTATAGATGGGTCCACTCAAAGATGTCGAAGTTCCACTGACCTAAATAAAATAAGCTCACAATGCGCAATATATTCAGTAGTTGAATTGCTAGGAAGCCCAGTGTGATTGCTGCGGTTCGTTGGCGCCAGGTGGCAGGAAAAGCCAGAACCCCGGCAATGAGTACAATCGAGGCCTCCACGCCATTGCACCCCGCCTCAATAGAAACGGCGAACCCTGACACGGAGTCGCGCAAAACCCGGCCACTGCTGATAACGGTATCGTCAAAGGGCAGTACAACGGATGCCGCAACCCAAGCGAGCACAGCGGTAAAAGGCTGAATGACGGCGGCTTGCACGGGATTCAGCAGCTCGACTGTAAAGAGCACCATCAGACAGCTCACAAAAATCAGCAAAAATTTGAACATAAAAAACTCAGAGCTCGGCGATAAATAAGTTTAACAACAAGGACAGTAAGAGCGATAGCTACAGCAGGCGGGATAGTAACAGCAACAGATAAAGGTCTGGCGTAGTCCTCTGTTAGACAATCAAGCTAACAAGGCCGGCCTTTGACGTGATTGTGTTGGAAGCAAGTGACTGCGTTCTTTGCGGGCGGGGGGCTGCAGTATGCTTCATGCCTTTGCTCGGACCGCCCAACTTGGGCGTGTGATTTCGCGACAAGCCATGCGCCCGCTAAGTTTCAGCGGATTGATCTTTGTGGGCCCAACGTTCCCCGCAACATTCAGCTTGCGCTATTGTCTTTAAAACTGCTTTTAACTCTCCGAGGCGGGCGCCGTTTTATCAATAGTTGAACCTCGCCGCCCCGCGTCTATTGTTTGTAAGAGAAGATCAAAAGTAGTGGACGCACCTTCAGCGGTGCCGCCATTTCCAGAACTGCCGCCGCTGGAGGCTGCCCCGAACACTAGGTTGTCGTATTGCATGCCTGAGTTGTCGTAGCCTGCCGCTAGGGTATCGAAGCCGAATTGCAGTAACTTGCCCACCATAGACTCATCAACAGTTAAAGAAACGGTCACCTCCCCGCCTGCCGTGGTCTCTACCGCTTCAAGTCCAATTGCGGCATAACCCGCGGCTGGGTCTAATACCTTGATAAACCCATTCGTATTGCTACCCACGGCTTCGGGTGGTTCTGCAATAAAGCTAAAGGAATAATCACCGACATTGTCGTCGACTAAAGTGACTTCCCTGTAAACGCTGGACTTGAGGCAAAGATCAGGTTGGTTACCGTCATCGTAGTTGCTGAACACGTTGAGCACCTTGGAATCTATGCCGTCGGCTAGGACTGCGACTTGCCCTGCACCGATGGTGTAGGCGTAACCGTAACCCTTGGTTGTTACGCAGTCGGTTTCGAAAGCGTCGATATAGGCTAACCATCCGCTCAGCACCTCGAACTCGTCGCCTTCCCAATCCTGTGAATATTCAATAGGCGTCGTGGGTGTATCAGCTTGGGATACCGCGCTGAGGATGGATAGAATCACAAGAATGCTGAACCGCGCCATGGAGAGTCCTTTACGTATTATTTATAGATGAATCTGTTAAATCTTGATCCGTCGCATTGGCAAGGATAGCGCTAACTGCTGAACGAAGCGAGGCACCAGTGAAATTTGGCCGGGGTGAAGGTCGACAAGTTAGCTGGGTATGGTGCTAATGTTAGATTAGCGGGTCGCGCTGTAGCGCGCTGAAGACTGCGTAATGAATGCTAGTCCCTTCTAGCAGAGAAGTGGAAGCAGTATAAACGTGGGGAAGCGTCCTAGTGCGAAAGAATGACACGAATTGTAGATTCCCCATCGTCAATTTAACCAGTGCCTAAAAAACGCGTTTTTCTGCGCTGGGCGTCAAATGTGATTGATCGGCTGCTGCCATTGAAGCCCTCTCATGCCATGCGCGTCCATGAACCGATTGCTGTTGCGGCTGCCCTGTCACTTTGGAAGTCAGGGGGGGTCGATTAGAATCCGTGGTCAAATCATAGCGCCGTTCAGGCGGTAGTCTGTGGAGAGGGGAGTGCGTAAAGCGGGCGCCTTCAGGCGCACTCAGACTGCGCGGCACCAATAGTGATAAGCGCTTTAAGCCGAGCGTTGTTATCCTGTTTGTCTCGCGTTTAGCCCAGATCATCGTTTTTTTCTTACAGGCGCCCAAACGCACTGAAATAATGCACTGTTATCTTATTGCCAGACCCCGGAAGCCCCAAATGAACACCCAAAGCCTTAACATCCCCGTCCGCCTGTTAGCACTGTGCATGACCCTTGCCCTTGGTGCATGCGGAGGCGGTAGTGCTGAATCCCCGGTTATCGAGCCGTTTTACCCCGAGGCCTCCGCCGAGTGGCAGTTGGTTTGGAGTGACGAGTTCGATGGCAGTGCTTTGGAAGCAGGCAACTGGGAAGTGCAAACAGGTGATGGTAGCCAGTACGGGCTAACCCGTTGGGGCAACGACGAATTACAGTGGTACACCCCGGATAATTTGGTGGTGGAGGACGGTATTCTTCGTGTCGAAGCGCGATCAGAGCAGGCGCAGGCGGGCTTCCCCTATACCTCGGGTCGAATCAGAAGCTTGGGCAAACTCGATTTCCAGTACGGCCGCGTAGAGGCCCGTATTCGCTCTGCCTCGGGTAAAGGCCTTTGGTCAGCCTTTTGGATGCTGCCCAGCGATGACCGGTTCGGTGGTTGGGCGTCAGGTGGCGAGATCGACATTATGGAGGTCGTCAACGCGGGCACTGCAGAAGAGAATTATTATGCGTCACTACACCACGGCTTTGCCTGGCCGCTAAATCAGACCACCACGGAGAGCATTGGCATTGCCGACCCCGCGGGTGACTTCCACATTTATTCTATCGAATGGACCGCAGATTACATTCGTTGGTTTGTCGATGGTCGCAACTTCATGACCGTAGATGCCGAGCATTGGTATTCCTACTACTACGCAGGAGAGCAAGCAGGTTACGAGGCGGGTGAGGGAACAGCACCCTTTGACCGGCCGTTTCATTTGTTGATAAATCTCGCTGTCGGTGGAAATTTGCCTGGGAAGGTCAATCCCGGTGCAGTTCCATCGGCTATGGAAGTCGATTACGTGCGGGTTTATGAATGTGCCTATGGACAGGCATCGGGCGCTGGATGTAACAGCGAAGCCGACCGTACGGTCGAGTCTCCCGGCGCTCAGGCGCCGTTCATGGCATCGTTCCCGCTCTACACCGATGGCCCAGATGCGCTGTCTTGGAATACCAG
>JAQXAF010000021.1 GCA_029253085.1 Luminiphilus sp. | reverse complement strand
AGCAGTCACAGCAACCACGGGATCTGCGCCTCGCAGATTTTCCCGGATAACAAGTAAAAACAGAGGAGCAATACAATGGGTACTGGAGCCATAACCGGTTACATTGATGTCGCACAGGTGTCTTTATACGCCTTTTGGATTTTCTTTTTCTTGCTGGTGCGTTACCTGCACCGGGAAGGCAAGCGCGAGGGCTGGCCCCTTGAGCTTGACGGCAAGGGAGATACGCTGGCCGAAGGCGTTGGTGGAATGCCGATGCCTAAAACTTATGATCTGGCCAATGGCCAGGGGAGTCGAACGTTACCCGGGCCTGCACCTGCGAGCTATGAGCTTAAGGCAGCATCAACGGGCCCAACGGCGGGCTTTCCTGTAGAGCCTACAGGGGATCCGATGGTCGACGGTGTGGGTCCCGCAGCTTGGGCGACGCGGCCAGAAAAGCCCGATTTAACGATTGACGGTGCACCTAGAATCGTACCCTTGAGGGTTGATGGCGATCACAAAGTGAACAGTCGTGATCCTGATCCTAGGGGCTGCGCAGTAATCGCCTGCGATGGCAAACAAGGCGGAACTGTCATTGATCTGTGGGTTGATCGAGCTGAGCCGCTTTTCCGTTACGCAGAAGTCGACGTCGGGGACGGGACACGTCTCCTGCCGATGACGATGGCGCGGGTCTCGAAAGATGGCACGGTTCAGGTTAAATCGATTCGAAGCGATCAGTTTGTTCAGGTGCCGAAGTTAGCCAATCCGGATCAAGTCACCCTGCAAGAAGAAGACAAGATTACGGCTTTTTATGGTGGCGGCACGCTCTATGCAACCCCTGAAAGAAAGGAGCCTTGGCTGTGAGGGAGTACGAATACGAGCCCATTAATGGACTGCCCGAAAATTTGCCGGAAGGCGAAACGATCGTCTGGCAGGGAGCGCCACGGTGGACTGCATTAGCTAATCGCGTCTTTCAAGTGCGAACTCTGGCTTTATATTTTGCAGCTCTGATTGGTATTCATGTTGTTTACAAGCTTATGGATGGAGCGAGCAGCAGTCACGTTTGGGGCGGTGTCTCTTGGCAGCTAACTTTGGCGACCGTTTCTTTGGGGCTATTGTCTGGTGCTGCTTGGTTGTATGCCAGAAGTACGGTGTACACATTGACCAATAAACGGCTGGTGCTTCGATCCGGTGTGGCAACACCTATGATGGTCAATCTACCGCTGGAAAAATTGGAGAGTGCAGGCCTGCGTTTGTGCAGTGATGGCACAGGTGACATGCTATTTACGCCAACATCCGATACCAAGTTGTACTACATGCTGCTCTGGCCCCATGTTCGACTGCTGGGTTTTCGGAAGATTCAACCGCTTTTTCGTGGCATACCGGACGCGCAAAATGTGGCGCGGTTGCTAGCTGAAACTGTTCGATCTGAAGGCATGCCGGCTTTAGACGGAGATTTGAGCGCCATGGAAAAGGTTCAAGCAACGCACCATGAGAATTTCGTCACTGGTCAGCCCGTTGTCGCAGGTTGAAATGCCGGGAGAAGTAAGACACATCCGCCGCGTTAGCGATCGGCTTATGGCGCTGATTGCTCTCGGTCTTTTTTTTGTTGTGGCTGCCGTTTTGTTGGCACGGACAACCGACAACATCATTGTGGCGGAACCTCCTGTCGGTTCATTGTTGCAGGGGAAAATTTTACTGTTTAATGATGGCCCCAACGGCGAGGTTGCGATATCAGATGAGGCCACTGGTGCTGTTGTTCGTACGCTCTACGCGGGTGAGGGAAGCTTCATTCGTGGTGTGGTAAGGAGTTTGGTTCGAACGCGCCACCAGCAAGGGCTGTTTGAACAGACCGGATTTCATTTAAACCTTTACCAAGACGGCCGCCTTCAGTTAGTTGACCCTCTTACGAGTCAAGTCATTGACCTCGTTGCCTTTGGGCCCACAAATATGGCGGAATTTGCTGATTTGCTCACTTCGGAGCCCGGTGGGTCGTTAATGGCTGGTAGTACATGAGCGAATTTGCTCTGGCTTTACTGGTTGCGTTAACCGGGTGGTGGTTTTCCACGGGGGTAATTTTATGGCTAGTGCATCGTAACGAGCGATATCACCGCACGATATTTACGCTAGCCACAGCGACCATGTTTTTTGCTTTTTATGGTGTTGGAACTTCTGTGTACCAATCTACGCCCCAAAGCGTCGTGCTAGCTTTTTGTTTGGCACTGCTCCTATGGGGCTGGTTGGAAATGGGGTACCTCATGGGCTTTATTACTGGACCAAGAAAAGAGGCATGCCCACAGGGCGCCACCACGGCGTCGAGGATGCGACTTGGCCTGAATACATGCCTTTGGCATGAGCTCACACTGCTAGTTATGGTGGCCATATTGGCCTGGCTAAGCTGGCAGCAGCCCAATCAGACCGCACTCTGGACCTTCACCGTTTTGTGGTTAATGCGCTGGAGCAGCAAGCTCAATTTAGTGCTGGGTGTTCGTAACTATAACCAGAGCTGGTTACCTGACCGGTTAGCCTACGTTCACTCGTACATTCCTAGGCGGTTGCTAAACCCATTGTTTCCCGTTTCCCTCGTCTTGGGAGTTTTAGTGACCTACTCGCTCATAGATTCTGCGATGCAAGCTGTTGATATGGGCCCAATGATTGCTTTCACCCTTGCGGGGACTATTGCTGCTCTTGGCACTTTGGAGCACCTCTTCTTAATGGCGCCTTTAAGAGACGCAGCGCTTTGGGATTGGGCTGCACCTGATCGAGAGCCTACTGTAACCAAACCGGGCTCTCAGTCTTAGCTAATGGCCATAACTCTGCCGGTTGATACAAAAAGCGGGGTGAAGATCCTTGACGGCAACAAGCTCGAGGTCTACTGTGTGTAAGTGGGCGGCGCATCTAATAAGACGCAGCCTCTGAGCCTAGCCCCTGGGGCGCTGCTAAGCTCTCTATAGAATAAAAGAGACAAAGGTAGTTTGAAGGCTCACCAGTTCTGCGATGCAGATGGAGGGTGGGAAGTGAATCAAAGTGGAAAAGCAGCCGGTTCGGTACCTTTGCTAGCCTCATCACGACCTCCCGCGATACCCGTTTTTGGTTCGCGCGAGCAGGCCATTTCTTCCCGCGGGTTTTTCGACGCTCTGGACACTGCGGCCATTCGTGGCGATTTCGACAAGGGCCTAAGCCTGCAGGTCTATCTACCTTTTTGCACTACACGATGCACTAGCTGCGATAGGGTTGCGGAAATCGCTTTTGACTCAGCGGTTATCGATCGCTACCTCAACAACTTAGGTTCAGAGCTGAAGTTAATTTCTGATCGTATTGGACGAGGGCGCCCACTTGCTCAGCTGCATGTTGGAGGCGGCACCCCGAGTCTGTTGAACAGCTCGCAATTAGTGCTATTAACCGCTCTGATCGATGAACATTTTACTGTTGGCAGTGACTGTGAAACCGTATTCGAAATAACGCCGGACCGGTCCTCATTGACGCAGCTAGAGTTGATTAGGGGTTTGGGGTTTCGCAACCTTCGGATTGAGTTACGCGAGATCGAGTCCAGTGCCCCCTTAGGTCTGGGTCGAAGTTACTCGCCAGAGATCCTCGACGACATGCGCAGGAACGCTGAGCAAGTCAATTTTGATTCAATAACTTTTGACCTCGTTTATGGATTACCTGGCCAAACAATCAGCGCAGTACGTGATGGAGTCCGTCTTATCACTGAGATGAGCCCTTCGCGTGTGCTTTGTAGACCTTTCGAACGTGACGTAAAACGGTTCGAGCACCAGCGAGGGATTGACTCCGACACGATGCCTTCTGTTCCTGAGAAAATGGCGATGTTTGCGGCGATTGTGGATCAGTTGGAATCTTCTGGGTTTGAATGGATTGGCATTAACAGTTTTGTTAAACCCGATGATGCCTTAAGCCTCGCCCAGTCAGAGGGACGTTTAGTTCGTAATCGTTTAGGTTATTCAGATAAACCTACGCGAATCGTTCTTGGTGTCGGTCTAGGTGCTGTCTCTGAACTTCCCAACCTGTTGTCCAGAAATCATACGGATCTGGAGGCATGGCACGAGTCCCTAGATAACAAACTACCCCCAACCTGTGCAGGGGTTATATTTACCTCGGCAGAGGCGAAACAGCGTCGCTTGGTTCATCGATTGAGTGAAACGCTGCGTGCACCCATTACTGAGTTCGATGGGGCTGAGCAGCAGGGCTTGCTCGAGCAGTTGCAGGCGGAAGGTTTAGTCACTGCAGAATCAGAGTGGGTACAAGTGACCGACTCTGGCAGGTTTAGGCTGTTGCAGCTTTGGGATCCCGATTCAGGTGATCTAAAAATCGCCAAGTCTGCTTAGGCAGTGAGGTAACTTAGCTCACGCTACTGTTTTGAGGCTTGCTGTTTGAGCCATCACTGATAACAAGCGATTGAATCCAACGTATGGACCAAAGCGATCGATTGGCCCCAGCTAATATTGCTGCTTAATCAGACGATGCTGTGCCTGACGTCAGCATCGCTACCTTGTCTGAATGCTCATCTCTCAAGGTTCGCCATTCCATTAAAAACCAAGGCGTAAATTCCTCTGGGGATTTTGCTACCCAGTGATCAACTTCCTCTAGGTCATACCAACCCCATTGTGAAATCTCATTAGGGTGGGGCGTGATCTCGACAGGTTCGTTCAGATGTCCTATATAAACGGTACAGAGCTCATGCTCGGATCCGATTGACCCGAAGTGGGCCTGATATTCGAATTGGTAAATGCGAGTCAGGGGCGTTTCTATTCCAAGCTCTTCTTTTAGGCGTCGATGCACAGCCCTCTCGTAGGATTCCCCCGTCCTGGGGTGACTACAGCAACTATTGGTCCAGAAGTTGGGCCACAGTGGCTTCTCCAAACTGCGTTTGTGCAGCATGACCTGCAGGCTATTTGCATAGAGAAAGATTGAGAACGCTCGGTGTAATTGTCCTCCGGGAAGGTGTACGGTTTTTTTCGGTGCGTTTCCGACTACCCGGTCCAATGAGTCGACCAATATTAGGTCCTCGGAGTCAAAAGAGACCTGACCGAGTACTTCGCTCATAAGGAATTCCTACACTTTGAAAAGTAAAGTGACCCGCCCCGAAGGGTGCCTCAGAGATTTCACACGAGGGTGAGCGAGTTGGCACTGGGGGAAGCGCATGTTAACTCGAGTCTCTGTGGTCTAAGAGAAGATCGGTGTCCTCTCTTCGGGTCAAAAAAGTCCTGGCCCCATTTAGAGGCCAGGGTAACTACCGCGTCACTTACGTTCTGCGGGTAGGGCTTCCATGTGGCTCGCTGCTGCCATTACTTCGCCATCGAGCCAGTTGTACTTACCAGAGCTCAAAAGAACGAAGTGAATGAACAATGCGAGAACAAACAGGAACGCAGCATTTGCTACGAGCACCCGACGTGGATCAAATAGCATCCATACTCT
>JAQXAF010000143.1 GCA_029253085.1 Luminiphilus sp. | reverse complement strand
ACGCCACTTTTTAATTGTAAGTCAGTGCCCTCACGACGGGAGAGCTTGCACTTGGGTCCAATATATCGAGCCATTCTGAAAGATCCTCGGTGCGCGCTGTCTTAGACGCGGCGCTTCTTAGGGGGACGACAACCATTATGGGGAATGGGCGTCACGTCGGTAATGTTTGTAATCTTGTAACCACAGCTGTTCAGCGCTCGGACTGCTGACTCACGGCCTGGGCCTGGACCTTTCACCTGAACGTCTAGGTTCTTTAGTCCGTACTCCTTGGCGGCCTCTCCAGCGCGCTCGGCAGCCACCTGCGCAGCAAACGGCGTAGATTTTCTGGATCCACGGAAGCCGGAGCCCCCCGCTGTGGCCCAGCTGAGCGTATTGCCTTGGCGATCAGTGATGGTCACGATCGTATTGTTGAAAGACGCGTGCACATGGGCGACGCCGTCGACCACCTGCTTAGTGATCTTGCGCTTCGTTGTCTTACTGTTCTTGGCATTCTTGGCCATAATTTCCCTGCTTCAATATCAACGCTACAAACTAGGATGTAGCTACATTGGATTTACAATTACTTACGAATCGGCTTTCGTGGACCCTTGCGTGTTCGGGCATTGGTCTTCGTACGTTGACCGCGCAATGGCAGCCCCTTTCGATGACGCAAACCGCGATTACACCCTAAGTCCATTAGGCGCTTAATATTCATTGAGACTTCACGGCGCAGATCGCCCTCAACAGTCAGTTCGTTAAGCAGGCCCCTGAGCTGATCCAGCTCGCCTTCACTCAGCTCACCGACCTTAGTCTGGTAGCTAATACCCGTAGCATCTAACAAGCGTCTGGCTTGGGTACGTCCTACACCGTAGATATAGGTTAGTGACACCAAAGCATGCTTATTGTCGGGGATGTTGACACCGGCGAGTCGCGCCATCGATTTATCTCCAAGCGTTACGACGTAACTGAGGCACAAGACCTCGGCACGTACAGTAGCAAGCCCGTCTATTCGGGACCTGCTGGTTATTGACTGTTAAATCATGCAACAACGGGATTCAGCCCTGTCGCTGCTTGTGACGTGGATCACTCGAGCAAATTACCCGCACCACACCGTTCCGTCGCACGATCTTGCAGTTACGACATACCTTCTTAACAGAAGCTCTTACCTTCATGACTTGCTCCTAAAACCTAACGCAACCGGCCCGCAGGGCTGGTATTGGACAGATTCGCTTTCTTCATCACACCTTCGTACTGATGCGACATCAAATGACTTTGAACTTGGGCCATAAAATCCATAACAACCACGACCACAATTAACATGGACGTACCGCCAAGGTAGAAGGGCACATTGAACATAACGACCAGAAACTGCGGCAATAGGCATACCAATGCAATATATGCGGAGCCAAAAACGGTAAGCCGAGTTAACACTCCGTCAATATAATTTGCCGTTTGCTGCCCAGGGCGTATCCCAGGAACAAATGCGCCCGAGCGCTTCAAATTATCCGCCACGTCCTGTGGGTTGTACATTAATGCGGTATAAAAAAAGCAGAAGAAGATAATAAACCCGGTGAACAACATAATGTTCAGAGGTTGCCCAGGACCAATTGCAACCGCAAAGTCTTGCAACCAATCAGAGCTGTCACCACTGCCGAACCACTGAGCGAGTGACGCCGGAAACAGCAAAATTGAGCTGGCAAAAATAGCGGGGATAACGCCCGACATATTCACCTTGAGCGGTAAGTGTGACGACTGCGCCTGAAAAGACTGGCGTCCCTGCTGGCGCTTGGCGTAGTTGACCGTGACACGACGCTGGCCGCGCTCTATAAATACCACCAAGTAAATAACGATAACTGCTAGGGCCACAATTGCTAATAGTACTAATATATTGAGCTCGCCCTGCCTTGCCTGTTCGAGGGACTGACCAACGGCAGAAGGCAGACCCGCGGCAATACCCGCGAAAATGAGTAGCGAGATGCCGTTACCGATACCACGCTCGGTGATCTGCTCACCCAGCCACATCATAAATACCGCGCCAGTCACGAGTGATGTGATTGCAATGACATAGAAGCTTACCGAAGTATCAAAAGCTAAGCCCTGATTTGCCAAGCCCACGGTCATGCCCGTCGCCTGCACTAATGCCAGTGCCACCGTCAAATACCGCGTATATTGGGATATTTTTCGACGGCCTGCCTCGCCCTCTTTCTTAATCTGCTCTAACTGAGGCGAAACCGCACTCATTAAATTCATGATGATAGAGGCTGATATGTAGGGCAGAATTCCCAGAGCCAGAATACTCATGCGCTCAAGTGCTCCACCAGAGAACACATTTGCAAGCCCTAGAATGGTGCCTTGATTCTGATCAAACAGTGCGGCCAATTGCTCGGGGTCAATGCCCGGTACCGGAATGTGGGTTCCGATTCGGTATATGATCAGCGCCACCAACACAAAACGCAGGCGCGTGAACAACTCGCCCATGCCCGCGTTATTCATTGTTGGCATCCCGTTAGCCATGATTAGGCCTCAACACTCCCGCCAGCTGCTTCGATGGCTTCGAGAGCGCCTTTAGTCACCTTCAAACCTTTGACCTTGACCGCCTTCTCGAGTGTTCCGGACAAGAAAACTCTGGCGCGAAGCACATCGTCTTTGATCAGATCTGCGTCTTTCAATGTGCTCAAGTCCACAACATCACCCTCGACACAGTTCAGCTCGTGTAACCGAACCTGAGCCGTAGTGCGACCGATGCGTGACGTAAAGCCGTATTTAGGCAGCCGCTTTTGCAAAGGCATCTGACCGCCCTCAAAACCAGGCTTCACAGAACCACCCGAACGAGATTTCAGGCCCTTGTGCCCACGACCTGCGGTCTTGCCAGTTCCCGAACCAATGCCCCGTCCCACACGCTTAGCAGCGCGCTTTGAACCTTCAGCGGGGCTCAGAGAATTTAGTCGCATTTCATCCGCCATGGTTTTCACCCTCAACCCGAACAAGGTAATGCACCTTGTTAATCATTCCACGTACCGAAGGCGTATCTTCAACCTCAACGGTGTGCCCGATGCGTCGAAGGCCAAGACCTGCAACACAGGCTCTATGCTTTTTCAGGCGCCCATGACTACTTTTCAGTTGGGTGACCTTAATCATTTGCTTACTCATGATGGGTATCCCTGGCCTTAGCTCAGAATTTCTTCGACAGATTTGCCACGCTTCGCCGCCACCGCATCGGGTGATTGCATGTCGCGCAAACCTTTATAAGTTGCTCGTACTACGTTCACCGGATTGGTGGACCCGTAGCATTTCGCCAACACATTATGTACGCCAGCCAATTCGAGAACCGCGCGCATTGCACCGCCCGCAATGACGCCTGTACCTTCGGAAGCAGGCTGCATATAAACCTTTGAAGCCCCGTGGTTCGCTTTCACCGGATACTGAAGCGTGCCATCGACCAGCTCAACTTTAACCATATTACGGCGGGCTGCTTCCATGGCTTTCTGTATCGCGACCGGCACCTCACGTGCCTTACCGCGCCCATAGCCGACACGGCCTTTGCCATCGCCAACTACACTTAGTGCGGTGAAGCTCATGATACGACCGCCTTTTACGGTCTTGGCCACTCGATTGACTTGAACCAGCTTCTCCTGAAGGTCGCCCTCAGTCCGCTGATCGCCACCACGGCCCTTCTGATCGTTGTACGCCATGCTTAAAACTCCAATCCGCCTTCGCGCGCAGCATCCGCCAACGCTTTGACCCGTCCGTGGTATTTGAACCCGCCACGATCAAAAGAAACCGCAGTAACACCTGCAGCCTTCGCTCTTTCCGCAATCAGTGCGCCAACCTTCGATGCCGCGTCCACGTTACCCGTGGCGCCACTACGAAGATCTTTGTCGAGGGTCGAGGCACTCGCAAGCACCGTATTCCCTTCGGCCCCAATCACCTGAGCGTAAATATGCCGAGGTGTGCGATGGACCGACAGCCTAGTGGCTCCAGCCGTTCGCATTCGAGTACGAGACCGACGAGCGCGCCGCAGACGTGATTCATTTTTCTGGTTCATTGCCCTACCTACTTATTTCTTTTTGGCTTCCTTACGTCGGACGTGCTCGTCCGCGTAACGAATGCCTTTGCCCTTGTAAGGTTCCGGTGGCCGGAAGCTACGGATTTCCGCGGCTGCTTGGCCTACGGCCTGCTTATCCATGCCTCGGATAACGATTTCAGTCTGTGTTGGCGTCTCTGCTGAGATGCCCTCAGGAAGCTCGTAGTCCACGGGATGGGACAAACCTACGGTGAGATTCACTGACTTACCTGTTGCCTTGGCGCGGTATCCAACGCCGTTGAGAACCAGCTTCTTTTCCCAACCTTCGCTGACACCAATAACCAGGTTATTCAGTAACGCTCTGGTGGTTCCAGCCATTGTTCTGTTGGTATCAAAATCAAAAATGACTTTCGCCTGGCCTTCAGTAACTTCAATATCTAAGCCAGCGGACAAGTTCATTTCAAGGGCACCTTTGCCCCCCTTGACGGCAATCTTACCGGCGTCGACTTTTACTTCGACACCTTTCGGTAGACTTACCGGGTTATTAGCGACTCGTGACATAATTCAGTCTGCTCCCTCGATCGCTCGAATCAGAATACGGTGCAAAGGACTTCACCACCGACGCCTGCAGCGCGAGCCGCTCGATCGGTCATGACGCCACGGGAAGTGGAAATGATGGCAACACCTAAACCACCTCGGACGGGCTTCAGGTCATCCTTGCCCATGTAACGTCGCAGCGATGGTTTGCTCACCCGCTGAATCTCAGCAATAACCGGCTTACCCTCAAAATAACGCAATTCAATTGATAACCGAGGCTTGCCACTGCTAGCGTCCAGATCAAAAGCACCAATATAGCCTTCCTCTTCGAGGACCTTAGCTAAGGCGGCTTTTACCTTCGAACCGGGCATTTCAACGCTTTTCTTTCCTGCCATCTGCGCATTGCGCACACGGGTTAACATGTCGCTGATTGGATCTTGCATGCTCATAAACTGTTTACTCCCTCACCA
>JAQXAF010000139.1 GCA_029253085.1 Luminiphilus sp. | reverse complement strand
TTTTCTAAGAGATCGCTGCAGCCCTGCTGCAGCAGGCGCGAAGTATACGCATGCCGTGTCACAGCGGCAACGGTTTAGGCTGAAATGTCTCGCTCAGCGAGCTGATAGGCTGGCAAGCTCGTCAGTACGCGCAAATGGATGCGCTAGGCGCCCCGCCGTCTGAACTAACGCCTTAATGCTGACCAAGTTCGCGCGCCTACCAATGCGCCTTACTGCTCTTCACTATCTCGAATCACTGCAAAAAAAGAACGTAGATACACCACCATAGACCACAGCGTTAGTAATACCGCAACGATTAGGACCGTCTTCCCCAAAATAAACCAACCGGTGTCGGCATATTCCGGTAACAACAGCAACAGAAATGAGATCGCTATCATTTGTAAGGTCGTCTTCACTTTTGCAATCTGATTTACTGCCACCGAGGCTTCTTTACCTAGTCTAGCCATCCATTCCCGCAAGGCGCTCACCACAACTTCGCGCCCTATTACCACGCACGCAGACAGAGTAATTAAAACGTCATCAAACCGTGCCGTCAGCAAAACCAGTGCCGTAGCCACAATGAGTTTGTCGGCCACGGGATCTAAAAAGGCACCAAATACCGTGGTCTGCCCCGAGCGCCGTGCTAACCAACCGTCGAGTAAATCGGTGAGCGCGGCAGCACCAAACAGAGCCGCTGCTCCCCAATTACCCCAGGGTGACCCTAAATGCGCGAAAAGCACTAAGACAGGGATGGCCGCAATACGCAGCAGCGTCAGTATATTCGGCAAATTAAGGGGCAAACGCTGATCCTCGATAACAGTACTTCTGCGGGTTGTAGGCCTCGACACCAATGAGTGTGGCACACCCTGCCTCAATCAAAAAGGCTTCAATCATTGATGCTGTGTAAGTGGTCATAAATTGTTTGAGCGAGGCTTGAGCTAATGCCCTCAATTTTGCATAGCTCTTCAACCCGGGCGCCTGACACGCCAGATGCACTACCAAAATGTCGCAGCAATTCTCGGCGGCGCTTGGCGCCAACGCCAGGAATCCCCTCTAAGGTCGACGTTTTGCGCGCCTTCGCTCGTCGTGCCCTATGTCCTGTAATCGCGAAACGATGCGCCTCATCTCGAATCTGTTGAATAAGATGCAGCGCAGGATTGTCACCACGGAGTACCGACTCCTTACCCGTGTCCCCATCCACGAGGGTTTCAAAGCCTGCTTTTCGAGTTGTGCCCTTCGCCACACCGACCACCCGGACGTTCTCTATACCGTAGTGCCCCAGCACACTCATCGCTTGGGAGACCTGCCCTTTACCACCATCAATGAACAGCACGTCAGGTAAGCTCCCCTCGCCGGCCGCCAGACGCTTGTAGCGCCGCTCTAGTGCCTGCTGCATCGCGGCATAGTCGTCGCCAGGCTGAATTCCCTCAACGTTAAACTTGCGATAATCGGCTTTTCGCGGCCCAGAATTATCGAATACCACACAAGACGCCACGGTTGCCTCACCGGAGCTATGACTAATATCAAAACATTCCATGCGACTCGGTGGCGTATCGAGATCGAGCTCTCGCCTTAAACTTTCAAGCCTGCCCGCCATAGTTTGCTTACCACTGAGATGCGCGGTTAAGTTTGTGTCGGCTGTTTGCTGAGCCATTTCTAGCCAACGCGCTCTTGCTTCACGAACCTTTGAGCGAATCTCAACCTTGCGCTCCGCCCGAATACTCAGGGCTTCTGCTAACGATTTTGCACCTTCAGGCAAATCCGTCACGATAATTTCGTGAGGTATAACCTGCTTACCTGACAAATAAAACAGCGGCATGAACGCCTCTAAAACGGCATTAACATCTTCATCCAGGCGGGTTGGCGGATAATAGGTTCGACTCCCTAACACCCTTGCTTCACGAATAAATAAAACCTGTACACAGGCAGACCCACCCGCGACGGCCACCGCTAAAACATCAAGATTCCCTCGAACGCCTTCAATCCCCTGAACAGATTGAACTTTTTGCAGCTGCATGAGCTGGTCACGTCTTTCCGCCGCCTCCTCAAAGCGCAAATCAGTTGAAGCACTTTCCATTTCATCGGCAAGTCTACCCATGAGTTCCTGAGATTTTCCCTTTAAAAAAAGCTCCGTCTTTTCTACTTGCTCGGCATAATTTTCATCGCTCACCAATCCGACGCAGGGGCCACTGCAACGGCCAATTTGATACTGCAAACACGGCCTAGAGCGATTCCGAAAATAACTATCCTGACACTGCCTCACCTTTAAAACCTTCTGAAGCAAATGCAACGTCGATCGAACAGCACCAGCACTGGGGTACGGACCAAAGTATTCGCCTTTGCGGCGCTTAGGCCCTCTGTGCAGTGCCAACCGTGGCCACCGATCATGACTGCTTAGATAAATATAAGGATAAGACTTATCATCCTTTAAACTAATGTTGTAGGGAGGTTTATGCTCTTTGATCAGATTGTGCTCAAGCAGTAAGGCATCGACCTCGGTACTGGTCACTGTGACTTGAATGTCCTGAATTCGATTAACCAGTGCCATGGTCTTGGCCGTAAGCCCACTTGCACGAAAATAGCTGGTCACACGGTTTTTTAAATTTTTTGCCTTACCCACGTATAGCAGGTCGCCCTCTTTTCCATACATCTGGTAAACACCGGGACGCGTCGTCAGGCTTTTCAAATAATTCTCAGCATCAAAAATAGTCATTTTGAGCTGTCGTCAGAGACGCCTAATACCTCTGGCTCGAGAACCAGTTCAACCCCAAATTTTTGCCATACAGACTGTTGAATTTCCCCGGCCAAACTCAACACAGCGACAGATGAGGTCGCCGTTCGGTTCACCAAAACCAAACTATGAACCTCCGAGACGGCCACACCATTGAGCTCTTTACCTCGCCAACCCAAATCATCAATCATCCAAGCTGCTGATAATTTAATTTTTGTGGAGTCTGTTTCATATTGGGGTAGCTGGGGAAACTGATCCCCAAGCCTTTTAGCAACGCTGCCCGCCACTAGCGGGTTTTTGAAAAAACTACCCACATTGGGTGTCTGCGAGGGGTCCGGTAAACGCTGGCTGCGCACCTTGATCACCGCATCAAAAACGTCCCGGTGACAAGCCTCAGCTTCAGTTAAAGCGGCTTTCAACGTGGGATAGGACGTATTGATCAAGGCATCGCGATTGAGGTGAAAGTCAACCGCCGTGATGATGAGTGACCGCCCTCTCTTCTGCTTAAAGACACTTGAGCGATAGCTGAATTGACAGTCCTCACTAGACAAATAAACGATTTCGCTCGTTTCAATATCTATTGCTTGTACCCCTGCGATTCGATCAGCGACCTCAACACCATAAGCCCCAATGTTTTGCACCGGGGCGGCCCCTACTGATCCAGGAATTAACGCAAGATTTTCAAGGCCATAACAACCTCGCTCGGTACACCAACTCACGAATTCATGCCAGTTCTCCCCTGAAGCCACACGAAGTCGCACCTGCCCTCCGTCGTCCCATTGCAGCACGATTCCCTTCATGGCCACCTGAAGGACCAGCCCGGCTAGATATTCTTGCAGTACCACATTACTTCCTTCGCCCAAAGGCAATACCGGAAGATCACGGGCCTTTGCCCATTGAAGTAATGCTTGTAGAGACGCTAAGGACTCGACACGGGCAAACCATTGCGCCGTTGAGGTTAAGCGCAATGTATTGCAAGAGCTTAGGGGGACCGACGGTTCAGCTGCCATGAGTCAGCTCACCAAGAGACTGCGAGCCCGCTCGAGATCGTCTGGCGTATCGACACCCGCGGGAACCGGCTCGGCAGCATCACAAACTCTAATGATGTGCCCTTGATCCAAAGCGCGAAGTTGCTCCAACGATTCCAGTGTTTCCATCACAGACGGCGGCCAAGCAGTAAAAGACTGCAAAAAACCACCGCGATATGCATACAGACCAATATGGCGGCGTGCTGCCGCCATAAGGCGACGGGATGATTGTTCACTTTCATCTCGCTGAAAAGGAATAGCCGCCCTCGAAAAGTACAGCGCGTTACCCGACACAGAGGCAACAACTTTCACCACAGACGGATCATCAAGCTGTTCAGCACTAACCAGCCGTTCGGATAAGGTCGCAATACTCGCCTCGGGATGCTCAATCAACTCTCGGGCCACTTGCTGAATATTGGCAATCGGCATTAGGGGCTCATCGCCTTGGACATTAACGATCACACTGTCTTCAGCCCAGCCGCGTTGTCGCACAACCTCCGCAAGCCGATCAGTACCTGATACGTGATCGTTAGCCGTCATGGCAACGTCAGCGCCTTCCGCGGTCATCACTTCTGCAATGCGGGTATCGTCGGTTGCAATAACGACTGACTCAGCACCCGCAGCGCAAGCCTGGCGCCAAACCCACCAAATCATGGGTCGCCCACCAATATCCAGTAAAGGCTTACCGGGCAACCGCGTAGAGGCAAAACGCGCTGGAATTACGATGTTGAACAGGGGGCAGCCTCCGCTTGATTAAACTGCGCGCCCAATTGGCGCAACAACGCTTTCGGAATTTTTGTAGAGATCACTAACGTCCACAACCGTTTATCGCTAACTTCCAAGAGTTTAACGGTATCTTTTTCGGTCACAACAATAATATCTGCTGTAATAGTAGCGAGATCCGTTTCTGTCAGAGTGTAGTGGTCTGGAAACCCATGGGTGCTAACAGCTAGACCCAAAGAATTCAGAGCCGAAAAAAACTGATCCGGCTGGCCAAGGCCAGTGACCGCAGCCACACGAAGACCTTGCCACTGCTTTGCGATGCCCTCTACAGCTAAAGTTCTTGCTGATTGTGCATGTTCAAAACGCTCAAAGTGATAATGGAAACCCGTCTCCTCGTGCTCGCCATTACGCATTAGAACCCAGTCAACGGAATCAAGCCGGTTGGCTGGTTCACGCAGGGGACCCATGGGCAGCAGACGGCCATTGCCCAATTTTCTCGCCCCATCGAGCACGACGATTTCAAAATTCCTGGGTAATTTCAGGTGTTGAAGGCCATCATCAGACAGAATGATCGTGGGCGCATAGGTTTCAATAAGCCTTTGAGCGGCTGCGTATCGATTTTTTCCGACCACAACAGGTACATTAGCGCGTTGCGCGATCAGTAAAGGTTCGTCGCCAACAAGCGCCGCAGGTGATGAGCGCTGCACGGTATAAGGGCCCACTCCCACGGTGCCACCATAGCCACGGCTAACAATACCCACCTTATGACCTTGAACTTCTAAAGCCTCGGCAAGAGCAATCAGAACGGGCGTCTTGCCTGTTCCGCCCACGGTAATTCCACCTACAACCACAACAGGAACGGGCAGCGAGGCGGGATTTATCCGGTAGCGGCGCCAGCGCACCACCAAACCGGTCATTAAACTCAAGGGCCATACAAGCCAAAGCCACCCTGCCCCTTCGTACCAGCCCCGATTAACACAGCGCTCAATTCGCTGCCGCCAAACCATCATGGCTGAACAATTTCTTGCTTGTGAAGACGTGCATAAAGTGGGCTATCTATTAGCAGCTGCTCGTGCGGGCCAAAGGCAACAATTCTGCCTTGATCCATCACCACAACTCTGTCGGCGCTTTCAATCGTCGATAAACGATGCGCAATGACCAGCGTTGTTCGGTCTTCACAAAAGGCCGCTAGGGCCTCTTGGATGTAAGTTTCAGATTCTGTGTCTAGCGCCGAGGTTGCCTCATCAAGGATCAGAATTGGCGCATCCTTTAACAGCGCTCTTGCAATTGCTAGACGTTGCTTTTGGCCTCCAGATAAACCCGCACCACCATCACCCAACAGGGTATCTAGGCCTTGGGGCTGAGCCTCAATAAACTCAATAGCGTGCGCTTTCTGAGCCGCCAAGAGCACGGCATCGTAAGACGCATCTCTCATTTCACCAAAAGCGATGTTGTTAGCAATGGTATCGCTAAACAAGCTAATTTCTTGGGAGACAACGCCAAACTGCTTCCGGTAGTCGGTCAATTCGTAATCTTCAATCACCAAATCGTCGAGACGGATTTCACCGCACTCAGGAACGTAAAAGCGGAGCAAGAGCTGCACCAGCGTCGACTTCCCACTACCTGAACGCCCTACAAGCGCAACCGTTTCACCGGGTTGGAGCTGCAATGAAATATTTTCCAGCGCATATTCGGTAGCCCCCGGGTATCGAAAACTCAAATGCTCGATCGCGATCTCGCCCTTTGCGCGATTAACGGGTGTCGTGCCACGGTTGGGTTCTGGCGGAATGTCAATTTGCGCAAAAACGTCCTCCGCTGCGGCAAGCCCACGCTGAATAATACTTTGCACGCCGCTGAGCGTTCGTATCGGTTTACCCATTTGTGCCGCGGCGGTGATAAAAGCCACCAATGATCCCGCGGTAAATCCAGCGAGTATTGCAGGATCCAGCGCAAACCAAAATAACGCGCCCAAAGCCAACGCTAATAGCGTTTGAATAACGGGAGTAGAAACCGCCTGCACAAAGGCCAATTTCAAGCTTTGGTTACGATTGAAGAGACTCGCATCGGTAAATTTAGCAACTTGCTGTCGCGTCGCAGCAAAAACGCGAAGGGCCTCAAAGGCCCCCAATGATTCGCTGCTAACTTGAGTGACAGACCCCATGGAGTCCTGAATACGACGGCTATAACGCCGAAAATGTCGGCCCACAATCACAACGACCAAACCAATGGCCGGTGCAACCGCAAAAAATATTAGCGTCAAACGCCAATTGAGGTACAACATGTAAGTCACAAGAGCCATAACCGTTAGGCCCTCTCGTAAAATCGCCTTTAAGGCATCACTCGCGGCACCCGACACCTGCTCAACGTTAAAAGTTATTTTGCTCAGTAAATTACCACCGGCATTGGCATCGTAATAGCGTCGCGGCGCTGCCATCATCACCTCGAATAATTCAACCCGAAGGGTATGAACCACGCTGCGCGCCACAACATTCATATAATAATTACCAACGAAAAACCCCAGCGCCCGACCCAGCGACAACACCACCGCGGCAACAGGTACGGCCACTCGGGCATAATCTAGGGGGTCTTTGTCGCCTGGAGGCCAAAACCAATGAGCGGCCGCGGAAACTAAGCCCAATTCAACTTGACTGCTCTGCCCCAATGAATCCAGTAAAAACTGAGTGAGGTCTGCCAACAGCACACTCCCTAGGGAGTACACCAAAAACCCAGCAACGCTAAAAAGAAACGCCGCCGAATACGGCACCACGTAGGACAGCAGGCGACGATAGAGCCGCCAATCACCGCTGTTCTGTTTTGTTGAGTCAGTCATTGGCGCCACGGGGTGTTTGCGCTGCAATTGTTAATTGGTGAAATCCAAGGGCACTCGCAGCATCAAGCGCAGTGACGACATGCCGGTGTGCTGCTGCGCCATCCGCGGCGATGGTAATCGGAATATCACGATTATCTTTAGCCTCAGTCCGCAGCGCACGACGCAGATCGATGGGCTGGTTAGACACGGGCTTGCCGTTAAGAGTGAAAGCCCCATTAGCCGCTATCATCAACTCAAGTTTACTCGCGCGTTGAGGCGCAGGCTGCCCCTCTGCCTCGGGCAGATTGATGGCTAACTGCGTCGCCTTGGTGAAGCTGGTTGATACCATGAAGAAGATCAGCAACAAAAAGACCACATCTATCAGAGGTGTCAAATTAATTGACAGATCATCAGAGCGCGTCCGACGAAATCTCAAAGGTCGTATTCCGTTTTCTTGCCGGTGTGCAATGCATCGACCAGCTTGATCGAAACCTGTTCTAGACCAACGACGATAGTGTCAATTTTCCCGGTAAAGTATCGGTGCATCACCAGGGCAGGAATCGCCACCACCAAACCTGCCGCCGTGGTGATCAACGCCTCCGAGATACCGCCTGCCAGGGCATTCGCGTTACCCGTACCCTGAACCGTTATTTCGGTAAAAACGCGAATCATACCGACGACGGTCCCCAAGAGCCCCAGTAGCGGTGCCACAGCTGCTACCGTTCCCAAGGTGTTTAAGTAACGCTCAAGATCATGAATCACGTGCCCCGCAGCTTCTTGAATACTTTCCTTCATGACGTCACGTCCCTGGCTACGATTAGCCAGTCCTGCGGCTAAAATAGCACCTAGCGGGGATCCGTGCCGCAACGCTTTGAGCCGTTGGGCATCGAGCTCTCCAGCTTTGAGTTGCTTCCAAACATTAGCGAGCAGATGTGGAGGAGCAATACGATCGGGGTTTAGAGCCACTGAGCGTTCGATAGAAATACCCAGAGCAATAACCGAGCATAAAACGATGACAGGCATAACCCAGCCACCTGCGGCAAGCAAATCAAACACATTAACGTCCTCCAATAGAGTGCCAGTATACCTGTGGCAAGCCCCCTTAGCGCCATTCAGGGCAGACTTAGCCAATAGGGAATATTGCCATCTCTTAACGCAGTAATGTTCATCTCTTGAGGCTGCACCGTAACAGTCACCCCTCCCTCACGTGCGGTATTCAAAATGCCAATGCCGCGTTGCTCCAAGCGCCGCAATACGCCGCCTCGAGGATGGCCAAAACGGTTGGCTCGCCCTGCACTGATTACAGCAAACGTTGGATCGACCCACTTTAGGAACGACGTCGCTGTCGAAGTATCACTACCATGATGCGCCACAACCAAAACTTGGGCTTTTAGCTCGTTGCGCCAATACCTAATCATTTCTCGCTCACGCGCAGCACTCACGTCTCCTGCCAGTAAGATTGTGACCCCGGCATATCGCACCTGTAAAACGCATGACCCGTCGTTATCATCACCCGGACCATTGAGAACCGTCACAGTGAGCTCGGCGCGTTGAAATAGAACCTCACCCACACGACACGGCGTTCCTGCATAACCAACCGCCCTTTCAGTGGAGAACTGCGCCTCGAGATCTGCCACGCCACCGGCATGGTCGCGATCAGAATGACTGATTACTCGAATGGCAATATCCTTCGCACCCAGACGATTTAAATAAGGAATAAGCACCTTTTGCGCCTGGCTTGAGCCTAAGGGCGGCGCATCGCCAGTGTCATACACCAGGGTTTGTCCCGCTGCAGTTAACACAACCGACAAACCCTGACCCACATCAAGCACCGAAAGCTCAATAGTGGCGTCTTCAGGGCGGTGCAAAGCCACCCCGTTAAATGGGTTGAACATGGCACTCTCGGGGATGATCTGCTGCAAAGCCTCTGCGCTGCGTAAAACGCCCATACCCACATCAACAGCCAACTGCCATGGCAGGTTATCAGTACTGTGCCACAAGAGAACGCAAACGGTTCCCACAAGTGCTAAGGGAATCATCAAACTTGCAATAAGTGGAACTAGTAAAATATTCGCAACAACTGCCGCCAACGTCATCTTGCCAAACCAAAAGACTGTTACTGGCGCCATAAAGAGCACCAGAGCAATCTGCGTAAAAATTACTCTAAGTAACCAACCACGAAGATGGGGAAAATTCTTTGGTGCAAGCGCGGTGAGTAGCCCAATCAAGATACCCGTAGCCGCCATACTCAGCCAAAAACTACGCCCTAAAATTGCAAAATAATTGGTTATCAAAATGATCAGCGCGGCGGTGATGAAAATGTGCCATAGGGTCGTTCTGCGTGCGGTAAGCCGAAGTATGCCGCCTAGGAACAGCATGATTAGCGCACGCTGGGTGGGCAAACTAAAGCCCGCCAATCCGGCATAAATCGTAGCCACGCTCAGGGCAGGAATAATCGCCCAGTCACGTTTTATCAATCCATGGGGCCAGATTAAAATAAGCGCACGACGACTGAAAAGCCAAATACCAAAAAACACCAGGCTGAGATGCAAGCCACTGACGACAAAAGCATGCGTCATTCCAAGAAACCGGAATCGCTCCCAATCTCGCTGCACTATCGAGCGCCCGGTTCCAAGAACCAGAGCCTCTAACAACCCGACCGCCCGAGAAGGGCCTTCAAAGTCTTCCAGAGCTTTCGCTAATTTTTCTCGCAGATGACTCAAATAACCCGTTGATACAGTTAACAGGGCGACTTCGGAGGCATTCAAACGCCCATAGATTCCGCGAGCTAACCACTGCGCCTGATCGGGAGTCGAACCAAGGTTCCATTGCGAACTATTTGGGGCTAAACGTCCCTTCAGAGCCACATCAGCACCCAGTGGAATAGCCTTGGCAGCACTCACCCCATACACCATCAGGCTAACAGGACTGCCACAACCCACCAGACCGTCTATTGCACCCGCCAGCTTGAAGCTTTGAACGGCCTCACCCGACGCCGCCCTATATCGCACCGGCAAAGAGGCCACCGACCCAGTGACGGCCACCTCGCTACGAAAGCAACTGGGCTCAATTAACCCAGCAGACCAATGCCATCCCCAATAGCAGGCCACGGTCCCTGCAATGACCACATAAACCCCTTGCTTGCGATACCCTGCAATGAACCCCACACCACCAAGGGCAATAAAAAGTAGGCCCCCCCAATAAACGGGCAGTAACAGTGATGTGACCAGTGCTACTAACATCAGAAACGCACAATTGCGGCATATCTCCAACGTGCTGGTGTGGTTACTCACGATAAAAGTCGTCATACTTAGCGCCAAATGATGGCTCTGCGCTCACTTGAACACCCGACGCCAGCCAATCAAACAGCGGTGATGACCAGGGATGAGAATTAACCCGGTCAGCAGAATCTTAACTTCTCGTGAATTTTTGTACCCATGGCTCGAAAGCTTTTTCAGCGGTTCGCACCTTCTCAGCAGCAACTCAGGGATATGCCCGGGTTGCATTTGTTAGGAGAGTGGATTTACGAGCCCAATCTTTGGCATATCAACCGCAGCTCTACCTCAATGGCATTTGCTATTGGACTATTCTGCGCCATGGTGCCTGCACCGGGTCAAATCTTTTTGGCCGCTTATGCTGCGGTCAGACTCAGGGCTAATCTGCCTCTCAGCATTAGCCTCATTTTTGTTACAAACCCTTTCACGATGCCAGTGATATACTACGCCGCGTATGAGCTTGGTGCTTTTTTGCTGGACACCCCCGTCAAAGCGATTGAGTTTGAAATTACCTGGAGCTGGATTACGCAGCGTCTTGGTGACATTTGGCAGCCATTTTTACTGGGCTGCTTCGTAACGGGCTTATCTGCCGCAGTGCTTAGCTATGTAACGATCAATGTGTTGTGGCGCTGGCGGGTGGCGCTGGCTTGGCGCCAACGTGCCTCTGAGCGCAAAACGCAAAAATCCTGAGCCGACGTTGTTATTGATTGGCCAAGGCCTGAGCGACCGGCACACGCATGGCGCGCCTAGCCGGTGCGACTGCGGCTACTAGACACAATACAACCGAGGTACACCACAGCCACAAAGCATCACCTGCCCTGACATCAATGGGTAAAAAATTAAGCGGGTAGACGTCGGTATTAAGCAGCTTGCCGTCCAACAACCACTCTAGCCCTGAGGCTAGCACGGGAATCAACTGAGCCAATCCCATGCCCAGGACTAAGCCTACCGATGCACCCAGCACACCGATCCACAACCCCTGAAGTAAAAAGATCCACAATATATCTTGCCGGGTCGCTCCCATGGCCTGCAGCATCGCGATAAAACCCCGCCTATCGATAACGACTAGCACCAGCGACGACACCACGTTGAAGGCGGCAACGGCAATAATCGAGAGCAGTAATAACGTCACTAAATCCCGGGACAAACGGATCGCAGCGTACAAATTGCCATGCCGCAAGGTCCAATCAGTCACATAGAATGATGGAGGTAAGGTTCGAGCAAGCTGCCAGCGCATCTCGGGCGCTTTGAAGAGTTGTTGCAACTGCAGGGCTAATCCCGTGGCTGTCAACTCATCACCAAGCAGGGTTGCAGTGTATTCAAAATCGGCCAGCATCAAGGCCTCATCCAATTCGGTTCCTGAATCTACCAGTGCCACAACGTGCAGCGCGGCTGTCGCCGGGAGCGTCTCAGATCTCAAGGCATCCCCGGGCACGATGACCCTTAGCTTATCGCCAACCTCGACCTGCAGTCGTCGGGCCAAGCCTGCGCCGAGAACTACCTGCCCCGGCTCAAGGGTCAGTTTTGATGGTTTGGACCATATTTCCCAGCGCCGCCAAACAGGGGCGGTCACACCCAACATTTTCGCGGCAGTCACTCTCACCCCCTGAACAGCTAGCACGTCTCGCTCGTAAAAGAGGCCAGTCCCGCTGACCTCCGGTGCACGCTGAGTATCTGCTTGTAATTGATTCCAAGCCTTTAAATCCGCAAAGCCGTGAATACTGATATGGGGCACAACACCCAGAATACGCTCTCGCATTTCTCGCTCAAAGCCATTCATAACGGCCAGTACCGCCAGTAGTATGGCAACCGCGAGGGTCAGACCAACGACTGAAAGCCGCGAGAGAAATCCCGACAAACCCCTTCCTCGATCGAGGACCTGCCGTAAAGCAAAGCTAATACGTTCAGACCAGGGCACGCGGTAAACCCGACAGGCAGCCTGACTCTAGTACCAATTGCCTGTCCATTTTTGCGGCGATCTTCGGGTCATGAGTAACTACAATGAACGCTGTCTGCCCCCAATCGATCGATTCGATTAGATTCAAGACAAGCTCCGCAGATTCAGGGTCAAGATTACCGGTTGGTTCATCCATCAAAACGCACCCGGGCTTATTTGCGAGGGCTCGAGCAATCGCTACTCGTTGTCGCTCCCCACCACTGAGCGCCGCCGGCTTGTGACTCAACCGCTGGCTTAAACCGACCTTGTCGAGCAGCATCGCCGCACGCTCGAGGGCCACGCCTTTAGCCTCACCGCCAATACGCATCGGCATAGCCACGGCTTCCAAAGCACTAAACTCAGGTAATAGATGATGGAACTGAAAAACAAAGCCTAACTGGCGATTCCGCCACTGACTCCTAGCTCGCTCTCCCATGCGACTCAACGACTTATGGGAAACAAGCACCTCCCCCGCCGTGGGGATATCTAAACCGCCCAAAAGATTCAGCAGGGTTGACTTGCCCGATCCTGATCGACCGACAATAGCGATACGCTCACCCTGCTCAAGGGTTAGCTCGACCCCCTGAAGCACTTTTACCGAGTTAGACCCGTCCTGGTAAATCTTCTCCAAGCCGGAGCAGCTGAGCACGACATCAACCATTGTTAAGCACCTCGACCGGTGAAATTCGGGAGGCACGCCAAGCGGGATAGACAGTCGCCATAACACTGAGCAATAAGGCGAGGCCCGTGGTGATGACGACATCGCCCCACTGCAACTCTGAGGGCAGCCGCCCAATGTAGTAAACCGAAGGGTCAAAGAGCTGGACGCCGATTAACTGCTCGGCAAGGGTAGCAATATCGGATACCCACAGTGCCAGGAAAACGCCCAACACGGCCCCTATCGCAATACCCACCGTTCCAATTAATAAGCCATGACCAAGGAACAGGCCCATGACGCCTAGGGAGGTAAATCCCATGACGCGCAGCACCGCAATATCACGGGCTTTTTCGGTAACTGACATGGTTAAGGTCGAAATAATATTAAAAGCCGCTACGGCGATAACCGCCAGCAGAAGAATACCCACCATTATTTTCTCCATCTTTACCGCAGCAAATAAACTGCCTTGGGAGTCGCGCCAATCTGTGACGGATAGATTTGAGGGAGAGGCTACCGTGGCTGTCTTGCGCAACATTTTACGTAATAAGGGCACCGCCTCAGCCACATTGTCAGGGCTGCCTAGATCGATCTGCAAGCCGTCGACACCGCTCCTAGCAAACAAACGGCCAGCCGTTTCCAAACTGACGTAAGACTGAACAGCATCGATACTCGAACCCACTTCAAATTCAGCAACAACGACGAGTTTACGAACCCGGGGAAACACCCCCAGAGGTGTTACCGACAGCGTCGGTAAGACCACCTCGATAACATCACCCGCCATCGCGCCCAGCTGCCCTGCCAGCGTGCTGCCCAAGGCAATGGTGAAAGGCTGACTTTCCAACTGACTTAAGTCGCCGGTAAGAATACGCCCATGCAGGTCACTGACACCTCGCTGCGCCTGTAGGTCGATACCGGTGACTTGGCTACCAATGCGCCGCGATCGAGACTGCAACAGCGCTACGTCCTCAATGAAGGGGGCAACGCTGTGAATGAAGGGGACGGCTTGCAGTTCAGTAGCCAGCGGCTGCCACTGGGTCAAGGTCCCCTCAGTCGAAGACACGACAGCATGGGGAACTAGGGACAAAATGCGGTCCCTCAACTCAAGAGCAAACCCGTTCATTACCGACAAGACCGTAATCAGACTGGCGACCCCCAGAACCATTCCCAGCATAGATGCTCGAGAAACCAGCCTAGCAAAACCCTGCCGCCTACCGGTAAAGGTGTAGCGGATCATCATATCGCGGGTGAAAGACACCTCAGGCTATCTGTTGAGGTTAATCTCGAGGATCGTGCGCTTGCACGCCCGAACTATCGCCAGGCAGCCGAGTCTCTGTCTCGCACACCTGAGGATCACCGCCACAGAGATCGCATTTACTGTCGATCCCCATACGTCCAATGCCCCCGCATGTCCCACTAATGGGAGCTCTCCCAGCAATGACGCCCACGGCCATTGCGGCCATGATGGCAGCAAAGGCTAAAAAGGTGACCACAAAAATCACAAACGTAACTCCCTGTCGTTAAGGCAACACTCTATCCCGATGCGGCGTTAGACGCCAGAAAGGGGCCAAATTTAGTGCTCCACACGGCCTTTAGTGCATCAGCGTCTCGGTATACCAAATACACCGCAAGTCCCAACCGATCGGCGACATCCAGTGCTCGGTCAGTACCCAGTACGCAAAGCGCGGTGGCCCAGGCATCGGCCAGGGCTGTAGACGGATGAATTACCGTCACCGAGACTAAGTCATGCTGTACCGGATATCCCGTGCGTGGATCAATAATATGCGAGTAACGCTGTCCGTCGCGTTCAAAGTAATTTCGGTAGTCACCCGAAGTAGCAACTCCCACGTTGGAGACATTCACAGCGGCCTGAAAAGTGCCCCGCCCCTGCTCCGGCCGCTCGACAGCAATCCGCCAGGCATCCCCCCGTGGACTGTGCCCTCTGAGTTGTAACTCCCCACCCACTTCCAACATGAAGTTTTTAATGCCCAGCTCATCCAGCGTGTCGGCGGCGAGATCGACCCCGTAGCCCTTCGCAATTGAAGAGAATTCGAGGGATACACCCGCCACACGCTTACTTAGATAGCGAATATTGGGTTGCCAATCGAGTCGACTCAAACCCACAACGTCCCGCGCAGCTGAAATAGCGGCATCAGTGGGAATTTGAGTAGGCCCCCCCGGGCCAAACCCCCAAAGGTTAATGAGTGGGGCCACCGTCACATCGTAAGCCCCCCCGGTCAGCCGGGTAATTTGCATCGCCTCGTTAAGCACATAAGTAAAATCCCAATCGACCTCCATGCCCTCACCCGCGGGCTGTGCGTTGAACGCGCTAATCAGTGATTGGGGGTCATAGGTGTTCATGCTGATGTTGACGACGTCAAAGGCAGCGAGCACCGCTTTTTCAACAACATCAGGAGCAGGCAGCGCCTGCTCCTGCAGATAAACTAAGGACCAGCCCGTGCCATAAATCCTGCCCTGCAATTCAACGACATTGGAGGACTCTGCGCAGCCTTGCAGGCCTAAAAACAAAACGACCAGCACGATGGCTGGCCGGAGACGTGCCATGGCGAATATGCTAGCCACCGAAATCGTCGAGGAAAATATTGTCCCGCTCGACACCGAGATCGACCAACATTTTTATTACCGCCGCATTCATCATCGGTGGCCCACACATGTAGTACTCACAATCTTCGGGTGCTGGGTGGTTCTTTAGATACTCCTCAAAAAGCACATTGTGAATAAACCCGGTCAAACCATCCCAGTTATCTTCGGGTTGGGGATCAGAAAGCGCAGTATGCCAGGTGAAATTTTCGTTTTCCGCTTGCAGCCCGTCATAGTCCTCGACGTAAAACATCTCTTTGAGTGAGCGAGCCCCGTACCAAAAAGTTATTTTACGTTTCGAATTCAGGCGTTTCAGCTGATCAAAGAGGTGCGAGCGCATTGGGGCCATGCCAGCACCGCCACCGATGAAGACCATTTCAGCGTCCGTCTCTTTCGCGAAGAATTCACCAAAAGGCCCATAGACGGTGATTTTGTCTCCGGGCTTCAAGTCAAAGACCCAGCTGGACATGATGCCGGGGGGTATACCCTCGCTGCCCGGTGGGGGGGTTGCGATTCGAATGTTGAACTTAACAATTCCTTTTTCTTCCGGGTAGTTCGCCATGGAGTAGGCGCGAATTGTGGTGTCTTCGCTCGCAGACCCGTATTTGAAGAACCCGAAACGCTCCCAGTCCCCTTTGTAGTCCGCGCCAATATCGAAATTATCGAAGTTAACGTCGTGAGGAGGACACTCTAGTTGCACATAGCCGCCGGCTCTAAAGTCGACGCTCTCGCCCTCTGGAAGTCGGAGTACTAGCTCTTTGATGAAGGTGGCGACGTTATCGTTAGACTCAACGGTACATTCCCACTGCTTGACACCAAACACCTCTTCTGGAATTTGAATGCGCATATCCTGCTTAACAGGAGTCTGGCAAGACAGCCGCCAGCCATCGTGGGCTTGTCGACGAGTGAAGTGTGACTCTTCGGTTGGCAGCATCGAGCCGCCGCCATCACTTACCTGGCACTTACACTGCGCACAGGTACCACCGCCCCCACAGGCGCTCGCAAGAAACAAGTTCGCATCAGCAAGAGTCTGGAGAAGTTTACCGCCAGCGGGCACTTCAATGGTTTTTTCACCATTGATTTGAATACTCACGTTACCGGAGCTCACCAATCTCGAGCGCGCAGCCAAGATAACCATAACCAATGCCAGCACAATGGCTGTAAACATCCCAACGCCATATAAAATCGTCATATCCATTACTATTTAGATCCTCTCCTTTGTCGGCATCATCAGATGTCGATACCACCGAAGGACATAAAGCCCAAAGACATCAATCCCACTGTGATAAAGGTTATTCCCAGCCCCTGCAACCCTTCGGGGACATCACTGTATTTTAATTTTTCACGGATACCCGCGAGTGCAACAATCGCCAACGCCCAGCCGACGCCAGCGCCGGCACCAAACACCGCACTCTCACCAAAGGTATAATCACGCTCCACCATTAGTAGGGACGCACCTAAAATGGCACAGTTCACGGTAATCAGTGGCAGAAAGACGCCCAGTGCGGCATATAGGGCCGGCACGTAACGGTCTAGAAACATCTCCAATATCTGCACCAGTGCGGCAATCACACCGATATAGCTGAGCAGCCCCAGAAAACTGAGGTCCACATCGGGTAAGCCGGCCCAAGCAAGCGCGCCGTCAGCCAACAAATACTGATAGATGAGGTTATTAACCGGCACGGTGATGGTTAACACAACTACCACCGCAACACCCAGTCCAAAAGCGGCTTGAATCTTTTTGGAAACTGCCAGGAACGTACACATGCCCAGGAAAAACGACAGCGCCATATTTTCGATAAACACCGCTCGGACAAACAAACTCAGATAGTGTTCCATTACGCACTCTCCTCGATGGCTGCCGTGTGCTTCGCGATGCGGAATTCAGGCTCTTCGACCTGGTCGGTCTGCAAACTGCGGATTGCCCAGATCAACAGCCCAATCAGGAAAAACGCACTGGGCGGCAACAATAAAAGTCCATTGGGCGCATACCAGCCACCTTCGGTGACCAAGGGTAGAACTTCGAGGCCAAACAACTTCCCCGAGCCCAATAGCTCGCGTACAAACGCGACGGCCATGAGAATGAAGGAGTATCCCAATCCGTTACCAAAGCCATCGAGAAAACTCGGCACCGGCGGATTTTTCATCGCGAAGGCTTCAGCCCGTCCCATGACAATACAGTTTGTGATGATCAATCCGACAAAAACCGATAACTGCTTAGAGGTATCGTAGGCGTAGGCCTTGAGAATTTGATCCACGACGATCACCAAAGAAGCAATCACGGTCATTTGCACAATGATGCGAATGCTCGATGGAATATAGTGACGGATGGCGGAGATGAAGAAACTGGAGAACGCTGTCACTAAGGTCAAGGCAATCGCCATCACCAAACTGACCTGCATTGACGAAGTAACCGCTAACGCGGAGCAAATGCCCAGAATTTGTAGAGCAATTGGGTTATCCCGAAAAACCGGTCTAAACAGGGTGTCTTTAATATCCATCAGGCATCTCCCTCACGTAGATTTTGGAGATACGACTCAAAGCCCCTATCGCCCAGCCAGTACTGCACTAAATTACTGACCCCACGACTTGTCAGTGTGGCACCCGACAAACCATCGACCTCCCAATCTGCATCGTCAGCCTGAGGATCAACTCTGCCCTTTTTAACATTAATAGCCACATCGCCCTGACGGTAGACCTGCTTACCTTTCCACAAATTTTTCCAACGAGGGTTGTCTACCTCACCACCCAGCCCGGGGGTTTCTGCGTGTTCGTAAAATCCGAGCCCGGCAACGGTGTTGCCATCGGATTCCAACGCGATAAACCCGTACAAGGTAGACCATAAACCATACCCGTGTATCGGCAGGATGATCTTATCAAGCCCGCCTTGATCGTTGTTGACGAGGTAAACCAACGCGTATTTGGACTGACGAATAATATTGGCAACGTCTACCGAGGCGTCTAGGGTAATCGACGTTGCAGGGTCTTTGGCCGCAGCTCTCTGATCGAAGGTGGTCGCATCGATTTCGCTGGCATAATCCCCTGTCTCAATATCAATCACCCGGGAGTCTACGCGCTGAAACTGCTCTTCGACGGTCAGCTCAGGGTCGTATAAACCAGCAGCCATCAAAATATTGCGCTTAAGATCACGGGTTTTATTCACCTCTTGGGCGGGCTTGAAAACTACTGCCGCCGTAGAAACGACAACCGAGCAAACAATGCACAAGGCCAGCGCCACAGTGACAATACGTCCCAAGCTTTCCTTATTACTGGACACGGGCAAGCCTCCTTTTGATATTGGCCTGTACCGCAAAATGATCGAACAGCGGCGCAAATAAATTGGCAAACAAAATCGCTAGCATCATGCCCTCAGGAAATGCCGGGTTAATGACTCTGATAAGAACACACATAACGCCGATGAGCGCACCATAGGCCCATCGACCGCGATTCGTCATAGCGGCCGACACCGGGTCGGTCGCCATAAAGAACGCACCAAAGGCAAAGCTCCCTATTACCATGTGCCAGTACCAGGGCATGGCGAAGGCTGGGTTCGTATCGGAGCCCACGACATTGAGCAGCGTTGAGAACACGATCATGCCTGCAAAGCACCCCGCGACCACCCGCCAAGAAGCGATGCGCGTTAGCAGCAGCACGGCGCCGCCAACCATAATCATCAAAGTTGAAGTTTCACCAATCGACCCGGGGATTGTCCCTAAAAACGCATCCATCCAGCTAATTGATTCGGTCAAGCCGGGCATCCCCTCAGCAGCCACTACGCCCAAGGGCGTGGCACCACTGTAGCCGTCCACGGCGGTCCACACTGCATCACCAGAGAGTTGTGCCGGATAAGCGAAGTAGAGAAATGCACGACCAGTCAGCGCCGGGTTCAGAAAGTTCTTGCCCGTGCCGCCAAACACTTCTTTGCCGATTACGACGCCGAAACTAATACCCAAAGCCGCCTGCCAGAGTGGCAGGTCTGGAGGTAGGGTCAGCGTGAAAAGCACTGAAGTGACAAAAAAGCCCTCGTTGACTTCATGCCCCCGCTTCATAGCGAACAACACTTCCCAGAATCCACCCACCACGAAAGTCACAAGGTATAGAGGAAGAAAATGGAGCGCGCCAAACAAGAAGCAATCCCAGAGGCTGGTCGCGTCGTAACCGCCCAGGACACCGATGATTGAACCTCGCCAACCCCCGAGGGCGTCAATACCCATTCCCGACATGGCATCATTTGCTTGAAAGCCCAGATTCCACATGCCAAAAAACATGGCGGGGAAAGTCGCCATCCAAACCGTAATCATGATGCGCTTGAGGTCAACGCCATCGCGTACGTGGGCCGTAGAACGGGTCACATGATTGGGTGAATAAAAAATTGTGTCTACCGCTTCGTAGAGGGCATACCATTTTTCGTAACGGCCCCCCGGCTTAAAGTGGGGCTCGAGATTGTCGAGAGTGCTGCGCAACCCCATAGGTTATCCCTCCTTCTCTATGCGCGTAAGATTGTCGCGCAATATCGGTCCGTACTCATATTTGCCGGGGCA
>JAQXAF010000135.1 GCA_029253085.1 Luminiphilus sp. | reverse complement strand
AAGCGGCTGGGCTGTGAATCTGGGGTGCTCATGGCGGGTAGTCCTCTGAGGGGATGCACACCCTACGCGCCACGGCATGGCTCGACAACCTAATTAACAGCGCATTTTTCCGTGTTTTTTGACTGATCTTCAGGTGTTTTCAGGGAGTTATGAACGCTCCTAGGTGGCCGTTCGCCCTGAAATTTGGTCCGTTTGACTCATTTTGAGACCGGGTAGGGTTGCCCTGAAAATACAGTCCCTATTACTTTAATGTTCCTCAATTCTTCGTCAGGTACTGTCATAGGGTCCTTATCGAGCACCGTGAAATCGGCGATTTTTCCAGCACGAATTGAGCCTAAATCGTCTTCCATGCCTAAAATCCAGGCGGCATCGAGGGTTACGCCACGTAAAGCTTGTGCTCTTGAGAGGGCTTCACTGGCGATCCCGGGGGTGCCGCCAATGGTTTCTCTGGCGGTTGCGGCCCAGATTAGCGTTAGCGGCGAAAGGGGTGCCATGGGACTGTCCGAGTGCAGCCCTACGGGGATTCCTGCCCGCTCCAAGCTGCCCAGCCGGACCATTTGCCGAGCTCGATCTTTACCTAGCCAGGTTTCGGCGTAGAGCTCTGACAAAATATAGTGATAATAAGGGTTTGCCGAAACCAGCGCTCCCAGGGTCTTAAGCTGCCGCGTTTGGTCTTCTGTGCTGTAGGCAAAATGCTCGAGGGTCATGCGATGGTCAGATCGCGGGGATTCTCTCAATAGGGTTTCCAATAAATCAATAAACCATCCCGCCGCCGCATCGCCATTGGCATGAGCATGCAGCTGAAACCCGGCGTCCCAAAAAGTCCGGGCATAGTCGTGTGTGATCTTTCGAGGCGCCATCCAGACGCCTTTATGGCCATCAAGGTAGCCTGGAGGGCCAAACTGACTCAGGCCGCTGAATATCGCGCCGTCGAGCATAAGTTTGAAATGATTACCGACGGTAACGCGGTCGGAATTGTGTGATTGCCATGCCTTTACTTCGGCCAGTGCGGCCTCGGGTGGTACTTGTCGGGTCATGAAGTCGAGGATGATAGGGGTCAGAATAATGCGTGAGGGTATGGGGTAGGCTTCGGCCACGGCGCGAATGCTGGCGATTTCTTGCAGTGGGTTGCCAAAAACACCGGTTCCCATATCCAGTGCGGTGGTGACTCCGCTCTGGTGCATCATGGTGAGGAAATTTTGCATACCTTTACCAAAGCGGGCGGGTTCGAAAAGAAAGCGCAACTTCCCAACCACTGCCTTTAGGCCGCCCTCGTAAAAGTGGCCTCTCTCCCAATTGGCTTCGGGGGTTAGCGCCGCGTCCTCTGCGGTGACCCCTAGCATGGCCCAGGCCGCGTCGTTGCCGATGATTTCATGGAACGACCGGTGCCAAATCATGACGGGTTGGTCGCCGAACCACGCATTCAGCTCGTCGCGCCAAACCTCGCCGTGCCACAGGGGGTGGTAGCCCCAAGTAATAAAAGGCGTATCGGCATCGCGATGTTCAGAGGCCAGTGCCTGCAATCGATCTTTGTAAGCTTTGGGTGTGGTTGCGCCCGGGAATTCTCCCGTGGGTAAAGACCAGTCATCGGGGGCGAGGAATGGGAACTGCGTCAGAATAGCGGGTAAAGAGGGATGCACGTGGGGGTCTATAAATCCAGGTACTAGCACCTGATTTTCAAATTGACGATCGATGTTACCGCCTCGGATACGCAGCACAGGCTCCATATCTTCGAGCGTGCCCACGGCAACAATTCGCCCTTCTTGTACGGCGACCGCGGTCGCCTCGGGCAATGCGGGCTCTAAGGTGCGGATCAATGCTGCCGTATAGACCGTGACTTCAGCTCGCGCTGCGGTCAGCCAAAAACTCATGATAAACAGACATATTGAGGGTAATAAAATTTTCATGATGGAATCTTTAGGGCTAACGGTGCCCAGAGTCTCTCTCAGCGAATGGTTTTAATCCAGTCGCCAATGCGAGGCTCACCCACAGGGTAGTAGCCGTTGATCAGCCGCAATTGATCCTCGGCATCTGGAATGCGGGCGCCTGAGGCAAGGCTCTGCAGCGTGGCCCCTCGGGGCACCTGAACGTAGTGCAGTGTTCGGCTAGGGCCTTTCGCTTTTTCTTTGGGAACTAGCGGGCGGAAACTTTCAATAATAACCAAGGCATCGGCGTCGTCACCCGTGCCTTCAAAAAGAAAGCGGTACTTGTGGTCGAGTACGGCCAAACGCTTTGTGTTCGCACCGGCTGTCGCCTTGGCTGTGCCGCCTTTGAGGCCAAATTGCTCAAGCTCACGTTGATCGCTTAACTCCCCTGACGCTGTGCTCGTTAAATAATTAACAGGGGTCACTTCGGCATTTACGCGGGAGAGCGTGATCGCCATCGAGGCGCTGCCATCCTTTGAGGTGACAGTGACATCTCGGGAACCTTGGGTTACCGACCAGCCCTCGGGGTAGCGGAAGGTAAAATCCAGTTTGTTGTGATAAAACCGATTGGTCTCGGCCTGAGACTGAGCGCTAGCTCCGAAAACAAGTCCCTCAACCCGATTGCGAAAAACACCCGGCCCTTCGGGATCTTCGGGTTGGTCAGCAAGATCGAGGGTATTAGCCGTCTTAATAACGGTCTGCAGGCGCAGGTCATTTCTGGGGTGACTGGCATACAAGCCATGATAGGTACCCGTGGGCTTGCCCGAGGCCTTGGCCTGAACGCGTCGATACATTTCTTGGTCTTTTAATACGCCAATGACAGACAGCAGGGCATCGGCATCATAGCCGGACCGGTGCATAAATTCGGCCCCCGCAGCGTCTGCCTCCAGTTCCATGTCGCGACCGAAACCACTCACGACTTCGGCCCCGTACATTTGTGCGGCGTCGTAAAGGTCGCCGCTGCCGGTGAGGATGTAGGCGGTGGTGGCTAGAACCGTGGTAGTTGTTTGCTGTGTCGACCGCCGGCTGTGGTGATTTTCTGTGATGTGGCCTATTTCATGGGCAATAACACCTGCCAGTTCGGCTTCTGTTTCTAGGTAAGCCAATAAACCGCGGTTCACATAAATAAAGCCGCCCGGTAGGGCAAAAGCGTTGATGTCAGGGGAGTCGAGTAGGGTAAAGGTGAAGGTATCGTTGGGTCGAGACGAGTTTGCGACTAAACGCTCACCGATAGCGTTGATATACGCAGCAGTCTCGGGATCGTCGTAAATGCCAATGGTGTCTATGAGGCGCTGGTGCTCATCGACCGTCACCTCAGGCACGTCAATCTGCCTGCCACCTACTGTCACGGTAGAGGAAGACCCTCCGGTGCCCCCGCAGGCGGTCATCATGGTAAGCAGTGCTATCAGTAAAAGAATTTTCATGGGTCGCCTTACATTTTGGCGGACAGATATTTGAGTAGCTGGTCACCCAAGCTGTCGCAGGCAGTGCCCTGGACCGGGGCAATAATGGGAATGGGCACAACGACAGCTGGCATGTAGCTTTGACCGCTGGTGTTCGCGCTAATGCGCCCTACTTCAATTTCATCGGTGAAATCCCAGATCGTCGCTTCGTAGTTTGAGGCGTTGCCCCAGGTGCCAAAACCAAAGCAACCAGCGCCCCCCGGCCCCACCCCGCAAGTCATTGACCCAGAGCTGTTCGTTTCCACAGTGGAGCCGTCGATCCAAATCATGTACTCAAGTTTCAGCTCCTCGAAGCGATCTGCGACCCGTTGCTGCGCCAAGAGTTTATCGATGTCATCGGTGCGCAGTGGCGCGGTGCGCGGTTCGAACCACGGGTACATCATGTTGATAAACTCGAGTTCGTGTAATACCGAGATAGAGTTATCACCCCGGCGAATGTGGTCGCCGATGCATTCAATAAAATCGAATTCAGTCTCATAGTCGGGGGCATGCCGGCGCCCTATAATGACCACCGACGCATCACCAATACCCTCGGTAGGCTCAAGAAACGTCATCTCATCTACGGTCGCGTTGACGCAGCCCTGAAGTATTGAAGCGGCAACAACCAACCCTGCCGTCAGCCACCTTTGCCAAGTCCTACCCATCGGTTGCCTCCTGACTTTCTGCCGCTTCACTGGGCGGAGGCTGCAGTCCCTCTGACATCCAAGCGGCGATGTCTGGGATCCTGGCAAAGGAGGTGGCGAAGTTGGCGCCTGCATCGCGCAGTGCCACTACCGCGGCAAGATTGACTGCCTCTTCGTCGGATTGCAAAAAAGCGGTGGGGGTTTTGCCGTAGGCAGTGAGCGTCCAGTCGGCAAAGTACTGTTCTGGGTTAATGGTCAATTCACCGTTATCACCACCATGAATATCTTCGAAGGCCGCCATTTTGAAGCGGTACTTCATCCAAATCTCGTAGATTTTTATGTTGGTATGCAGCGGGATGGTGTACTGGAGATCAGCAACAGCCGGAATAATGATCGCATCGATGGTGCCTTCGTGGGCGCGCAAGGTGTCGTGGTCTCTAATCAGCACCACGTCTTCGAACATGCCGCTAAATAGCGTGTTCCAGAATTCGACCTGGGCATCTCCCGTCTTGACCAGCCAATCTGATTCAGCTCGGCCCGCGGCTTCATCAAAAATTTCATGCTGCGCAAACTCATCGGTGTAAATCACTCCGAGGGTGAGAGGCAGCGGGTCCATTAAGGGTTTCGGGAAATTTCCTTGGACAACGACTTCACGTGCACCACAAGCCGCCAATACCAACATGACAGTGGCGACGCTCAATAGGCGCCAGAATCGATTACGGCCTGAAGTTATTAAGTCCAACAAACGTGCCACCATTCTTATAGGTTAGCTCTCGCATCAGTGTAGCAAAACGAACGCCAGTAACCTGCAATTCTGGCGGCCTTATAAATTGTACGGGAAAGCCTACGCCATGGATTCTGACGCGCCGTTCACCGCCAAAATTTTGGGCATTGAGACGATCGACAGTTTCAACGACGGTACGAATCGATTCCCCGGTAAATTCGTCGCCAAAAACATAGATCGATATTTTTTTCTTGGGATCATAAAAGGTGCGCACGGCGGCGGTGATACCTTCAACCGGTGAACTATTGGAAAAAACGTTCCAATTGGTGAGATTTCGCAGTATCAGGCTGCGCCTGGCAGGAGTATCGGGGATCCATTGACCACGGTATCGAGAGAACAGGTAGTTACCCATGTC
>JAQXAF010000134.1 GCA_029253085.1 Luminiphilus sp. | reverse complement strand
TCTTAGTGGGTGCTTATGGTTACGATACCCACAGCGCTCAGCCCACAAGCTTACCCAACTTGCACAGCCGGCTCGATGCGGGCGTGAGTGCCTTTAGCGAATCAATGAAAAATATGGGTCTCTTTGACCGCGTGACGTTGGCGACTGCTTCAGATTTTGGGCGTACGCTGGCAGACAACGGTGATGGCACCGATCATGGGTGGGGTGGCCATCAGTTTGTTGTCGGCGGGGCGGTCAATGGTGGATCGCTCTATGGTGACATACCGCCCCCCAGCTTTGAACACGGTCAGGATGCAGGGCGTGGCAGGCTGATCCCAACGATTGCTGTGGATCAGTATGCGGCGTCACTGGGGCGGTGGCTGGGCCTAGATGAGAATAGCTTGGCACAAGCGCTACCCAACCTAGGTAACTTTAGCTCCAACCCACTGGCCAACCTCCTTCTTTGAGAGAACCTATCTGACTTGAGCTGGCAGAAGCCCGCTGGCCGAGGAGGGCGGCAAACCGATATGATTGGCGTTCTCAAAAAGGCTGAAACTGTCATGTCCCCACACAGCTTCATTGAAACTTATAAAGTCGAGCATGCTGTTTGCGACCGTATTGCCGACTTCTTCAAAGATAATAAGCATTTGGCCCAGGCTGGGCGGCTGGGGGAAAATCCTCGAGTCGATAAATCGATGAAAGATTCACTGGATTTGAGTGTCCCTATTCGCCTCTATGGCCAGGTTGACCCCTTTTTCGAGTTACTCACGGGTTTTGTGAAGCAATACGTTGATAAATACTATTACGATTGCGGCGCCAATGGGCTTGGGCCGCTCGGGTTCTCGGAGTGGTCAAATATTCAGGAGTACCCAATTGGCGGAGGCTATCCGGCCATTCACTGTGAGCGTGATCGACTTGAATACTGTCATCGGGCTTTGGTCTGGATGCTCTATCTCACGGACACTCCGGGGGGAGGCACTGAATTTCCACACCAGGGGATAACTACCGAATGTATCAAAGGTGACGTGATTCTTTGGCCAAGTGATATGACCCACATGCATCGGGGTGTTGTGTCTGGCAGCCACGAAAAAATGATATTCACGGGCTGGATTGATTTCATTACTGCCGAGCGTAGCCAAGGCGCTTGAAGGGGAGCTCTTGTAGGTTCTCGAAGTCTTAGGCAGCGAACCCCGTTGAGCGTGGTGTTAGACTAGCTGCTCATGCCGAAAATTGACTCTAACGCTCCAATTTTGCGCCGCCGGGTCGGGGGTGAACTTCGCGGTCGCCTCTTACGGAGTCGGGCTGGCAGCCCCGGTTTAGAGTTCTGTGTAGCAATTTAATAAGAGTAAGTAGTTCATGGTGGTACCAACTGACACGCAAACATCCGAGGGCTTGGGACTTCTCTGGCAGCCGTCGGCGGATCGTTTGGCGCAAAGTCGCCTATACGATTTTATGGATTTTCTTGAAAAACGGGGCCATGGTGGTGTTGACGATTACCACAGTCTGCATCAATTTTCGGTGACTCAGCGGGAAGGCTTTTGGTCGGCACTATGGGACTACACGAATATTATCGCCCAGCAAAAGGGTGCTGTCGTTGTAGAAAATCCCGATACCTTTCCCTGTCAGTCGGCTCCGGGAGTGCGCTGGTTCCCTGAAGCACGCATGAATTTTGCGGAAAATTTGCTGCGTTACCGTGACGATCGGCCTGCACTGATTTCTCGCTTGGAGAATGGCCAGCGTCGGGTCGTAACCTTCAAGCAGCTCTATAACAACGTAGCGGCACTCGCGGCGAGTCTGCGAGATTTGGGCGTCGGGCCCGGGGATCGCGTTGCAGGCTTTATGCCAAATATCATTGAAACTGTCGAAGCGATGCTGGCGACAACCAGTTTGGGTGCAATCTGGTCATCCTGCTCTCCCGATTTCGGTATTAACGGCGTGCTGGATCGTTTTGGTCAAATTCAACCCAAGGTCCTGTTCGGCGCTGACGGTTATTTTTATAACGGTAAAGTCTGCGACTCTTTAGAGCGCTTGGCTGCAATTGGCAATGCCATTGATTCCTTGGAAAAGGTGGTGGTCGTGCCGGTGATCTCGGGACAACCGGACTGCTCTGGGATTTCCAACGCTGTGGCGTGGCAAGATTTTCTCGATACCACGGCAACTGAAATGCAGTTTGCGCAGCTCCCTTTTGACCACCCTTTATTCATCATGTATTCCTCCGGTACTACGGGCATGCCCAAGTGCATTGTGCATGGCGCGGGTGGCACATTAATTCAGCACCTAAAAGAGCATCAGCTGCAGGTTGACCTGAGTCGAGATGACATTTTGTTTTACTTCACGACCTGCGGGTGGATGATGTGGAACTGGTTGGTGTCAGGGCTTGCCAGCGGTTCGGCACTGGTGCTGTACGACGGGTCGCCCTTTGCCGAGGAAGGCCTTTCCTTGCTAAAGGCAATAGAGGCCGAGGAGATTTCCATTTTTGGTGTGGGGGCAAAGTACCTTGCGGCCTTAGAAAAGGCGGGTATTGTTCCACATAATGAGGTGGATCTGGCGAGTCTCAAGACGATCCTATCGACGGGCTCGCCGCTTTCTCACGAAAGTTTCCGTTACGTTTACAGCGGGTTTAAAGCCGATATTTGTTTGTCATCGATTAGTGGTGGCACCGATATTTTGTCTTGTTTTGTCGGGGGCAGCCCCATTCTTCCAGTACACGTTGGGGAGATTCAAGCACCGGGTCTTGGCATGGCGGTGCAGATTTGGAGCGATGCTGGTGAGCCGCTCTCGGAAGAGAAAGGGGAGTTGGTCTGCACCAAACCGTTTCCCAGTATGCCGATTAGTTTTTGGAACGATGCTGATGGCGACCTGTACCGGCAAGCCTATTTCGATACCTGGCCTAATATTTGGGCTCATGGTGACTATGGTGAATTAATGCCCTCAGGGGGTTACATCATTCACGGGCGCTCCGATGCCGTTTTAAATCCCGGGGGAGTCCGTATTGGTACGGCAGAAATCTACCGCCAAGTCGAGCGGCTAGAAGAGGTGCAGGAAAGCATTGTGGTGGGTCAGGAGTGGGCAAACGATGTCCGTGTCATTCTGTTTGTGGTGCTGACTTCTGGCACCAGACTCGACGAAGAGCTTCGGGGTCGTATTTCGAGGGCCATTCGGGAGAACACGACACCAAGACACGTTCCCGCTAAAATTCTCGAAGTCACAGATATCCCTAGAACTTTGAGCGGAAAAATTGTCGAGCTGGCAGTGCGTAATGCGATTCACGATCGACCGGTAAAAAACACCGATGCTCTCGCAAATCCGGAGGCCCTTGATGCTTTCAGAGGGCGCGAGGAGCTGCGTACCTGAAGGACCTGGTCAATGAGGTGGCGTTATACGCTCTCACCAAAGACCAGGTGCCGGTCGCTCTAACGATGAGCAAGAAAGTTCGTTCAGGCCGCTCGGAGTGCTTGCCCCAAAGTATCTCGCCCTAATGCTTCCTGCGCTTCACCATTGGCCCAAGCCAAGACCCCTTTGATAAACACTGAAGCAACAATGCCTTTGGGGCGGTTAACCATTTGTTGATGATCAAAAATTTCCCGGTACTCAAGTACGCGTGTCTGATCAGGCTCCCAGTTATCGAGGGCTTTTGGATTGATTAAAACCATATCAGCACGGGCACCAATGGCCAAAGAGCCGGCGTCTAGTCCAAATACAGTGGCAGGTTCTTTGGTGAGGCGATGAACCATCCGCGCCACGGTCGCTTCGTCGCGCTCTTTGGCCAATTTCAGTGACATTAGGTTGCTGTCAAAAAACGCCATATTGGTAATGTGGGCGCCGGAATCATTAAATCCGGGTAAAGCCTGATCATCGAGTAAATAGTCAAGGGTGGCTTTGTTCCCCTCATTGGCTATGTCGGCATAGAAACGAAAGGTTTTGTCATAGCGACGCATCATATGCAGCATGAAATCGGCATCGTCGCGCAAAATCGCGGGAAACTCGTCAAATGCGGTTTGCTCTGCTCGCGAGCGCGCCGCAGTTTCGTCTCCCGCCTTGAAGCGTTGTACCCGCTCCATAACCTGCGCCATTGATTCGCCATCCCAGTGACTGATGGGTGCTCCATCGAATATCAGCTTGTGCGCATCACGAATCACTAGGCTGTCAGGAAAGCCATGGCGAGTTTTCCAGCTGGCAAAATCGCCGCCGGTACGACCGTGCATCCATTCTTTGCGAAACATCGCCACCCAGTCGGGATCGTGCATCAGCTTTTGTCGCCCGTCGATATCATCGTACTCTTTCGCAATGAGCTGCGATGTTGCTGTCATCTCCTCGAATAGGGGGCTGACGATGCCGTCCGACCAGACCCTAAAATTTGTGCCCAATGCCTGAAAGTGAAGCTTGCCTTTAAATAACCAAGTGTTCAGAAGGCGCGCGACTTTTAAGAAGAGGCGTCCTGATTTGGGTGCAGCGGTCATCTCCATCGCAGAGAGCGCTGAAGTCTTCAGCGGCTTGCCAAACAGTCTTCCGCTGGTGAGAGAAAAATAGAACAAGGCCATCAAACGATTCTCAAGAATAGGGGTGGTTTGCCAGACACGATCATATTTTCGCACCACTTTTAGCAGGCGACGAAGCTCTTTAAAGCTCGCAAACTGCGTGGGTATACGTTTGTTCGTATTGGGATCATTCGATAGGTAGTGAAAAGGCAGTCCATCAGTACTTAGTCCCATGTATCCCTGTTGCATTGCGGTTTCTAGCAGCGTTTCCATTTTTACCAACTCAGCCTCGGTCGGGGCTCGGCTGACGCTTTCCTCGAGGCCCATGGCCTCGATGCGTAGCATTGAGTGGGGGACGAAGGTGGCGATGTTGGGGCCGAGTGGGAGGTCATCGAAGTGATCCATGTAATCCCCCGTGTTGTCCCACGTGATTTTTTCAGAAACTTTGCGCAATACGGCCTTTGGAATATTTTCGACCCGAGTAAAACAGTCCACGATGGGCTCCTGGTCGCCGGTCTTCTGGCTGCCAAAGCTGGTCCCCAAACTGCAATTACCCACGACGACGGTAGTCGTGCCATGTCGAACGACTTCGGGTAAAGCGGGCTCTACATCTACTTCAAGATCGAGGTGGGTGTGAATATCGAGTAAACCTGGCATCAGCCACTGACCTGAGGCCTCAACGACGGCCTCTGCGTGACCAGCCGGTAGATTTTCGCCCCTAGCCACAACCTTACCGTCCCGAACCGCAACATCTTGCACTGCCGGAAGGTCACCGCTGCCATCGAAAAATGTTGCGCCTTTGATTAAAAGGTCCCATGTGCTCGCCACTGTTACTGCCCCCAATTCGGTCTCTGGCCTAATTCCGGCCGTAAAGCGTAATTTTAGCTCAGTTAGGCGCCGACTGCGCCTGAAGTTTTACCTTAAGATGAGGCCCACTCGTGCTGACCGTTACCGGCAACAGATCTTTGATTTTGAAGCTTTCAACTTCTTGCAATTGCTGACCCGCTAGGACAGCGCCCTAACTCGTCCCTAACCCCCCCCTAATCCTTATATTTCTGGGCTTATGAGCGACATTTGGAGTCAAAAAAACGACGTCAATGTAGCGGGATTATGCACAGTCCTGCGGGCGGATATGACCTGTCCGGTTCGGGGGCTGGTCAGCGCGCAGCACAGAAAGACTGTTTTTTCCGATACTAAAACGATAAACGCTGTTGTCTTGCCGCAGTGCTAGCGCTCTAGCCAAAACCCGCCATGTCCCCTTTAGGGCATACCGTTATAACAAAATGCGATCGGAGTGATTGCTATGGGGAATAATGTCTCCAATAATGCCGAGGTGCGCAGCGTTTGGGGCGGCTGCTGCGGGCAGTCTCCTCGGTTACTTGGGGGGTAATGGAAGGGTATTTCAAGGCTCCAAGGCGTTGGGGGCGCTCTCAAGATAGAAAACAAAGATAAAAACAAAATTCGAGTCGCGACCCGCCTTACATGGCGGTTGTAGCCACCGCTCAAACTCACAAACAAGCCCGGATTTTCCGTGCGGTTTACCAATGGCCATTTTGAAGGAATCCTGAACCATGCCTAGTGATATTGATATTGCCCAGGCGGCAACCCCACAGCCCATCGCTGACATTGCGGCAGGCTTGTCCATCCCTGAAGCGGCTTTGGAGCCGTACGGTCGCACCAAGGGTAAAATCAACCTAAATTGGTTGCTGGATCAGCCGGTAAGACCCTCGGCGCGGATGATTTTGGTCACTGCGATCAGTCCAACGCCCTCGGGTGAAGGCAAGACCACCACGACGGTGGGCTTGGGCGATGCCCTGCGACATATTGGCAAGGACGCGATGATCTGCCTGCGGGAGCCATCTTTGGGGCCAGTGTTTGGCATGAAAGGCGGTGCTGCAGGCGGTGGCTACGCGCAGGTGATTCCCATGGAGGACATCAATCTGCACTTCAATGGCGATCTGCATGCCATTGGCGTTGCCAACAACCTGCTCTCTGCCTTGCTTGATAATCACATCCATCACGGCAATGCGTTGGGAATTGATGTGCGGCGTGTGACCTGGAAGCGGGTGCTGGACATGAACGATCGAGCGCTACGAGACATCACCGTTGCCATGGGAGGCGTTGGCAATGGTTATCCCAGACAAGATGGCTTCGATATTGTCGTGGCATCAGAAATTATGGCGATTTTTTGCCTCGCAACGGACTTGGCTGATCTCAA
>JAQXAF010000104.1 GCA_029253085.1 Luminiphilus sp. | reverse complement strand
TCCATTGTTACCGATGGCATGGCAATGAACATCACGCTGATTACTTATGATCAAAATGTAGATTTTGGGATTGTTGCCTGCCGCAAGTCGGTACCTCAAGTGCAACGTTTTATTGACTATATGGAAGAGGCTCTGGTCGCGCTTGAGGATGCAGCAGGATTGCGCCCACCCGAAAAAGTCAGAGCGCTAACGCCAAGAAAACCAAAATCTCAACGAAAAACGCCTATTAAGGCAGCTTTGGCAACAACCGCCGCTAAACCCAAGGCGACCAAAAAAACTAAGTTAAAAGCCCCACCCAAAGCTAAATCAAAAGCCAACCCCAAAGCCAAAGCGAAGCCCAAAGCCAAGCCAAAAAACCCACAATGACTTATGCAAAACAGCGATTTACGGCGACATGTGCCGAAAAATTTCAACAAAGAAGCTAGGACCAAGGCTGAAATCTTCACCGTCAACAGCAGAAACCTTTGTTGGCGATATACGGGCAGGTAAAAACCCCCTGGAGTGCCTCATAACAGCTAGGTCAGCCAAGCACCGAAAAACCGCTACGGCGTCACGATATTAAAAACCTCATCGGGTGGATCAAGCATCGCGAAAAACTGCAGTAAGTCTAACCGCGACCCTTCAACAGAAATATCATCGGAAAATAACGTTTCTCGGATCCCTGCTTGTCCCACCAGCATGCCAATAAACAGCTCGTGGGTAATTCGCAGCGTCGCATTGGCATTTACATCGGGTTCGCCATGGCGCTGATGTAACACTGCATTTTCGAGACTTAGAACGTAGGTCTCAGCCAAATCGGTGAAGGTGAAGTTGAAAACATAAGATTCGCCATCTGCTTTTTCACCGTTAAGCATGACGGCAATAAGCTGCATGAATTCACTGATTGGCGTTTGCCGTATCAAATCAGCTGCATTGGAAATGCCAAGGCCCTGCAAGGGCGCACCCGAACGTAGCTCTAGGGCTCCTGTCAAATACACATCGCGCCAGGGGCCCGACTCGGCCTGATACCCTAGCTGGTCATAACTCTGCGCCAACAGCATCTTTGCCGCAACATGATTGGGCTCCGCAAACACCAAGTGATTAAGAAGCTCTGCAACCCAACGGTACTCCCCTCGATCAAAGGCGGACTTCGCTGTTGTCATGACGCCGCTGCTTCCACCCATCGCCGCAACGTACCGCATTGAAGACTCAACCTCGGGTAATGGATCCAGATTGGCAGGGTTCCCGTCGTACCACCCGAAGTAACGTTGGTATACAGCGCGGGAATTATGCTTCAACGTTCCGTAATAACCGCGATTAGAAAAACTGTTTCGCAGCGCAGTAGGCAGCTCTAGTGACTCGGCAATCTCACCCGGCGTATGCCCCTGAGAGGCTAGGCGCAAAGTTTGATCATGTATATACCGGTAACCATCTCGCTGCTTTTTGAGGAAGTCGACGATCTCGGTATTGCCCCAAAGCGGCCAGTGGTGACTGGCAAAATAAACCTCCATCTCAGGAAAGATCTCAATCGCCTCGTTTATGTAGTAGCTCCATTTGCGCGCATCGCGCACATGGGCACCACGCAACGTATACAAGTTATGCATATTGCGCGACACAACCTCGGCTCCGCAAAAGGCCTTTTTTTCAGGTAGATAAAAAGTCAGCTCTGCAGGAGCTTCCGAGCCAGCAGCGTTCTGAAAAATAAAGTTAACGCCATCAATCGTCGCCCCTTCTCCCGTCTGAGAAATCACGCGCGTCGGGGTTGCCAGTCCAGGACTGCCGAAGGCGGGCCCCTTGCCCAGCCCCGAGCCTACATGCCCTAGCGGAGAGCGCTCGAGCTGGCTGCCATACATAAACATGGAGCGACGGCTCATCGTCGTCCCAGCAATAACATTTTCGCTGGTGGCCTCGCTCATAAAGCCTTCAGGCGCGATGATCTCCGTTTCACCATTGTCTTCGAGGACCGCGAGAACGCCACCAAAGTGGTCAATATGTGAATGCGTGATAATAACCGCTGTCACTGGACGATCACCCAGCTCTTGGCGTACGAAAGCCAGTGCGGCGGCGGCGGTTTCCTTAGTTGTTAGGGGGTCAACCAAAATCCAGCCACGCTCACCTTCGATAATACTCATATTAGACAGGTCAAAACCCCGCACCTGATAGACCCCTTCAGTAACTTCAAACAGCCCATGAATATTATTCAAACGCTCTTGTCGCCACAGGCTGGGATTCACGCTGGCAGGTGCATCACCATGGATAAAGTCATAGTCGCTAATGCTCCATACCACTGAGCCATCAACCATGTTTACCTTCAGATCTTCAACTCGAGCAATCAAGCCACGGGTTGCATCGTTGAAATCTTGAGGATCATTAAGGTCAATAGATGCTGCCACCGCCTGATTCATAGCGAGGGTGTCTGGTGTCGGTGGGGAGTTGCCCTGACTACCCGCAACGGTCTCGACGGAAACTGGCTCCCCCCCGCAGGCCAGCAGAATGCTCGCACAGAGAGTAATTAAAGCCAAAGTCCTAGCATTAAATATTGCTAGCGGCGTCTCGCCTCCAAGGCTACTCGGCTGAACTCTAAAAAAACGAATAACAGCCTCCTAAGGACTATCAAACCAATGAACCAGCACCTCACCTTGCTCAGCAGATGCGCGCGCCAGCTGTTCGGCCTTTTCGGCAAATACCGATTCAACTCGCTCACGCCGAATCTTAAGGGTAGGCGTCAGAATTTCGTTTTCAATGGTCCAATGCTCATTGGAAATGATGACGGCACCAATTCGCGCATGCTTTTCTATTTCATTATTTATCGAGGCAATCGTATCGAGAACTGAAGCCTCTACGACCGCGCGATCCACACTGGCCGCCGCATCGCTAAGTACCGTGACCATGACGGTTTTGGAAAATCCACGTCCTAACAAACACTGTTGTTCCGCATGCATATTATCGGCAAACAAACCTTCAATGGGCGGCGGCGCTACAAATTTCCCCTGAATAGTCTTGAAATAATCCTTCACCCGCCCGGTAATAAAAATAAAGCCATCATCATCGATGAAGGCTTTATCACCAGTATGCAGCCATCCGTTTTGCCAAAGCTCAGCAGTCTTTTCTGGCTGCCGGTAATAGCCTGGAGTACAGCCCTCAGCGCGAATCAACAGTTCGCCAATGTCGCTGATTTTGACTTCAACTCCAGTGATCGGTTTACCTATTGAGCCAATCCTACGGTCGTCGACTTTGGTTACGATCAATGACATTGCTTCCGTCTGACCAAAGCCCTCGCAAAGTGTCAAACCCAACTTATCCCACCAATGAATCAAAGCAGGGGGTGTGGGAGCCGCCGCAGTCAAACAGTAATCGACGTCTGTCAGCCCAAGACCACCCAGAATCAGCGTGCTCATTCCTTCGGCATCTTGTTCCAACAATTGGTCGAGGGCCTCTTGCCCACCAACTTTACCTAGCACCGCCTGCTGTAATTGCTCCCATACTCTTGGGGGACCAAAGAATACATTGGGTTTACACGCGGGCAAGTCCCGCAACAGGGTGTCAATCGATTCGTTGAACCATATTTCGCCGCAGGCGACCATCGAGCCATATTCAACGATTTGCCGCTCGGCGATGTGTGACAACGGCAGATAAGAAAAAAACCGTGATTCTTCCCGAGAAGCAAACGCCTCTGTTCCCCGGCGCACGGGAATCAAGTTGGATTCGTGGGTCTGAATGACGCCTTTGGGCATGCCCGTCGTGCCCGATGTAAAGACCAGAGAAATAAGATCTGAGGCCTCACCTTGGTGTAAAGGCTGCTGACCCTGCCCCTCCTGAAGTAAGGTGTCCCAAGTAACATGCGCCTCATCACAGCTAACACCCGGCAATGTAATAACTATCCCACCCTCAGGCATCACTTCTTTCACGGCACCCCAGTTGGTCGTCTCGCCCAAAAACAACACTTTTGTATCGGTGAACTGCAGGATGTATTGCGCGGTCGCCGCAGTGTGCGTCGTGAACAAAGGCACTGAAATATTGCCAGAAGCGATGACTGCCAAATCTGCGAGTACCCAGTGAGCGCGATTTTTTGACAGTAGCGCCATACTATGCCCAGACCCCAATCGCTTCTCTAGAGCCGCGGCCACGGCATGCACCTGATCCTGTGCCTCGCTCCATGAGTACGGCGTTTCGCCGGCCTCATTCAGGTCACGCAGCCACACCCTCTCCGGGCATTCCTCGGCCCAGTGAGCCAATTGGCCGGTCAATGTTTGGCTTTCCATATTTTCCCCTAGGAATTTAATTTTTCACGATGATACCGATTTTTGCTACTTTAGACGTTGGCCGATTTAAGATTTTTTTGACGAGTGGCTGTGTATCAAAAAATCGCCCACGCAATGGGAGCACCTGACTCGTTGACTGCAACCAGCGTAACCGGCCCTAAATAATAACGAGGCAATCTTTATCGAAACTCCGAGAAGCTCAAAGCTTTCACCCTTATTTTACTATCTCGCCGCAGTGCTGTTGTGCAGCACACCCGTCATCGCCAAAAATTTTGATTACTTTGAGACCACTCGACAAACCGTGCGCAACGGCATGCAATCCATGTTTATCTGCAACGGTTTGTTCACTTCGCAGCGTTCTTTGGGCCAAATTTTTGAACAAGAGCTAGCCTATTTAGGTAATCGGCGCCTTGGCGACGCAAACAATGGAAATTACCGCATAGATTCTCAAACCCAGTCGGTTGAAGTCGGCGGTGGGCATGATGGGCCTGCGGTAACCGCCGTGTTCCGTTCGGGTATCGGTTGCCTTGCCATGGCACCGGGCATGACGGTAGAAAATTTTGCGCAACTTCCCAAAATAGAGCCCGTGAGCCCCAAGAAAAACACCGAACAATTGCCGTGGCCCCATGGCGATCTGATCAACCGAAATAACCAGCGCGATGACGTGTCCCACACTGCTCTAGCTGCGGCCGCCCACTGGGCATTTACAGCCCATGCCGAAGGCGAAGACACCACCAGCCTGCTTGTGGTTCACCGGGGCAACATCGTTTTTGAGCGCTATGCCTCAGGCTTTGATTACCGAACGCGTACCCGAACATGGTCAGCCGCCAAAAGTATCGAAGCCGCTTTGATAGGTCTTAGAGTTGATTCCGGCCATATGGAATTAGATACGCCGCTTCCCATAGATTGGTTACCCCAACAGGGCGAGGCAGGCCGCGACCCTCGATCAGCTATCACACTAAGGCATGCGCTTAATATGACCACCGGGCTTTATCCGGTAGACAACGGTGGGATGGCTGATGCTGCAGGCTCCGGACTCGCCTACTGGAGTGGCAGCGGCTACGCAAATCCGATACGCCAACGCGGCCTTATTCGTGACCCCGGCAGTCACTGGGACTACGAAAACTATGACTCCCTACTGGCCGTCCACGCGCTTAAAAAAACGTTTGAAACCGATTTAGCCTATCGTCAATTTCCCTATACCGAGTTGCTCGGAAAAATCGGCATGCACAGCACGCTGCTCGGAACAGATCGCTTCGGTGATTTCATACTGAGCAGTCAGGCTTTCAGTAACGCTCGAGATCTTGCCCGATTCGGGCTACTTTTTTTAAACCAAGGAAACTGGTCTGGTGAGCAAATTATTAGCGAGGACTGGATTGATTTCATAAAGACACCGACACCCGCGTCAGCCTTTAGAGGCAATGACTATGGGGGGCACTGGTGGCTAGTGCCCGACGCTCGCAAACAAGAAGTGCCCGCCGATGCTTTCAGTGCCGCAGGCAGTCGGGGGCAGTATGTCACCGTTGTACCCTCCTACGACGTGGTTATTGTTCGTCGCGGATTAGACTACAACGGCGCTGCGTTTGATCAATGGAGTTTAGTCCGTGAGGTGTTGAAAGCTTTTCCAGAGCCAACCGACAAGCATTAGCATTTACAAGCTGCTAATTTTTCCGATGGGCTAAAAACCGCAGACTCTAAAGACGTCAACGGCAGTTATTTACCCTGCGGGGCTAACCCTTAAAACCTACGCTTTTTTTTATGAAACTTCGTGCAGTGTCATGGCACACAGAGAACCGTAAGCGCACAACAGCAGTTCCACAACTTCTCAGTTAGACTGGCATCCGATATCAATGACAGATCTTCCCACCATGGCGCTATCGAACTTTTATTCGCTTTCTAAAATTAGAGAAGGCTTTTGACGAAAAGGGCAAATCAATCACCTCCATTGGATAAGGCTCAAGTGCTAACGGTTCTTGCCCAGGTACCCGCTGGAACAGTTGTTGCCTTCGGCGACCTAGCCACTATGTCAGGGTATCCTGGACGGGCTCGGTGGGTGGGTACCGTACTTTCAAAGCTTCCCTCCGGCACGAAACTGCCATGGCACCGCGTTGTAAATTCCCAAGGGACTTTGACCTGCCCTCGAGCTGAACTCGCAGCGAAACGCCTGGCCCGCGAGGGTATACCGGTGCACCATTTAAAAGTATCGATGTTAAAACATCGGTGGAGCCCAGAACGATCAACCAGTAAGGTCGCAGGTCCTGAGGAGGACTGACTCATGGCGCAAGATCCCTTTGAAGAATTTCAACAACGTCTTCTCAATACTCAAGACGAAGCCAGAGATGAGGCCATTCAAAAGCGGCACAAACGTGGTGGGCGCACCGCCCGAGAAAATTTGCATGACCTCGTCGACGGCGCACCCGTCAACGAATTTGGCCAGTACGCTGTAGCCGCTCAGCGCAGCCGCAGAGAAGTTAAAGAACTGCAACAACAAACAGCTGGTGATGGCGTGATAACAGCTATAGGCCCTGTTAATGGCGGCTTATTCAACGAGGGCTCGGCAAAAACTGCGCTAATTATAAACGACTATATGGTTCTGGCTGGTACCCAAGGATACTTTCATCATCGAAAAATTGATCGCCTATTAGGTTTGGCCGGTCAACAAAAGCTTCCCGTAATTATGTATACCGAAGGCGGTGGTGGCCGGCCCGGCGATACCGATGTGCTGATATCCGGAGGTGGCCTCAATGTTCCCACCTTCCATCGATGGTGCGCCTTAACCGGTAAAGTGCCGCGCATTGCGGTAAACCACGGGTTCTGCTTCGCCGGCAACGCCGCGCTTTTTGGCGCCGCCGATCTTCGCATCGCCACGCTAGGAAGCTATATTGGCATGGCAGGCCCCGCTATGATTGAGGGCGGTGGCCTGGGCCGCTATAAACCCACTGAAATAGGCCCCACATCAATACATTCGAAAAACGGCGTCATTGATATTGTTGTAACGGACGAAGCTGAGGCCACAATAAAAGCCAGGCAGGCACTTGCCTTCTGCCAAGGTCCAATAGCTGACTTTGAATCTGCTGAGCAAACAGTTTTGCGCAGCGCACTCCCCTCTAACCGAAGAATGGCCTACGATCCTGTAAAAATTCTTGAACGCGTATTTGATGCCAACTCATTTATTCCCCTTCGCAGCCAATACGGGCGCAGTATCGTCAGCGGCCTTGCGAGGATAAACGGCACGCCCTTTGCTGTATTAGCCAACGACTGTCGGCACTTAGGTGGTGCTATCGACTCTGAGGGAGCAAGCAAAGCTACGGACCTTTACCGACTCGCCGAGCGATGGAAGCTACCCGTTGTTTCTTTCGTAGATACACCGGGCTTTATGGTGGGCCCTGACAGCGAGGCTGTCGGAGCACCACGGTACATGTCCGAAATGTTCACGGCGGGTGCCACGCTGACCCAGCCAATTGTGGCTATTTTTATGCGACGCGGTTATGGGCTTGGCGCCATGGCAATGACAGGAGGCTCATTCGAAATCCCGGTTTATGCCGCCAGCTGGCCCACAGGGGAGTTTGGGCCTATGGGACTTGAGGGCGCGGTGCATCTGGGTTACAAGCAAGAACTTGCCAAATTACCCGAGGGGCCTGAAAGAGACGCTCACTTCGAAGAGCTTCTCGCCAAACTCTATGAGCGCGGAAAGGCGACTGAGGCCGCCAGTTTTCTTGAGTTCGACAGCGTGATTGACCCCGCTGATACCCGGTCAGTCATTAGTGACGCTTTGCCCCACTAATGACCGCTTAATCAGGCTGCGTAGCCCAGACCCTTTTACACCAAAAAAGGAGAACAAGAATAACCAGCTCGACCCCCATACTGGGCACCCCCGCTGCCACCGGGCCGTCAATGACTAACGTCAGCGTTCGGCCTAACAGGGCAATGAGCACCAACAGCTGAACGGGCCACAGCAAACTAGGGTCACGGCGTCCAGCGGCTACGACCAGAATGAGTCCGCCACCTAAGAAAAATCCGGCGATATCCGCTCTCACGGTACCGAAGCCAGCCGCCGCAAGATCCACCAGACCCAGGTTAGCAGCCGCATCTCCAGTGTTTAACCACAATCCTGCGCCCAGTGCGAGAAACAGAAACCCAAACAACCCCGATAACAACCGAGACAACATCAGCATAGAAAACCCCTACCCTTTTTTTAAATGATCTATCAATCCATATTTTCTTTCGCTGTGACGCCAGCCAACGCCATGCGCATCCCGAGCTACTTCAAACGCTGCTCAGATAATAAATGTTTGAGCTCTCTGATACCGAGTCCAAGCTGCTCTGAAATAGCGGGCAACTGATCTGCCACGGGTAAAACTCCACCCGCCAACGCAGAAGCCTCGACCTTTCGGAAGCTACCACCCGCTGCTGCCAAACCAAAGGTCAAACAGGCGCTACCTAACGTATGCGCTTCGCGAATAATAATATTTTTCTCCTCATCCGCCATTGCCTTGCGCAAGCTCTCCCAGCGATCAGTTGACTCACCCAAAAACTTGTCGACGAGGGTGTCGAGCACAACAATGCCAACCTCTCGAACGAGGCGGTCAATCGGCTCACGATCGAAGGCAACGACGTCCTGTGCCATGTTGTCATCACCGAAAGCTAGTGGTTTGTCATTCTCACTCATATTGGGATCCTCCCTATCTACCATCGCACCGTGATTCGACAAAGGTTCAGAACCCGTACCCGCGTCGGCTCTTCTTTTATCCACTAAATGCTGAGTTGGGCCAGTTTCTGAAACCGTCGAATTCGAAGGCAAGTGTGGCAAAAAAGCGTTACGCAGATCGTCTACCAGCAGCGGCTCACCTAAAACCCCTGTCATGCCAGCATGTTCAGCTTTTAGTCGCTCGCTAGAGCCACAGTGGGCTGTCAGCCCAAACATTGGAATATTTTCTGCTCCGGGAATATCAAGAATGCGCTGCGCAGCATCAAAACCACTCAGACCCGACATTTCGACAGTCATAATGACGAGATCAACAGCCTTAGGGTTTGACTCAATGAGAGCAACCGCTTTTTCACCAGAGTCTGCTATCGCAACATTGCAACCCATAGACTCCAGCACCTTACCGTTTAGCTGGCGTTTAAATTGATTATCGTCGACCAGTAATACGGCGCCGGAAAACTCATCAATCTGCTGAGGTATAGCGACCCTTGTTGATTCCAAAACCGCATCTTTAGGGGCGAAAGAAAGTGGGATTTTAAGGCAAAAAATCGTTCCCTCACCGACGGAAGATTCCACGATAACCTCGCCGCCCAAGGCTTCAACAAAGCGCTCAACAATGCTTAACCCCAAACCCGTGCCCTGCATATGCTCAGTTGCTGCACTAAGACCCGTTGCGAAAGGCTCAAATAATTTTTCTATCGCATCGGCAGGAATGCCTGGACCTTGATCAGAAACAAAGAATTCGATCATATCTCCTTGAGAATCATTACTATCAAGCATAGATGCACCAAGAGTAATTGCCCCGGAGTGCGAAAACTTCACCGCATTTGATAGCAGATTACCCAACACCTGCCTCAAGAGTTTTAAACGACCCCTATAGTTTTTCATGAAGCCACGCTCTCCTGAACGACCCAGCTCCAGTCCTTTTTCTAACGCCCTTGGGCGCGCCAGCATAAGGCACTCGTCGATCAAGTCATCAAGTCGAAACGTGCTGCTTTCCGCCTGGCTAACATGGGATTCCAGCGAGGCCGTCTCTAAAGTAAAATTAACGACCTCCAAAAGGCGATCGGCACTTTTCGAGGCCAGCTCAGAGTACTCCAGAAGTTTGCCTTCTAACTTAAAGTCACTCATCAGGCTGAGCGCACTAATCACACCATTTAACGGCGTTCGCATTTCATGACTGACATGATGAAAGTATTTTTGACGCGCATCATTAGCACGCTCTACATCTTGCTTTGCAGATTTCAATTGCACGTTGAGTGCTTGTAAATCTTCTACCATTGACTGCTGAGTACTCATGAAAAACAGCTGATCCATCTGTACGTCGTGCACAGGAAAATCAGACATCGTCAGAGTACTACTGGCTGTATTTCCCTCTATCCACCACAACCAGGGAACACCCACAAAGCAAAGTCCATCCAGCCCCATTTCAGTGTAGTCCATGACTTGCCCGCGGATAGCGAAGCCCAAATCTTCACTAAACCCCAAAAACAACTCACCTATCGCCCCTCTCGCAGAAACCAGAGACCCGTCAAACGGTGTTGGACGCTTAAATTTAAAGTGCTCGAAAAACTTGATGGGACCAGCGCCATCAATCGGGCATTTTTCAGCGAGTAGTGGGCTAGCTCTCACCAACACCCCTTCGCTGTCGATTTGACCGACTACCGTAAAGAGGCCCTGAAGCTCATCCCAAAACTGATCCAGTTTGATCACGGGAAAAAACCAGCCCCTAACCCATACGCACTTTGAAGAGCGTTTTTTCCCCAGCATTGACTGCTTGAGGCTCGATTTCCAAAATTTCCATGGACTGATTAAATCGCTGAGCCAATCCTTGTAACAAACCTTCAACAAAGGGCGTCAGCCCGATTCGTTCGGATAGGTAAAGTATCTCGACATTATTTTCATTACCTTCGTGCACCCTGAAATTTGGGGGTCGGTAATTTAAGAAGGTAGAACTAATACGATCGTGGAGATTATTGAGGTTTCTCAAAAAGCTCAGCATGTCTGAGCCAGCGGCCTGCAGTAGTGACTCATACTGCCTCGCAACGGTATTCTCAACCCAATGTACCCCGAAAGCTCTTAACGCATCACTGAGATCGATATCCATTTCATCAGCGCAGGCCTGAGCCAGGCTGTAAGTAATATCATCATCGTAAGATTGCATCGCTAAAAAGCTGTCATCAGGCACACCAGAGCGCAGCAGAACCTCTTGCCACTTACCGTCGCCAAATTGCTCGACAACCATATCTCTCAGCGATTTGTTAATGACTCCATACATTCCATGACTCCAATGCTGTTGGCTCTTGATTTATGACTTCCAACTTTGAATCTTTCGGTAAATGGTGGAAGGGGCAACCTCCAATAAACCCGCCGCACGGTTAACGTTGCCCTCGCAGTAATCAATAGCCGACTGAATTGCGCGCTTTTCTGTAAGCCACAAAGGTTCCACCCCTCCCAAACCTACCTCCCCGGTAAGCGGGCGCGCAGTGCTTGGAGTTGATGCAGAACTGTCGACCACGTCGCTATCCATAATAGCGACCCGCAGCTGCTCATAGCCAATGGTCTGCTCTGGCGACATGAGCACCAAACGATGAATAATATTTTCCAACTGCCTAACGTTTCCAGGCCAGGGATAACGTCGAAGCTCTCTACGCGCATCTTCAGAGAATCCGCACGTCTCTCGAGCTTCCTGCTCAGAGAATACTTTCAAATAATGAGCTGATAACAGCAGCACGTCATCACCCCGCTCTCGAAGTGGCGGTATCCGTAAAGGCACGACATGTAACCGATAAAACAAATCCTCGCGCAATCGTCCTTCACGCATTTCAAACAGTGGGTCCCGATTGGTAGCCGCTAAAATTCGCACATCAGCAACAAATTCTTTATCACTGCCTACCGGCTTGAAAGAGCCACTCTGAATAAATCGAAGAAGCACCGATTGCAATTCATAAGGCATATCACAGACTTCATCGAGAAATAATGTTCCTCCGTCCGACTGCTTAATCAACCCGTCGCGAGCATGAACATTACCTCTCACGCCAGACGCCTCTCCGAAGAGCTCAGACTCAATGAGATCATTGGGGATCGCGGCACAGTTAACTGCGACAAACTCTTTAGGGGCACGTGCTGACAAATCGTGTATCGCCCTCGCAGCAAGCTCTTTTCCTGTCCCGCTCTCGCCCGTAATCAACGCCGTCGCACGACTCGACGCTAGGGATTCTATGGTTGTATAAACCGCCTGCATGACACCAGATGAACCCATAATGGGTCCCAGTCGCTCACGCATTTCACCAAGCTTACTGAGCTTTTGGGTGAGTTCCAGCCGTTGTACAACATTGGCAAGGGTTACGCGTAATCTTGAAGCGTCAAACGGTTTACCTAAAAAATCATCGGCTCCACGTTCAATCGCTTGATCTGCAAATTCAATACCGTGCCCTGTCATCACAACGACAGCAGGCTGAGGATTCATGAGTACCGTTTCTGCTAGCAGGTCTAGGCCGTTACCGTCAGGTAATTCAATATCAAGTAAAATAAGGTCGGGCTTCAAGGTTTCAAGCGCCATCAGAGCACCTGTAAACGTTTCTACCGAGTGGACCTCGTAACCGGTGTTATCCAGATACGCTTCATAAATAGCGCAGAGTGTGGCGCTATCCTCTACGATCAAAGTCTTCATTACAAAACCTCGCGCCTACGAGATGAACCCGCGAGATTTGCCAGATCAGCCTCGTCGCTAAGTTGGTCAAAAATCTGTGCCATCTTGTTTTGAGCAGTCTCAAAAGCGGCAAGCACATCCGGTCGAAAATGCTTGGGCTCAGTGCGGCCATCTCCCTTTAGAATAATATCCATCACTTGCTTATGGTCAAATGCAGGCTTGTAAGGCCGCTTCGACCGCAGCGCGTCATAGACATCTACCAGCGTCGTAATCGAGGCTTCCACAGGAATTTCAGATCCCTTTAGCCCACGCGGATAACCGGTGCCATCCCAGCGCTCATGGTGACAACGCGCTATGCGGGCAGCCATCTTCATGGTTGGATAAGCCGAGCCCGAGAGGATCTGATAGCCTGTTTCTGGATGTTGCCGCATATGACACAATTCATCGTCATCGAGGGGCCCCTCTTTCAGCAGCACCGAATCGCGCATACCAACTTTGCCGACATCATGCAGGGGCGCGGCCAACCTAATCATGTCGCTCCATTCCTTGTCCCAACCCAGCGCTTCGGCGAGTACAGCGGCATATTCGCCAATACGAATGATATGTTGCCCCGTCTCGGGGTCCTTGTGTTCTGCAGCTGCGGCCAAACAAGCCAGAGCCTCAGCGTAAGCTTCCTCAACATCGCGATTTAAGGCGGATATCTCCGCATTATTCAGAGAAACCTGCTGTTTCAGTAAAATCTCTTCAGTTTGGCGAGCCCGATCGGCGGCAACTTCTCTCTTGGCGCTGGCGATGTGTCGCTCTAGTTGATCCAGATCAACCGGCTTGAGTAGAAATTCTTTTGCTCCGAGATGCATCGCACGAATTACGGATTGCGTGTTTCCGTTGCCGGTCATGAATATGACGCGTCGAACGCGCTGATGGGCGCCTGGAGCACTATTCATGTTATCTAACATTTCGAGGCCGTTAAGACCCGGCATCATAAGATCACTCAGAATGATCGAGATTTCTGGATCATCAAAATATTTACCCAGTGCCTCCTCGCCATTACTGGCCAGTACAACAGAAAAATCCAACTGCTCCACGAACTCGCCGAGTTCCTCTCGAATATCAGGCTCATCATCGACGACTAGCACTTTCACAGGCGGCTTCCACTCAACGCTGCAAAACGCGCAGTCGCATTTTGCAGCTTACTTTGCAATACCCACGAGTCTAACGTGATTAGCACCGCCGCGGGTAAGTTTTCCGGTCTTGCAGCACCCTGAACACCTAAAGTTGTGCTGGATCCTGATAAGCCCTCAAAGCTTGCTAGCGGCCTACCAACTTCACTCCATAAAAAGACGCGGTTTTTGTCGGGGACGAGTGGGTAGGAAAAACCGCCCACAGCGCCAACGCAGCGCATACCGGCTTGCTGCGTTGCCAATGGCTCCTCCCTGGCGAATTCATGTCGTGCTTTTAACAAACCCATCACTCTCCTATCGCAGCGGTACCACTATCGTGGCATTTGTCCAGCCGTTATCACTATCCAAACTTAAACGTCCGCCAAGGTCGCTGATAACGGCCTGCGCCACAGAAAGACCCAATCCAACATTTTTACCCGCGGTGCGTGTAGAGAAGAAAGGCTCGAAAACTTTGTCGCGGAGCTCTTCCGCAAGACCGCAACCGTTATCCGACACCACGATCTTTGCGATATCAGCCCCGCTAGACGTGGCGGTAACGGTAATTTTAGGGTGACTGGGCGCGCCCTCGAGCACCGCTTCCCGAGCGTTATTTAAGAGCGCAATTAGTGGCTTTTCGATCTGAAGCGGATGGCCATTGGCTATCTCATCAGATAGCTGACAATCGAAAACCACCTCAATACCTTGCTCCACCAAGCTACCGCGAGATAAATCCAGACAGCGCTCAACAACCGTTGCCATCTGAAAACCATTCGGCATGGGCTCAACAGGACGACCAAACTCTCTTAAATGATCAATAATTTCCGCTACCGTAGATAATTCAGCATCGATACCGCTTAGCTTCTCCACTAAAGTCTCTTGATCAATTGTCGGCAAGCGCAGACGATTTTGTGCGTTAGCAAGATACAAACGCATCTTCTGCAGAGGCTGGTTAAGCTGATGCGCCGCACCGGATGCCAGCTGACTGAAATAACTGGCCTGCTGGGCCTCCACCTCCATAACAGTGGGCTGCAATGCGCCCTCTATCTCACGTCCGAAACAGTTTATCCCAACAATTTCACCTCCGAAGGCTCGACATGGCCTCAGGTTTGCTCTGATTACAACCTCAGTCCCTCCACGGATAACTAACGGCAGCCGAATATCATCCTTTGACGCTCCCTTTAAAACTTTTGCAAAGTGGGCATGAAAATCTTCCCTCTCAAGACCTGTCGCCAAACATAAAGCTTCAAAATTTCCACCAATGGCCTCCAACTCAGGCAGGTCAGTCATCGCGGCGATCTTGGGGTTCCAAGTTACGATGAGACCCGCCTTATCGAGAACAAAAATAGGGCTAGGACTGCCCTTAAACAACTCACTGAGCTCAGCGGAAACCCTGTCAGTTTCACGCCGCGACATATCCTTGGCCTCGCGCAGAGCAAGCTCACGTCCAGCCAACTGACCAGACAGTCGCGACAATAAATTTGAAAATGATACGCCGAGGTCGCCTATTTCCTGCGGATCAGTGGCGCGATTACGATAATCAAAATCACCGTGTAAATCTGCCTCTCTAACGGATCGATGAAGTCGGCTAATGGGACCTAGAAAGTTATTTTGCAAAATTTGCCAAGCGATCACAAACACAGCAATCAGAACAACGATTGCGATGTAAGGAAGCCAAGCATTCGTTTTAAGCATGCTCGCAATCTGGTCCCGCCGCACGGCAGAGTAGTCATCGAGGCCGCGAAGTAACTCGCTATAAGCCCGTGAATAATCGTTGAAATTCGTGGCTTTATGAGCCTCATTGAGAAGCTGCAAAGGAACAGCGCAGCACGCGTCCGAAACCACGTCATCTCGCAATGACAAGGCCATCAAGGGCGCTGGGGCGTTCCGATCTTTAAAAATTACCATCGGGCTTAAAGCGCGCTCTGCCTGCTGCGCCTCTACCTGCAGCTGCAATACGCTTTGCTGAAGGTCGCGCAGGGCGAAGACTCGATATACAACGAGCGCCTCAAGAATGAAGCACAGTATCGCGAGTAAGGTCATAGACCTAACAGCGGTGGCTCTCATACGAATCTGCATTTAACTCCAACCATTTTAAATCGGCCTTCTACGGGTTATTGTACACAGATTACCCATGCAAACGCTGTCCGATTCGCAAATTGCGTTTTATGCTTGGACTCAATCACGCATAAAAGGTAAGGCCATGCAGCATTCAGAAATATTGATAGTCGATGATGAGAGCGTAATCACTGAAGAGCTGTGTGAATTTCTCTCGTCTTTTGACTACAAGTGCCTAAAGGCACTCAGTGTCAATGAGGCTTTGGCCCTCATTGAGGAGAACAGCAACATCTCGCTTATCTTAACCGACATGCGCATGCCGGGCCGCGATGGCGCCGAGTTAATCCAGGCTCTGCAAGCAATGCCAAGTCGACAATTTGAATATCTCATGATTTCTGGTCACTTAGACGCTGACGAGGATCTAAAACACATCAGTAGTGAAGGCGTAACGCTAATGCGTAAGCCGATAGACATTGACGCTCTCTTGCTGTTTCTTGAAGAATTAGAATGGTCTGCAGTACCCAGCGAAAAGTAGCGAATCGCTAACACGCCTAACCCTCTATCTCTAATCCCTGAAGCCCAGCCACCTTTGACCCCCGCGCCGAAAAGGGGGAGTGCAGCGAGAGCTTTAATGTGAAGGGCTAATCCGCCACATCACAGCCTATGCTTCAGACTTACGCCCCACCCACAAGGGGCCCGTCTCAAGTGAGTTTTCAATAAGAATGGCGTCAGACTGCGCCTCCCCCTCATCCGCATATCCAACCACTCGAATGCGGTGTAGCGTAACCCCATTTTTTTCAAACGGGATAATGACGGCGGGGTACCCTTCCTCAGACAGTGATGTCTTCCAGCGCTCTGCCCAGTCAATATCGGCGTATGTGGCTATATTAATAAACCAGTCGCTAGCGTCTGCGTCGGCTACACCCTCTGATTCAGCCTCGTAGCTGCTGTACGACGACATGGCATCAGGTTCTGGCGCAATGACCAGAGTCTTCATCGGCGCAGGATCCTCAGCGACTATAGAATTTGAAGCTGAAGCCGCCGCCACAGTGATCTCAGGTGTGTCCGTCGTATTTAAAAAAGCGTAATCGCTAGTTACCATCAAAGGCACAGCATCAAGCGACGTGTCTTGAACGATAACCATCTCGGGAACGACTCCCGAGTCGCATACGGCGATTTGCTCGTCGTCTCGTCGCACTAAATCAAGATTTAAAGCCTCAATCTTGTCAGCATTAAAACCTTGAGCGTCAAGAGCATCCGTCAACATGCCAATTTCAGCCAGGACACGGGCCTGAGCTTGAAGTAGATTGATTTTGGCCGACGCCAACGCTCGCTGAGTATCAAAATACTCATTTTGTGAATCGAGCAAGTCAAGCAGTGATCGCTGATTGAGATCGAACTGATCGTTGTACGCTTTGCGTGTTTTGTCCTGCGCCTCAGACTGAATTGACAAGTAGCGCACCTGCTCTTTAAGCGCCCTTACATTGTTAAATGCAATAGTGACCTCTCGACGCACGCTAAGACACGCCTGCTTGCGACCTTCTACTGCCGAATAGTAACGATTCGAAAACTCCCTGCGGCGAGCGCTATCACTGCCGCCTCGAAAAAGATTGTAGGTGAACACCAACTCAACGGCCTGCAGGTCATAATCACCGCGGAAACCGTCAATATTAGACTCTTGCTCGTTTCGATAACGTAAATCAAGGCGGGGATACATTGGACCCCGTGTCGCACCTAATGCCTCCCGAGCTGCCCGCACTTCTTCGATTGTGCGATTGATTTCGGGGGAGCTGTTGTAAGCAGCTTTCAGTGCGTCATTACGAAGTCCCGGCATAACGCCACTCGGTAGTGCGGGCATGGGCAAATTGTCGCCCGGTAAAGCACCTACAATTCGCTGGAACTCGCTGACGGTGTCATAGAGGTTGGTCCGCTCGGTCAGCAGGTTAGACTCCGCCAGCGCCAACCTTGATTTAGCCTGATCAAGATTTACGCCCTCATCGCGCCCCGCAGCCGCACGCTGCTGAATTTTGCTGTAAACGTCCTTGTGGTAATCAAAGTTCTCACCCGCAAATCCAACCAATTTTTGATACAGCACCGTGTTGGAGTAGGCGACTGTGGCGTCGAGAGCAATAGACTGCGCCGCTCCGTGAACATCGTAGTACCGTGCCAATTTTTCATAGCCAAGTGACCGCGCCCGGTCCCGAGTTTGGAACCCGTCAAATAATAGTTGCGTCACACTAAAACGAACTGAATCACGCTCGTAATCACCAAAATCGTTGAGGGGCGTTTCACGCTCTTCCCAAGCATAGTCAGCATTGAGGTCGACGCTGGGGTAAAAACCGCCCTCTGCTGAGCGCTGTCCCTCTCGAGCGGCCTCGAAATTATAGTAAGCAGAAACTACGGCAGGGTTTGACTCCAGTGCTGCCGATACCGCAGCACCAAAAGTAACGATCCTTTCCTGTGCCAATGCAGGTCCGGCGCCCAGTAGTGCCACTAAAGCCATGATGGTGCGAATTTCTCGATAGCAAACTTTTGAATTTTCAGTGATCATCCTCTAACCCTAATATCAGATTGTCATTGCAATGAACGGTCTCGACGTGCGCTCTTTAAACCGTCATTTCAATCTTTCACTTGCGGAGTAACAACATTTGCAGCTATTACCCCATGGATTACCAAGCCTTACGTACAGTTTACTTCCGAGTAAACAGCTAGGTAATTGATTAGAATGAGAAAGTGTGGACCTTTGTCGGGAAATTGCAAGTGCACTTAATACCTTTGATTTTGGTATTGGCCCTAGCTCAACTATTGCTGGCGGCGCCCAGCAAGTTGTGGAGCATGCAAATCCCTAATTTGGAAGCCCAAGCGAGCACCCGATTTGGCTCACTAGCGGTGCAAACGGTGTTGCGCTGGGAGTCAATGATTGGGACTTATGCCAACGCAGATGTTCAGAAAAAACTGGTCGCCGTTAATGATTTTTTTAACCAGAACATCGCTTACCAATGGGAAACTGAAGATTATTGGTCCACGCCGCTGGAGACAATGGGCAGAGGTATCGGGGACTGTGAAGACTACGCAATTGCAAAATACGCCACCTTGACGCTTATGGGCGTGCCACCGTCTTCACTCAGGCTCGTCTACGTCAAAGCAAGGCGAAGCGGATTAAACCAAGCCCACATGGTGTTAGCTTGGTACAAGACGCCAACCGCGATACCTTTAATTCTCGACAACCTAGATTACGTGATTAGGCCCGCGACGGAGCGAGGCGACCTGCAACCTGTTTTCAGCTTTAATGGAGAACAGTTGTGGGTGGGCACAGGACCGCGGGCTACCAATCAGCGGCCCACTGCTCGGTTATCTCGCTGGGGTCAAGTCGTAGAAAAAATTCGCCAGGAAGGCTTCACCACAGGATTTTAGGAGCGCACCACCATGTCGTTATACAAGAAGCTAGCGCTAGCCTTTATTGGGCCCATGATTATCGGTATTTTTGTCACCTCCTTTGTCATCATGGGAGAGCGATCTAGCCAGTACCTCGAAGAACAACTTGCCATTGAAAACCTCAATGATGCGAACAGCACCGTACTGCACCTGAACAAACTCAACCTTGATGGCATTGAGCTAGAGACTTACCTTTCTGCCATGGCCAACCAGGGTGTGTATCTCAGGATACGACTCCTGAGTCCAGATCCTCTGGCCCCACCGCTTTTTGACTGGAGTAACCCGGGCACCATTAGTAACTACCCAACCATCCTCAAGACTTGGTTTCCCATAAAGTCCGCCCCTGGCCAGGCGATGCTTCAGCCCGGCTGGACTCAACAGGGCCTATTAGAAGTGCAACGCCACGATGATGTTGCCTACGACGAACTTTGGAAAACCGCTCAAAATATGTTTTGGGCTCTCTTGGCATCTGTTGCTCTTGCAGGCCTGTTAGGGTCATTTTTGCTGCAAAGAATTTTGGCGCCGTTAAAAGGCGTAGTCACCCAAGCCAAGGCCATTGGGGAACGAAGATTTATAACCACACCGGAACCCTCAACGACTGAATTCGCCGAGGTGACTCGTGCCATGAATGAACTCGCACGGCGCGTTGGTGACATGTTGGAAAAAGAATCCCAACGCCTCTCTCGTCAGCGCGAGGCAACAGAAATAGATGCCGGCACCGGGCTATTGTTACGCAATCCGTTTATGGCACGTCTAGGAGCAAAACTGGAGTCAGAGGATGCCGACGCCAGTGGAAGTGTTGCACTCGTGCGACTGAGTAACTTAGCGCGACTTAACCAAAATTTTGGCCGTCAAACCATGGATGCCGTATTGGCCGAAATCGGCAGTTCTATAACGCGCCTCAATCTTGCCCAAGCAGACTGGGTCGCTGGCCGACTCAATGGCTCTGACTTTTGCTTGCTGGCCCCTCTTACCAATGAGCCCAAGCAGGCTGCAGAAGCGCTACAACGCATTATTCAGGAAGTACTTGCAAACTTCGAGATGACCGAAAATACGCCGCTGCCTAGCGCGTGCGTAAGCTACACATCTGGCCAAACCATAGGGCATTTAATGACTGCTCTAGACGGTGCTCTGGTGGTATCTGATGAGCAGGGAGAATCAGAAGTTATCGTCGCCAACCTATCCAGTGGAAGTGCCATTCCAATTCGCGAGCAAGCAAGCCTCTGGCACTCACAATTACTGACAGCCATCGAAGCGCAGCAACTAGTGATTGCCACATTTCCGGTGGTCACCCCTGACGGCCAGCTTATCCATCACGAAGGCATGTTGCGCATTAATATTGATGGGCAATTGCGTAGCGCTGGAGAGTTCATGCCCTGGGTGCATCGTTTAAACCTTAGTTATGAAATCGATCAGGTCGCAACAGGTTTGGCGATAGAAAAAATTAGCGAGACCGGGCAAAGCACGTGTGCAAACCTGACCTCGGCTGCACTGCACGATGATCGTTTTAGCACTTGGTTAGAGCTGTTCTTGAAAAATCATGCCGAAAACGCTAAAAACCTCAATCTTGAAATTGGTGAAGCTGCCGCCTTCGCTCACCCTGACAACTTCAAGCGATTGGTAACCGTAGCCCATGGCGCCGGTGTGAAAATTGGCATTGAGCATATGGGCTATCGCATTAGTGATATCGGGAAACTGGGGGATTTGGGCATGGATTACATAAAAATGGACAGCCTGTTCAGCCGCGACCTCAATAACAACCCTGGCAATGCCGCTTTGATGCGCACTTATATCAATATCGCTCAATCATTGGGGCTACCCTGTATTGCTGAAGGTATCAGCAGCACTGACGCACTGAGTGCCGTTTTCGAGTTAGGCGTGGCTGGTGCCTGTGGGCAAGGTGTTCACTACGAATGATGGCCAGCAACGCATGAGGAAGGCATCAATGCAATGCGGACGATACATCACTGTCGAACATGAAAAAGGCGTTATGCTCGTGTCGTACCTTTAATAAAATTCCAAGGCCTTGCACAGTTATCGCTCAGCCTTCAGAAATATGGCGTTGAAGGTGCAAATACTTAAGGACAACACAACGTAATGCCCAACCTTTTATCCCGCGATGCGCTAGCCGTCGCTCAGGCAGGTGCCAGCAAGCTCGCTGAACTGAATTTAGAATCAGGACAGTTCAGATATCGCTATGAAGCCAGCAGCAATGCAAAGCTTTCGGGTTATAACGTTCTAAGACATTCAGGAACCGTTTGGTCAATGCTCGACGTATTTTCCGTCACCAAAGACGAGCAACTTTTAACCGCTGCAAATAAGGCCATCACTTACCTCTTTAACGAGCATCTACGCTTTTTTGGTGGTTACCTAAATTTTTGTATCCTGGAAAAAAATAGCATCAAGCTAGGCGGCAACGCTTTGGCAGCTCTCGCGCTGGCAAAACTCTATGAGATCAACACGTGTGACGTTTTGCGCGATACCTCTTACAGATTGTGCCAGTTTATTTTGGAGCAGCGGAAGCTCCACGGAGATTTCGTTCATAAGCGTTATTTTAAATCAGGCAAGATCTCCAGCTTTCGATCTGAGTACTATGTGGGCGAGGCTCTCCTCGCACTCCTAGCCTGCTATCGAATAACCGGTGATTCGCTGTTACTGAATACCGTCTTAGAGGTCGAGGCTGATTTAGCTGCACAAGGCTATGGGGTACGGGAACAATCGCATTGGATGCTCTACTCCTTGGAACAGCTTCAACAATTCGATAAGTCACCGCACATTTACGCTCACGCTGAACAAATTGCGAGCGAGATCATCGACAACCCGAACTACCTCGATTGGGGCAGAAGCACACCAACCGCCTGCCGCACAGAAGGGCTGCTCGCCTTTATTCGTATGCACCCACCTGAAAACGCGACAAGCTCAGTTCAAGACGCCGCACTTAAATGCATTGAGGAAAATCTACAGCGACAGCTGCTGTTTCAAACGAAGGATGGCGCATTTGTAAGGGGCGGGGGCGATCGACGAGATCAGGAAGTTCGAATCGACTACATACAGCACAATATTTCTGCTTTTTTACACTTTTCGCAACTCGAGAAAAGCCAAGGTAATCCCCACCAGTAAATTAAACCCATAGAGGACCTCCCTCCAATGGGTAGGCATTTTCTTGGAATATGGCGCTACTTTCTGCTTGGACCAACCTGTTTATCTAAGCGATCAGCTTCGGCGTGCGCACGCTCTACTGCAGCAACAGTTTCGACTCAAGGCAGCAATTTTGCCAAAAAAAAAGCCACCCGAAGGTGGCTTTGCGCAGAGCTTCAGTTTCAGAACTCGTATCCGATAGTGACACCCACCTGACGGCCGGGTACCAATTCCTGCCACGCGAAGGCGCCAGCATCATAAGCTCGTGCCACTCGGCCATCGCCATCGAGAACATCGGTACCGTAGACCATTAGCTTGAGTGCACCTTGTGGTAAATCACGAAGATACGTCGCGCTAAAGTCGAGCTGATCATGGGAATCAATATTAATGTCTGGACCCGTATCGTAGTTGTAGAACGCAAATTCTGCGGCACCCCAAAGGTCGCTACGGTAGCTCCAAGTTCCCGATAGAACCAATGTTCCGCCCATAATTGATGACGTATGGTCAGCCATCACACTGAACGTGTGCTCGGGCGCATATATCACCTGAGCTTGGCTGGAAATATCAATGCCACCAAAATCGTACTTATCGAACTCCGCATCAAGATAGCCGTAAGTAGCGCGGATATTCAAATTATCGGTGGGCACCCAAACCCCCTCAAATTCAATACCTTGGTTAGTCGTTTCAGCCGCGTTACGAATGAACGTACAAGTCGCCGTTGCCGCCTGATCGCACTGAGTACCATCTGTAACAACAAACTGCTGCTTGTCTTCGTAAGTCGCGTAAAAGCCCGTCAGGTTTAACTGCAACCGATCGGTGGGCTGCGTACGAATACCCAGCTCCCAGCTCCCTACCTCCTCGGGATCGTAAGGACCGATCGTATCCGAGTTATTGCCGCGGCTATTAAAACCACCCGCGCGATACCCTGTTGCATAGGATAAGTAAGCCATTCCCACGTTTAACTCACGCTGCAACACAAAGCGGTAGGTCACATTTGAATCTTCGTAACTAGGAGTCAGCTGATTAGCAATGGGAGCCCCTGCCAGTCGATCGGCTGAGCTACCGTACTGCCGGTTATCCAGATCCTTACTTTCATCTGTCCAACGCATACCCGCGGTCAGAGACCAAAGGTCGTTGATCGCGTAATTCAGCTCACCAAACAAGGCCAGTGCATCTGCATCTTGAGT
>JAQXAF010000092.1 GCA_029253085.1 Luminiphilus sp. | reverse complement strand
ACCAGACGGAACCCGCAAACAGCCCTCATAACTATCCCGTCATGGGGGTGGGCCAGCGGATGAGGGTACTCATCGTTAGCCGTTGCCGTTCGCGTGACGATCGACATAGTGAAAAGGTGCTGTAAAAAAGTCAAGAAATGCTGCGCATTAACCACGTGTGATATTGCCGAAATGGCAAGATCGCAGTAGCGTGACCATGACACATTGAAATTGAGATTTAATATGCCAACAGCTTTCGGATGGACAGCCATGATCTCCACAGCGTGCCTAATCGGCTTGCTGGTGCAGCCGACCGAGGCTGCGATTATGTACCGATGGAGCGACAGCAATGGCAGACCTGTCATAAGTGACCGGCCACCACCCGCAGGCACGCCTTTTACAACGCTCAACAGCGCGCAATATGGCAAGAGCGGCATGGGGACTGAGGTATTGCAAAAACCCGCCTCAGAAGCCGTCGAAGCAGGCACCGGCAAAGCCTCAAGCCAGCAACCAAATAGCAGCAACCCCTCGGCCTCGGTACGCATACAAAAAAATGCTGACCTATGTAAGCACGCTCAAGATAATATTTACACCTACGAAAATTTTGAACGAATTCGCACAACCGATACGGATGGCACTGTGCGCTTCATGTCGTCAGAAGAGATTAAGGTGAAGCTGGTAGAAGCCCAAGAGATAACAGGTAGGCACTGCTAACCCTGAAACTATAAGACCTACAATCGATCAATATTTTCGACCCTAAAAGCTTCGGTAAGAGTGCCTGTCCCGATAGGCTTGATCTCAATTGGATCAAAGCCTTTGCATCCAATACACACAGTCACCACGTCATCGGTCACCTCACCAGGCCCACAACCAGCACCACTGCAGCTGTTACCGTTGGCATCAAGCTTCACCGTAACGATGATCGGTGGAATGGGAATGCCCTCACCAAATTGTTCACCGACGTCATTACTCGGTGCGAACAACGGAATGCGATATGCCTTTGAAACACCCAAGTTGGCGCACAGACCCGCAGTGTTACCACTTGGCTGAAACGTATTGAAAAATACCTGCCCTCCGCCGATCGCTGATTGATTCACTACCTGCTCCCCCCGATCCAAAAGATCGATATACCAACCGTCATAATCTGTGATGGCGGCGCCTAGCGGCAGACCCAATGCCGCGTTTAGCAGACTGCCTCCATCTAAATTAATTGTTGACCGAGCCTCCAAATCGGTTTCGTTACTCTGGGGATAGGGACGATCAATAAAGGCATAAAATCGATTGGTAACCCGCTGTGCAAAGGGATAATTTTGTTTTAGCGGGCGCTCACGATCGCCACTACCCAAGGTAACAAAAACATCGCTTCCCAAAGCGCCCGCCACCGGTCGACTCATGAATCGTTGACTCGAGCTGGAAACACTCGCTATTTTTTTTATGAACCAGGAGGCCTGGTCCAGCGGCGCTGTAGCCGCCGCCTGAGCGCCCAATAGCTGGCTCAGAGAAATGCGGTACAGGCCTCCCGCCGCATCAGCGACGTAGATAAAGTCGATGTAACCATCAAAATCTATATCTATTGGCTCAACCTCTGCCACCACGGGTGCATCCGTAGCGAGCTCGGCTAACAAGGCACCGCTTTGCCCGTCGACAAAAAATACGCTGTCACCCTTAACTGCGCCTGAACAGGAGTAAGTTGCGCTATCTACATCCAAACAGCTATCCCATCCACCCCCCATGATCAGTACGGGGCGACTGCCCCCTCGATAACCTTCAATATAGCCCAGGACTGGGGTTGACCATGTCTGCCCAATATTAGAAAACTCAGGGGTACAGCCAAGGTCCTCAGTAAGACTGGGACACCCCAACTTCCAAAGCAATTTGGGCACGTCTGGCGGTGTACCCGCCTCCCCGACCTCGGGACTAATATCCAAGCCGTACAACATGCGACCACCTCGACGCATAGTTGGAAAGATATAGCCTCTCGTCAGCTGACCGAGTGCGTTGTAAGTCGTGTGAACACCGGTAGACCCGTCGAAGAAGTAATCTTTCTCTTCAGCATCAATAGCCGAGGATAGCGAGGCATCCAAACCAAAATAATTTACCGAGGGAGTATTTCGATACTGACGCTCGACGCCCTGATAATGCTCTGGGGCAATAAAAGCCCAGCTCTCAGCCCCGGAATCAGGATTAAGGCTTCGGAAAACACCATCATTGCTGCCATAGAAAATACGAAATAAGGTTTCACCATTGGACTTTGCGCCGTAACTTACCGTCAACGGGCGCGAATGCACGATATCACCGTGGATAGTTGCCCGTAATCCTGAAGCTGGCATGTGCTCGGGGGACCCAAGAAGCGGATTGCTGTCATATAGGCCATTACCGATGGAAAGTTTTGCGTCGCCGCCCCGCAAACCCGCATCCTCACCGATCAGATAACGATAATAAGCAGGGTCATTAAAATCACTGGCGCCAAGCGCTCGCAGAGCGCCTCCGGACTCGGTCAAAATAGTCCGAGTGCTAGTGCCCGACGCAGCACTTTGATTTCGGATTTGCTGCGCGGCACCTCCTTTTTCAACAAAAGGCCCATCAGGAGAATCGGACAGCACGCTACGGCCGGCGAGTCTAGATGGAGAACACGCGCTGACAGGATTTGGATCAAGAGCTAAACCATCAAAATATGGCTGGCTGCCACTCTGCGTAGCATCGACATCAGTCGTATCAGCCGTCCAAAAACTGGTAGCACACGATTGAGAAAAGCCCGTCTGAGGGTTAATAGCACGCTCAAAATTCACGTCGGCCAGTTCAATCTGACCATTAAATAACGCGAGTTGATAGTGTTTGAGATTACCCAACCAGCGCGGCTCTCGATCAGCACCCGGCCTAAACATGCCAACGAATACTCGATTATCGGCCCGAGCTCGATTGGCGGAAGACAGCGGCAAGGTTACCGCCGCAAAGGACGTATTGATATCGATGATATCGCCAAAGACCCGATTCAGGGCTGCTTCAAGTTCTGCGGCATTAGTAGCTGACTGCCTATAGCCACCCCCTTGCTCTGCCGCACTATCCAGAAGGGCAGAGTGGATTTCGCTCGGTTTAGCATTGTAGACGTCAATCGTGTAAGTGGTTATCTGCGCCCGGTGAACCTCTGCACCGCCTTCATCATTAAAGACCGACACGGGGACACCAAATTCTTTTAGAAATTTAGTCCAATCGTCAAAATTGTAATCGACTCCATCAATGGCAGAGCCGGTCGCGGCATGACGACTCTCTTCTGTCGCACCCGCATTTTGAAAAACACGGTATCTGTACTGCTGACTGCTACCCTTACCAGGGCAGCCATTTTTACTGCGGTTGGCACCAGAGTTACTGGTGCTACAAAAACAGCCCGCAGCAACATCTACGCAGGCAGCCGCAACCGTGGAAGCTTCAGATGGCGCCGACAAGATCCCATTGGTGCACGCCGATGGCCCCGCGTAGCACTGAGCGGTAAAACCTAAATCTGTCTGATTGGTGCTTCCCAAGACGACCGAACGGGTTTGATATTCAGGCATGGCAAGGCCACCTGCTGTAGCTCCCGCTAACGCTGCTGGCGGGCTCATATTGAAGTCGGAGTAAAGCTCTGCCAAAACCGCCGAATTATTAGATTCATCAGCCTCAGGACCATTCGAATCAGGATTGCCAATAAAAATCATGTAGGTTTTTGTGCAAAGCGCACCCTGATTCAAGGGTGATGCGAAGCGGCTCCAAGGCAGTGTATAACCAGCGGAATCTGCCAGCGCAGATGGAGTTCCGGCACCCTCAAACAAAGACGCGCCACCTGCCAGATAATGATAAAAATCTGCCACCAAATTACCGAGTGAACTGTTGGAATTACGCTTCTCGCTAGGATCGTTAATACCCTCATAGATGTCATTGAGCGTGCGATTGAACGCTGCTTTTGCCGCCTGATAGGGCTGCAAATCGAATCGAACATACCCGCCATTTTGATTGGCGCTGCCCCTTGTTGTAAATTCGAAGATACCGACATTTAGATCAACATTTGATGGCAAGGACGCCAGCGTATTCATGATCGCCGTCACTTCCGACTGCCCCTGTTGCAGCCCTCCCGGCCACTTCTGGCTCTGCCTCGACCAGTTAGAAGTGTTATCAAGCACGAAAATAACGTTGGGTAATGCGTCACTTGTTGCACCAGTGGTCAGGCCGCTGGCAAAGAGATCGATGTCCTCAGCCAACGCCACGCCCGAGAAGATGATGAACGCCATTGCATAGCCAAAGTAAAACCGACCTGACTTCTTATTCATGTCTCGCCCCCTTCACTTCACATTTTCGTTATCCGCTGCAGGCTGATGCCAGCAAATTGACAGTGGTTCGTGTTTGTAACCCCTGGCGCACCCGCACTTTGGCGCCGGTAGCTGTGTCCCTCGCCAAAGCAGTGACCTCCCACAGCGCCTCTGCACAAAGCGAATAAAGGCCAGGGGTAAAACAGCTCGCATCTTCAGGATCGGTCAAGGCATTGAGCTGGGAATTTCGAAGTGGCGACGCAGAAATACAGGCAGGACGGGATAATTCGATAACGATATCGTTTTCTACACCATCACCGGTAAGATCGAGGCAGCGCGTGTAACTACTTCCGTTACATCCAAAGCTAAATGCCTGCTCGCCTTCCAGAAAGCCCGGAGTCGCTATTGCTTCTTGAATAGCCGTCAAAGCTGCATTCCTAGCAGCACTACGAGCCTCTGCGTTGTAAACCACCTTTAAGTTATTTTGAACTTGGCTGGCAGCCACCACTCCCATAATTGTCACCAGCAGCAACATGATCAGGGCCACCAGCAACACGACACCTCGCTCTCCGCGAAGCGTAATCATTGCCGGCGACCTCTAATATTGACGATATCAACTGTCCTGCTCTGCACGACTCTCCGATAGCTTTCATTACCGGCGGGTACCGACCAAGAATCGCCCGCGATGGTGTAAATTGCGCCGTCGGAATAACCCGGCTCTCTTTGACTCGCGCGAACGACAAGCCAAATTTTTACACCAACAATATTGGGCCAATCATCCACCCTAGGGGCCCGGGTGACTACGTCATACTCGCCATCTCCCGAGGTGTCGACAAACCATTCAAAGCGCAGTAACTCCACGCCCTCAACAAGCGCTTCTTTTCTAAAACCCAAGGCACCACCGGCTCCATCTAAGTACAAGCGATTCATCGTGTCATTTTGGTCAATGTAATAAATTCGGGACACCAGCCTATAGATGGGTGCAGGCGAGTCGCAGTCGAAGCCGGTATACGACAGCAGACCTAAAACGTTACCCTCATTAACTTTTTCGAGCTTTATTTCACCACCGGAAAGGCCAAGATTTTCTGAGTAGCAACCATTAGCTTGCAGATGAAAATAATCACCCAATGGGCGGCATTGATTCAGTGCTGGCGTAGGGGGCGCTCCGGTAGCACAACTCCCGGAGCGTCGAATCACAAAGTAATCCAAACTCGCATTCGCAAGCGCAGTCAAGCCAAGGCCACACTTACCGGCTGTAATTTCTGAGTTCAGCCCAGCACCCAGGGCCGAGAACAATGGAAACTCCATAGCGAAAGCCAATTCTGCCCTGGCATTGTTTTCGGTATTACTAATGATCCCGCCAGCACCAAGGCAGGTAGGAGGCGGCTCGGTGGCAACATTCCAACTTAATTCAGAGGGAACCTCACCCGATGCAAAAATTTGTGTCTCGGCATCCACTGGATAATTTGCACCACCCCAGTAACCCGCCAGAGCGAGCTCCGCCGACAATAAATCCACTGCAAATAAGGCGTTTTCTATCTGGCGACCCGATCGATCTACAGCTGCTAGACTTCTACTAGCATCTGCAAACAAAGTCGTAATACCTAATACGATAACAATGCCCAAAGCCATGGCGATCATGATTTCTATCAAACCAGCGCCGTACTGGTCGTGCGCTTTTAGGGGCGCGCTGACTTTCATCTCACCGCGACATCACGATAAATAATACGTCGCAAATTTTCGCCACCGTATTGGCCAGACCCACAGCTGATTGAGGGCGTAATCGATTTTGTCATTCCCTGCCAAGCGATACTTACTCTAATCACAGCCTCACCACTGCCGCTTGTGCGACCCGATTCAATGCACCCACGCGCACCCAAGGGCGATGCAAGATTTTGCCCCTCAGACACCCGAGCTGCACCGGCAATCATACGATTCCAGTCGCAGAGATCACGGCGTACTGCTGTCGGTGCAGAACAATCCGGTAGCAGGGTCAATGTCCCATAGTATCCACCAACACCCTCGCTGAGGCCCTCAGTGTAAGCGCCCGCCTCGGCTGCCTTGGGATTCATACGAATCCTTGCCGCCATATCATCAACCATGGCTGTCATCTGGGCCCGTTGAATCGCTTCAAACTGGCTGTTCATGGTGTTGATTTGCAAGGCAGCCAACCCCAAAAGCCCAACCGAAGTAATCAAAAAAGTGACCAGCACTTCAATCAAAGTAAACCCGCTGCTACTTTTGACGGTCATAAACTACAAGCTCCGGACCACGAAAAGTCAGAGTCAACGCCGGGACACCGATTTGCACAGGTACCAGGTGCCGCGACAGCGCGACCGTCGATCTCAATGTAGAGACAAAGACTGCAAGTACTGTTAGCCACAGATGTTGCTATTTCAAAGCGCGGGCAACTCGCCGTCCGTCCCCAAGAATTAAAGGCAATGCCAGTCGCTCCAGACGCACCACTAACCCTAATATTTTTTGGAACTACATAAGCCCCTATCGGCGCCGATGTACAGCCACCAGCAGCGTTAGGCTCTACACACCAGCCCTCACTCCAAGTGTTTGCGACGGGCAACACATTGACCGATTCATTGCGCTTTATTGCCTCTGATCTTGCCAATGCCAGCGACAACCGCAGCTCATTACTGACTTGCCGTAACCGCTGCTCCGCAATGAGTTGGGAGAAAGAAGGGACGACTGTCGTGGTCACAATGGACAAAATCGCCAACCCCATAAGCAACTCAACCAATGTAAATCCTATTGAGGCTTTCATTACCACGCCTCCACCGTACCGTCGCTTTGACAGTTTCTGGCTCGATATCCGGCATTGCTAATACAGAGCACTCCGTCACCCACCTGTAAACTCCCTGCAATAGGCTGCATGCTGAGTTGGAACGACGGTGGTGGCCCGCTCAAAACGCCGAGATTGGAGCTCACAATTGTATAAAAAGGCGCGACATCGTCAGCCACTGAGGTGTTCGCAGGAAATTCAGCCAGGACATTCGCCGGAAAACCCAAAGCGGTAAGCGTCGCAGCATAAGAGCGGCTGTTGAGGAAGTGCTGCTGCTGGCGCTGCGCTATTTCAAGCATGAAAGACTGAGCCGCGGCCCGATTTCCTTTTCGAACATGCTCTCGATAGGAGGGATAAGCTGTAGCTGCCAGGATGCCAACGATAGCGATAGCAATTAAAAGCTCTATCAGCGTAAAGCCCGCTCTTTTCTTTGCCCTATTAGACATCGCATCACCTAAATTCGACTATTGATGACAACCGGCCTCGCCTCAATCGCCTAATATTTTTCATTTTATTTTGCATAACGCAATTATAAAACGCATTTTGCATCTTATAATACGAATCGCGAGGGATGTGAATCAGATCCGTCTAGGAAAAATTCTGCAGCTTAGGCACTAGACACCGGCACATTGGGGCCGCAAAGGGCGGATAATTGCGAGCCGTGCCGCAGCAGACCCACCATGGAGCCCTCATAGGCACTGAGTAAAACCAAGGTGGTTACGAGGCAAATCGCCATCACCATAGCGCTGTAAATCACCCCGGACTGACGCCTTCGGGCCCACAGCCGCGATGCCATTACTGGTTTACCCGTGCTGGTTGCTGACTAGACTCAAGGTGATGCAAATTCCGGCTTAACACCAAGCCCTTAAAGGTCATACTCTGGCTCGCGCCCCTAGATAAAGCCGTGTAGCTCAGGGCAGCATAGTCACTGCGCCGGGGCATCTTCACCTCGATATCCATCACACGGCTACTCAAACCTGCGCGCCAACCCCACAAGGTCAGGCCGACATCTACACCCGACACCAAATGTGCGGCTCCCCGACTCGAGGGCTTTATGGGCAGCTTAATAGGTTCGAGCGTCCAATTGATCACACCGGGCACCAGCACCTCGCCTCGACCAAAACCACGACCATCCAGCCTCCAAAGCTTCATCATGAGAGCACCGACACCATCACCTTCATCCCAAGAGAAGTCTCGAAGATAATAAACCCGCCTCGACCAAGCCGTTACCGAAGCAGCGGGAGCACAATCCCATGTCGCCACCCCGAGATGATCGAACGCAAAGGGGGTCTGGAGCTTGTCCCGAGCAGATGTACCGGGGTAATCCTCGAGCCAATCGAAGGTACGCAATACCCCCTCATAGACCTGCCCGTGACATGACCATGCTTCTTCGACGATCAGTAAAGGCGAATTTTCAACCAAGTTTCGGGACGGCAGGCAGCGAAACTGACCTTGCCCCACCACGCGAATTCCCGTGCCTGCTTTTACTTCAGTCCCACTCCAAGAATTTAAATCAGGCTCATCACAAGGCGATAGGCCCAACGTTTCATCAATAATAGGCGAGGCGCGAAGCAAGGCGTCCGATAGGTGCCTCAAGGCAAAATCACCGCGCTCAACCAACTCCACTTCATCGGCGGATAGTCGCGCCATTAGCCACAGCCGCTGCGCAGTCAACCCTGCAGCGGATATCAACCAAGTGCCAAGTGCTAGCGCAATCAGCAGCTCAACTAATGAAAAACCTGTAGACCTCAAATTTTCGATTACTGTGACTGTGCAAAGGCGGTCAGCGTATTTGCTCAACGTTAAAGCGAAGACCACTGGTGTTGCAGCGATGGCCCCTCTTTATCCAAAAAAACTCCGTTATGAAGGCGAATCATTGCAATGATTTTGTCGTGATTTTCTTTGACACAAAGGGTGCCATCGATAGACCAATCACGCCGAATTTGCGTCCAATCATCGCACCAGTCCTGAAGCCATGGCTGGGGAATTTCGCAGAGTCTATCGCCCAACTGAACGTCCTGACCCAAAAATTCCGCTTGCCGCCAATAGCCCTCCACGCTGCGCAAGTGGGTATGGGATACCGTCATCTCTAGGTTGCTGGCATTGGTTACGAGTACGCTCTCGGTCAATGAAAATAACCCAAGAAAAATCATCGTACTCAGCACGGTTGCGAACAAGACATCAAGCAGCATAGGAAACCAAGCTTTTAGGCGTTAAGGCCAAAATTGAGCGGGCGTCCGGCGCCCCCGACTATCCAGTATCAAGGTGGGATAACTTTTTTTTGAGTTTATTGGACGTAGAGATAGCTCAAAGCCTGTTGCCGGGTTTGGCACTGCCACGATCAACTGGTAATGCTGACGCAAACGCGGGGACAACGGTTGGTACGCCAGTAACACCGAACCTGCCTGATACTCACCGCGGGTCATGCGAAGTCGCTCTTGCAACAATGCAAAAGCTAGCAGGCTTAGAGTCCCCTGCCTTGCCGTCGCCGCTCTCAGGTGATTTTGGTAACTCGGCAAGGCAAGGGTCACTAAAACACCGACGATACCCAACACGATGATCAATTCTATGAGTGTGAATCCAGCGGGAAAGAAAACCTTTGTGCGAAGACCGCGACCTGAGCGTTCATCATCAGCATAAAAGCCCAAGGGCTTTAACCCGCACTTCACGGCATGCGCCCGACCCGCCGCCAGTGATTTCTGAATCCATGCACTCACCATGCCGCCCCACCCACGAAAGAAACGTAGACTGCACGATGACGCCCTTTAAGAAAGCATCATTGACCGACGTGGGTCCAAAACGGTAAGGATTGCTTACTGTTGTCGATCAAAGATTATTTTCTGGCTCTCTAACCGCGCCCGTATCGTATCGCCGGGCGCATAGTCGCCCTGCAAAATTTGCTGGGCCAGGGGATTCTCCAGCAACTGCTGAATAGCCCTCTTCAGGGGCCGAGCACCAAAAATGGGATCAAACCCTGCCTCGGCAAGGTGGTCCAACACATCGTCTGATAACTGCAATACGAGGTCCCGATCGGCCAGCCGAGCTCTGAGACTTTCAACTTGAATACTCGCAATACCTCGAATTTGAGTCTGAGCTAGGGGGTGAAATACCACCGTCTCGTCGACACGATTAATAAACTCTGGACGAAAATGTCTTCCTACAACACCCATTACTGCCGCCTTCATGGCGTCGTAATGTTCGTCTCCTGCCATTTCCTGAATGAGATCAGAGCCAAGGTTAGACGTCATGACAATGACAGTATTTTTAAAGTCAACGGTGCGACCCTGACCGTCTGTCAGGCGACCATCCTCTAACACCTGAAGCAGTATATTGAAAACATCAGGGTGTGCCTTTTCGACCTCATCAAGAAGCAAAAGGGAATACGGCCGGCGCCGAACAGCTTCCGTTAAATAACCGCCCTCTTCATAGCCGATGTAACCGGGGGGTGCACCGATGAGTCGGGCGACGGAATGCTTCTCCATGAACTCTGACATATCGAGTCGCACCATGGCCTGATCACTGTCGAAAACAAAACCTGCCAACGCTTTGCAGAGTTCAGTCTTACCAACTCCTGTTGGACCTAGAAACAGGAATGACCCATTTGGCCGATTGGGGTCGGAGAGCCCTGCTCGAGAACGCCTGACGGCATTTGCAACCGCTACCACAGCTTCGTCTTGTCCCACCACACGCTCATGAAGCACTGACTCCATACGCAGCAGCTTTTCTCGATCGCCCTCGAGCATCTTTGAAATTGGAATCCCAGTCCACCGAGATACCACTTCAGCGACCTCCTCTTCAGTCACGCGATTTCGTAAAAGCTGCGTAGGACCTTGCTCGACCTGTTCCGCAATACTTAACTGGCCGTGGAGCTCGGGCAGCTGCCCATACTGTATTTCCGACATTCGCGTCAGGTCACCGGCACGCTGCGCCATTTCCAAGTCTAGTTTGGCCTGTTCAATGGCCGCTTTGATTTTGGCAGCACCTTGAACAGCGGCTTTTTCGGCAGTCAGAATCTCATCAAGATCGGACAGCTCTTGATCAAGCTCTGAAATTTGCTCAGCGAGCAATGCCACCTGCTTTTGTGCCGCTTCAGTTTGATCTTTGTTGACGGCCTCCCGCTCGATTTTGAGTTGTATCAATCGTCGCTCTAGCCGATCCATACTCTCCGGCTTGGAGTCAATCTCCATGCGAATACGACTAGCGGCCTCGTCAATGAGATCGATCGCTTTATCGGGTAACTGGCGATCAGTAATGTAGCGCTGACTGAGTTTCGCGGCGGCGATAATGGCACTGTCCGTAACGGCAACGCCATGATGCACCTCGTAACGCTCTTTGAGTCCGCGGAGAATGGCAATCGTATCTTCCTCGGAAGGCTCGTCTACCAGCACTTTTTGAAAACGTCGCTCTAGCGCCGCATCCTTTTCTACAAACTGCCGATATTCATTGAGGGTTGTCGCACCAACGCAGTGGAGTTCGCCTCTTGCCAGCGCGGGCTTAAGCATATTTCCCGCGTCCATAGAGCCCTCAGATTTCCCAGCGCCCACCATCGTGTGCAGTTCGTCAACGAATAAAATAATTCGTCCCTCTTCTTTGGAGAGCTCATTCAGAACCGCTTTTAAGCGCTCCTCAAAATCGCCACGAAATTTTGCGCCGGCCAGCAAAGCACCAAGATCTAATGAAAGAATGCGCTTATTTTTTAAACCTTCCGGAACTTCGCCATTGATGACGCGCTGGGCCAAACCCTCAATAATTGCAGTCTTGCCGACACCGGGCTCACCAATTAATACAGGATTATTTTTAGTCCTACGTTGCAGCACCTGAATGGTCCGCCGTATTTCATCATCTCTTCCAATAACGGGATCGAGCTTACCGAGCTCGGCGAGCTCGGTAAGGTCTATCGTATATTTTTCCAGAGCTTGCCTAGAGGCCTCTGCCTCCGGCGAATTCACCCCCTCACCCCCTCTTACATCCTCAATCGCTTGCTCTAGAGACCTGCGGGTGGCCCCCGATTTTGTTAGAAGTTTTGCGACAGGAGAGCTGGCATCGACTATCGCCAGCAAAACGAGTTCCGAGGATAAATAACTGTCATTGCGGCTCTGTGCCAATTTATCCGCTCTATTGAGCAAGCGACTGGATTCTTGAGATAAATGTACGTCCCCGCTGCTACCGTTTACCGTCGGTAGAATCGACAAGGCATCGTTCACAGCCCTAGCCAACTGCGGACCATTAGCCCCCGCTTTTTGCAATAAAGGAACCGCAGAACCTCCAGGCTGATCAAGCAGTGACTTTAAAATGTGTATCGGCTCAATAAACTGCTGACCGCGGCCTACTGCCAGCGACTGCGCGTCTGCGAGCACGTTTTGTAGCGGATTGGTTAGCTTATCCATACGCATGTGATTATCCCCTCACCATGAACTGTGGGCCTCTTGCCCTGATTCATTAAGTGGCGTCATGGACGCATAATTTCAAGTGGGGAGTTTTATTTCGGTAATATCATCGCCACGGTGGCCATGCGCCCAGTGACACCATCTCTGCGATGAGAGAAAAAATCTTCCGACTCGCAAACCGTGCAGCAGCGCGAATTTGAAAGCCCAGTAATGCCTAGCTCCTGCAGTCGAATAGTCGCCAGCCCGGCCAAGTCCGCAAGATATTTTCCAGGGCTATCCGTCGATGCGAAGCTCGCCGCCGCTATCGCACCGAAGCGCTCTAAAAAGATCTGGCGAACCTCCCCACCCACCTCAAAACAGCAGGCTCCGATAGCGGGACCCAACCATGCTCGCGTCTCTTCACACCTTCCCGGCACCGCCGCAAGTGTCGCTTCAATGACACCAGCCGCCAGCCCTCTCCAACCGGCATGGACAACAGCCACCCAATCACTCCGGATCCCAGCCAAAACGATCGGCAAGCAGTCGGCCGTCATAACCGCGATGGCCATACCCGGTCGATCAGTCCATGAGGCATCAGCAGTGGGCACGTTGCCTGCAGAGACAGTATGGGCAGCAACCACATCGACACCGTGCATTTGCCGCAACCAGCGAGGGTCGACTTTGCCCGGCAACGCATCCCGTAATAGATCTCGGTTTAACTGTACTTTTTGCGCATCATCGCCCACATGATCCCCAAAATTTAAACTCTGGAACGGCGCATCACTGGCTCCCTTTGAGCGCAGGGTAGTAAATGCATGTATCCGCGGCAGCCCCATGTCAGCAGGGATAACATCCACCGAAACAGAGCTCATAGGGGCAGACTGGCGTCATGGGCGCGCAACACAGACAGAAGCTGCAGTAGGTCATCGGGTAAAGGGGTTTCAAATTGGCAGCGCTGTCCTGTTGCCGGATGATCAAAAGCCAAGGTTTGCGCGTGCAGTGCCTGTCGCGAAAAAGTGCGAAGCATCGTCTGTAGTTCCGTACTGGCAGCCGCGGGGAGCCTAGGGCGCCCACCGTACACAGGGTCACCGATCAGTGGGTTATTACGCGAGGCAAGATGCACCCTAATTTGGTGGGTGCGTCCTGTTTCCAAACTCACTGAAAGCGCGGTGTGATGCTTGAAACGCTCAGCGATTCGATAATGAGTGATAGCAGGCTTCCCGCCCACCGTGACCGCCATACGTGTTCGCACCGAGGCATGGCGTCCTATTGGCGCATCGACAGAACCTCCGCCAGAGAGCGCGCCCCTGCACACCGCGGCATAAATACGCTGAACGGACCGAGCAGCCAGCTGCTTTACTAGGGACTGGTGCGCCAAATACGAACGGGCGACGAACATAATACCCGTAGTGTCTTTATCGAGCCTGTGCACGATACCACCACGCGGCAGCTGCTCTAGCTCCGGCGCGTAGCCAATTAATGAATTAACCAACGTACCATCGGCGTGACCCGCTGCCGGATGTACCACGACACCGGCAGGCTTATTGACAACCAGCAGATGCTCGTCTTCATAAATAATATCCAGCGGGCGGCTATCACCGGACCAACTCACGGCAGGCTCCACCACCGCCGCCAGCACTAAACGCTGCCCCTGGGTCACCTTATCTTTGGCACGCGCAGCGTGGCCGTCAAGTGTGAGGGTTCCAGCCACGATATAGGATTGCAGACGTGATCTGGAGAATTCTGGAAACAAAGTCGCCGCAGCCTGGTCAAAACGACTGCCATGAAGCTCCCGTGAGATGCTCGCCTCACCGTTAATACTGTCCGACTTGTCTTGGCTCACAGAAAACTCATGACTAATTGCTCTTAGCGTATACTCAAGGCCGTGCCAATTATTTGGCGACGAGAGCCCTGTTGACGTTACAATGGGGAATGAGAACGCTTTGCCTTGAGGATTACAAGCTTTTGTACTCGGATCTTTTACAGCCCACACGCCTTGCCGCTCGATGGATTACCCTCGTTGCGCTCATCACTGTAGTGAGTGGATGCTCTTGGTTTGGCAAAGACGATATTGAAATAGCTGATAACGGAGAGCAGCAAATCTATCTTGAGGCTCAGCGATCCCTAGACAGCGGCAACTTCAATACGGCGATCAGAACACTGCAGCTACTCGAGAGCCGTTATCCCTTCGGCCGCTACGCGGAACAAGCGCAATTAGAGCTGGTCTATGCACACTACGGTGCCTATGAATTCGAAGCCGCCATTGAAGCGGCCGATAGATTCATCCGCCTTCATCCGCAGCACCCCAATGTCGATTACGCTTACTACATGAAAGGGCTGTCAGCCTTTGATATGGAAGGCGGCTTCCTCGCCTCGTTTGTGCCCACCGACGATACCAAGCGCGATGTGTCACACATCAAAGAGGCTTTTGCAGAGTTTGCCCAGCTAATGGCGCGTTTTCCTGACAGCGCCTATGCACCTGACGCCCGAGCACGAATGGTTCATATGCGTAACATGCTGGCCCGACACGAAGTTCACGTTGCCAACTACTATTTTCGACGCGGTGCTTACATGGCAGCGCTGAACCGTGGCCGATATGTTGTAGAGCATATGCAGCAGACACCCTCAGTCGCCGACGGTCTCGCCATCATGGCTCAGGCCTATATTCTCCTAGATTTCAATGATTTAGCCAAAGACTCAATTGCTGTACTGAACGAAAACTTCCCTGACCACCCCAGTCTCAATGAAAACGGCGACTTTGTTAGTGTCTATGATTTAGACGGGCTGCATCGGTCATGGATTAATCAACTCTCTCTGGGTCTGTTCGATCCCCCTGAACCTCCCCAATTTGACTACCGCCCTAAAAGCTAAGCACGGCAGTTAAAAAAACGCCTTCTAGCGACTGCGCCACGCCCAAGTAATCGGATAACGGCGATCTCGTCCGAAGCCGCGCTGTGTAATTCGAACACCCACAGGTGCTTGCCGGCGCTTGTATTCGTTGAGGTCGATAAGCCGCAACACGCGTCGCACATCGGCCTCAGCGAAACCCTGAGCAATAATATCGCTAGCACTCAAGTCTTGCTCTACGTAGTGCTCAATAATGGCATCAAGCACTTCGTAGGGAGGGAGGCTGTCTTCATCTTTTTGATCCGGAGCTAACTCGGCTGAAGGCGGCCGGGTAATGACGCGCTCGGGGATGCATGAATTTAGGCTATTCCTGTAGCGCGCCAATGCATAAACCAGCATTTTTGGGCAATCTTTTAGCGCATCAAAACCTCCAGCCATGTCTCCGTACAGCGTAGAGTAGCCCACCGCAAGCTCGCTTTTGTTACCGGTGGTCAGTACCAAGAGGTTCTTTTTGTTGGAAATAGACATCAGCAAAACCCCACGACAACGGGCTTGCATATTCTCTTCTGTAATATTGGGCGACAAACCCTGAAACTCTTCTGCGAGGGCTCCAATAAAAGACTCGTAGAGGGGCTCAATCGATATTGAACGATAAGCTACCCCCATCGCTGCAGCCTGTGCCTGCGCATCTTCAATCGATATAGATGCCGTATAACGAAAAGGCATCATCACTGCGTTAACGCGCTCTGCACCTAGCGCGTCGACCGCCACGGCCAAGGTCACGGCAGAATCAATGCCACCAGAGAGACCCAAAACCACGCCGGGGAAGCCATTTTTATTCACGTAATCTTTTACCCCAAGCACCAAAGCCTGCCAAACAGCGGCCACATCATCCCGGGCCTCGGCTTTAGCACCGTCACGAATTCTTAAACCACCTAAACCCGCAGTTTCGACTTCAAGCCAGCACAGCGCTTCCTCAAAGTCGACAGCAGACACCGCTACGGTGCCATCTCGATTGACAGCAAAGGAACCGCCATCGAAAACCAACTCATCCTGCCCTCCAACCTGATTGACATAAACTACGGGGAGTTCATTAGCCCGCGCCCGTTCCGCGACCATCGCCTGCCGCTCAAGTGGTTTACCTCGATGGAAGGGTGAGGCGTTAAGGTTGATCAGTAACTGCGCCCCAGCCGCCCGTGCGACCGCAATGGGCTCAGGCTCCCAGATATCCTCACAGATAGTGATACCCACTTTGACGCCATCAATATCGACAACACAGGCCCCTGAACCTGACTGAAAATAGCGCTTTTCATCAAAAACCTGATAGTTGGGCAAAGACTGCTTGTCGTATTCCGCCACAATTCTACCGCCATGGATAACTCCAGCACTGTTGTAGAGGCCATCGGTTCTTTGGCGGGGATAACCCACAACGACCCATAACGTTGGGGGTAGCTCGGCGCATAACTGCGCTAGCACGGCCTCAGTTTCCTGCTCGAGGCTAGGACGTAACAACAGGTCCTCAGGAGGGTAGCCTGTAAGCGTCAGTTCCGGGAACACGACGACAGCGTCGGAAAATGTTGCATGTGCGTTTCGACAGGCGGCAATAACTCGCTCACAGTTACCCTGCCAATCGCCCACAAAAGTATTGATCTGACCCATACACAGGTTCATCTGGAAACTCCGGCACAACGGTTGCGGATGGCAGTTTAGCGCTCCTCACTGTCGCTGCAAGCTATTATGATTCGAGTACAGCTCTTTTGAGCTCTGCTGATATAGTAATCCCATGAACAGTAAATTGCCGATACAGGAATTCATTCAGATCAACACCTTTACAGGCGCCGACAATCGCTCTCGGGACGGCTTGGTTGATTCGGCAATGCGTCGTTTATTTGCCATCTACAACGCCTGCCGGCTGCTGTTAGCGATCGCTCTTTTATCACTGCTCATCATTCCAAACAGTTCCGAACTCATTTCTCAAATTGATCGAACGGTGTTTGTCGCAGGATCGAGTATTTTACTGCTATCAGCTTTGATCATAGCGGGACGCATTGGACGCAGGGTGTATGCGTCACAGACCCATATTTTTGGCCTTATTCTTTTCGATATCACCGTTATTGCCATGATTGTCGGCGCAACGGGGGGCATTATCAGTGGTTTTTCTGTGCTCTATTTGATTAACGTCTTCGCAGCGGCCGCCATGATCAGAGAGCGCACCCTAGCCACTGTCATCGCAGCGATCGCCGTGCTTGCGGTTCTCATGGATACCGCTTGGATGGTCAGTCGCAGCGAAGCAACCGTCAATATGCTGCTCTCTGCGGGCCTACTGGGCAGTCTATTGTTTGCTTTATCGTTACTGGTTCAAGTCATGACATCCCGCCTGGCAGAGGCTGAGGCAGACGCGTTCAATGCAAAAGCAACCGTGGAGGCACTACAACGCCTTAATGAGCAAATTATCATCCATATGGAGACGGGCATTTTACTGTCAGATAACGCGGGTACCGCAATCTGTATTAATGATGCCGCGCAAACATTACTCGGACTGGCCGAGGGCGAGCGCATCCACTTGTTAAATATCAGTGCTGACTTGGCAAACCAGTACCAAGAATGGTGTGAGACAAGCACAGACCTTCCTGAACCTTTTCGAATCGCCGAAGAAGGGCCCACTATGGTGGCGTCTTTCGTCGCCCTGAGTGAAACCGCAAATCAAAGTAACCTTATCTTCATTGAAGATTACACCCCCGTCACTCAGTTCGCACAATCCCTAAAGTTGAACTCGCTAAGCAAGCTAACCGCTAGTATTGCCCACGAAATTCGGAATCCCCTAGGCGCTATCAGCCATGCGGCACAACTGCTTACCGAAAGCAGTACCGTGGATGCTGCAGATGGCATCCTGTGCGACATATTGGTCAGCAATAGCCGGCGTGTTAGCGATATTATTGACAACGTCTCCGAGGTATCTCGGCGGCAGGCGCCAAAACCAAAAGATATACTGTTGAGCAGCTGGCTTCCTACTTATGTCGAGGAGTACCGATCACTGCAACAACAGCGCTGCGATATTGTGATATCTGATCTGGAGGCTACTGACATCGCAATCTCGATAGATACAGAGCACCTAAAGCGCACTCTCTCCAATCTATTAGATAACGCACTGAGGCACTCGATAGAAGACGGAGATTGCTCTCGAATTCGACTCGATACTTCGTTAGACAAACTCGGCAATCACGTGCATTTAGACATTGTTGATTTTGGATTGGGTGTCGCCGAATATAATCTCACGCGCTTATTTGAGCCTTTTTTTACCACCTCAAAACACGGTAGCGGCCTTGGACTCTACTTGTGTAAGGAGCTCTGTGAGATCAATGGCGCGAGACTGACTTACCGCCGTACACAGGTTGGTGAGAGCGCCTTCCGAATCACCTTTGATCGAGTATCAACACTGCTATGACAAAACCCACCGTACTCGTCGTCGATGATGAGCCCGATATTTTACAACTGCTAGAAATAACCTTAAACCGCATGCAGTTAAATACCCGCAAAGCATCTTCACTTGCGGAGGCTAAAGCGTCACTTAAAGCACAGACACCTGATCTTTGCCTAACAGACATGAAGCTGCCTGATGGTAATGGTTTAACGCTCATCGAATACATGCAAAACGACTACCCGGACGTCCCAGTCGCGATGATTACAGCACACGGTAGTGTCGAAAGCGCTATTGAGGCACTTAAACTTGGCGCCTTCGATTTCGTAACGAAGCCCCTAGCGCTTGAAAAACTTCGTGAGCTCGTGGCTCACGCACTAAAAACCTCCCAAACCAATACAAATGTCGCAGAAGAAACATTGATGGGTGCCACACCCGTTATGGGAAAGCTCCGCGACCAAATCCGGAAAGTTGCACGATCCCAAGCACCGGTACATATTCACGGTGAATCAGGCACCGGCAAGGAAGTTGTTGCACGCTTAATTCATCAATCGGGGCCCCGACAAGATCAACCTTTCATAGCCGTTAACTGCGGGGCCATTCCACCAGACCTGGTCGAAAGTGAACTCTTTGGACATAAAAAAGGGGCCTTTACGGGTGCTACGACTGATAAATCAGGACTGTTTTTAGCCGCCAACGGCGGCACCTTACTCCTTGATGAAATCGCTGATTTACCCCTGCCGATGCAAGTCAAGTTGCTGAGAGTGATTCAAGAGAAATCAGTGCGTCCGGTAGGCAGCGAGACAGAAATACCCATTGATATTCGACTACTTAGCGCCACCCATAAGAACCTCGCTCAAGAGGTACAAAACCGTCAATTTCGAGATGACCTTTACTACCGCATCAATGTCATTGGACTTCAGGTGCCCTCACTTCGAGAGCGCCTCGACGATATTCCAGTGCTTACCACACATATACTGACGAAAATTGCTGAGGATCAAAATGTTCCAGCAAGAACTTTGACAGACAACGCATTATCCCAACTGATGAACCATAAATTTCCAGGAAATATACGAGAACTGGAGAACATTCTTGCCCGCGCCAGCGCCCTGACTGAAACCGAGCACATCGATATTGATGACCTGGACCAACAAGAAGGTTTCAGCACGACAGGTAGGGCCGCCCTTTTAGAACCTCCGGCGCCAAGCCATGTCGAGAGTAGTCGCATCCCGGTACCCAAGACACTGCTGGAGGACGTTAATGGCGACCTCGAGACCTACCTAGCCAGTAAAGAACGACAAATTCTCACTGAGGCTCTCACGGCTCATCGATGGAACCGGACTTCAGCCGCCCGATCTTTAGGGATTAGTTTCCGTAGCCTTCGCTATCGGCTTAAAAAACTCGGCCTAGAAGATTAATCGGGACAAACTCCCCATCCCCGCCGTAACCGAGGACGGCCGACCCGATTTAAAACGACGGCCCAGTTGACCTCGGTATTTTCAGCGCAAAATAGAAAGGTCATATTTCGACTGCCCAACCCTGCAGCACTCCAGACTAAAGCTTGAGTCGCTGAACGCGTTCCCCCACGGTTTGACACTGAGCTTTCAGGTCGAGATTGATACTGTCGAAGTAGGATCCCTTCCTCACTGAAAATACCGAAACCCTCTTGATACTGGCCACCGCAGCGTGTTCCTTGGATTGGGCACAAGACCGTCTTCTGGCCCAACCGTAATGCTGTCGCTCGAGCCAGCCAAATGGCCGATATCATTTGAACCGCCTCAGTACGCAGCCGCCAAGATTGGATGAGCTCGCTGAAGGAGGGAGTCGCAAGGGAGGTCACAACCGCTAGCACGGCGAGTACCACCGTTAGTTCAATCAGCGAAAAAGCCCCAGACCGACTTGGCAATGAAACCGTGGCATTCATGGAAAAACATTACTTAAGGACAGGGCAAAGTGACAGCGCAGATCAATCTAAAATCCGTCGTTTAAGGTCGCCTGTTACAAATTTTTAGCGGGAATTCGCAAGGCTTTTGGCAGGGAAAAGGTAATATTTTCAGGCTGACCGTCTAGGTTCTCGACGTTAACCACACCCTCCTCCTGCAGTCTATCGATCACCGCGGCGACCAAAATTTCAGGTGCAGAGGCGCCTGCAGTGACACCCACACCAGTGACACCCTTGAGCCACTCGGGGCTTATCTGCTCTGCATTATCGATCAAATACGACTCCGCACCACAGCGTTCGGCCAACTCTTTTAACCGGTTCGAGTTAGAGCTATTCGTGGATCCCACCACAAGAACCACCTCGACTCTTTCTGCGAGGGACTTCACAGCATCTTGGCGATTCTGTGTCGCATAGCAGATATCATCTTTACGCGGCCCTTCTATCGCAGGAAACCGATCGCGAAGCGCATCAATAACGCGAGCCGTGTCATCGACAGACAGCGTCGTTTGCGTGACATACGCCAAATTATCAGGGTCTTTTACCGCTAGGTGCGCTACTTGCCCTTCATCCTCAATCAAATAGATCTGTCCGCCCGAGGAGGTATCGTACTGACCCATCGTGCCCTCGACTTCGGGGTGCCCAGCATGACCGATAAGTACACATTCACGGCCTTGGTCGCTGAAGGCAGCAACTTCCACATGGACTTTCGTGACCAGTGGGCAGGTCGCATCAAATACTCTTAACCCCCGCTGCCGTGCACCCTCCTGTACGGCTTTTGAGACGCCATGAGCACTGAAAATGACAATGGCGTCATTGGGAATTTCATCGAGCTCCTCAACAAAAATGGCCCCGCGATTACGGAGGTCGTCAACGACAAAACGGTTGTGCACCACTTCATGACGCACATAAATAGGACGGCCAAATACCTCGAGTGCTCGATTTACAATATCAATAGCTCGATCGACACCGGCGCAAAAACCCCGGGGATTAGCCAGCAACACGTCCATTTTTACCGCCTCCTCATTGCTTACATGGCTCTTCAATGTAGCTCCGCCACCTCAACATTATGAATGGCGACGCGGAAAGACAAAGTACGCCCTGCCAGGGGATGATTAAAATCAACTGTCACCTCATCGGCATCGAAAGTCTTTACAACCCCGGGTAACTCCCCCCCAGCGGCATCGGCAAAGGAAAAAACCATCCCCTCCTCAAGCTCGGATCCGACATCAAATTGATCACGTTTTATTGTTTGAAGATTGTTGTCGTTGGGCTGCCCAAAGCCTTCTTCAGGCAGAATTTCCAGCGTGGCTTCATCTCCTGATTTGAGGCCAAAGAGTGCACGCTCGAAACCAGGCAGCAGGGAGCCATCGCCTACAGCAAAGGATGCGGGCTCTTTTTCAAAGTTTGAATCAATTTCAGAGCCGTCGTCGAGTACCAGCGCAAAATTTAGTGTGACACGCGTTCCCTCGCTAATCATCAAATCATCCATCTGCTACTCCTTTAGTTTCACCGGGCGATGCCTTTCGGGGAGAAAAGCTGTCGACAATTAACAACACTGCACCCATTGAAATCGCCGAATCAGCCACATTAAAGGCGGGCCAATACCAACTACGGTAGTGCAGCGAGACAAAATCTACAACGTAGCCCAAAGCCATGCGATCCCAAAGGTTACCTAGGCCGCCCCCCAAAATCAGTCCCAACCCAAGGCTTAGCCACAACTGAGACCGCGACAATCGCGACAGCCAAACCACTAAAACAACGCTGACCACCAAAGTGACCACCGTAAAAAACCAACGCTGCCAACCGCCGGCGTCTGCCAAAAAACTAAAGGCGGCGCCGGTGTTATGCGCCAACATGAAATCAAACCACGACGTCACTGCGACTGGGTCTCGATAAGCCAGACTCGCCGATGCCCAGTGCTTAGTGATTTGATCCAAAACCAATACAATCAACGCCAAGCCATAGCCAGAGAGGGCCGAGCGAGAGGTAAAACCCGATGAATCAGGCATATTTGCGATGCTCACCCGGCCCCTCGATGTTATCAATACATCGCGTGCACAAAGTCGGATGCTCCTGACTCTCACCAACGTCAGGTCGCCGATGCCAACAGCGCTCACACTTGTCGTGACCTGAAACGGCCACAGCCACAGCCAGTCCTGCGACGTCGCTATCGACAATATCTGCCGGTGCCTCTACAGCAGGCTTAAGAGTGGCCTCGGAGGTAATTAGTACAAAACGGAGCTCAGTGCCCAGCTGCTGCAATCGCTTGAATAGCCCGGGCTCTGCGTACAAGGTCACCTCCGCATCGAGGCTACCCCGAAGATCTCCTGCGGCACGCCGGCTCTCTAACGCGCGGTTCACGGCTTGTCGCACGGTGATCACTTCGTCCCAAAACGCATTGCCCAAATTACTGTCAACAATTTCAGAGGGCAAATCCGCGTACCAAGACGACAGAAAAACCGAACGCTCACGAGTGCCGGGTAGGTTCTCCCAAATTTCCTCAGCCGTGAAGCTCAAAATGGGCGCTATCCAACGGCATAAAGCTTCAGCAAGGTGCCACATGGCGGTCTGAGCGGAACGTCGCGCGTGTGACGCGACCTGCGTTGTGTATTGGCGATCCTTGATAATGTCGAGATAAAAGCCACCCAGCTCACCGCCACAAAAATTGTGAATGCGATGAAACACCTGATGAAACTGATAGTTTTCGTAGGCCGCTTCAAGCTCCACCTGCAGGTCTCCGGCGCGGCTACAAATCCAGCGATCCAAGGGCAATAATTCGTCAGCCGGCAGTCGGTGCGCGAGAGGATCAAATCCGGCTAGGTTTGCCAGCAGAAAGCGTGCGGTGTTGCGAATGCGGCGATACGCGTCACTGGTGCGCTTGAAGATTTCATCAGATGCCGCTATCTCATTTCGATAGTCCGACGAAGCGACCCAAAGGCGCAAGATATCGGCACCTAGGTCATTCATAGCCTTCTTCGCAGGGATGATGTTGCCGAGAGATTTAGACATCTTTCGCCCCTCGCCATCGACCGTAAATCCATGGGTCAAAACGGATCGATAAGGTGCCTCACCGAAAGCACCAATACCCGTCAATAATGAAGACTGAAACCATCCACGATGTTGATCAGAACCCTCTAAATAGAGATCCGCGGGTGCCTGCAGCGCTTCCCGCTTTCGCAGTACGCAGGCATGTGTCACACCTGAATCAAACCAAACGTCTAGGGTGTCACTGACTTTATCGTATTGAGCGGCTTCATCACCCAATAGCACCGAGGGCTCGAGATCGAACCAGGCATCAATACCCGAATCAGCAATAAGATCGGCCACCTCAGTGATCAGTTCACCTGTTCGTGGATGCAGTTCACCGCTTTCCCGGTGCACGAACAAGGTAATGGGTACCCCCCAAGTACGCTGGCGGGAGATACACCAGTCGGGCCTATCACCCAGCATCGCATCAATCCGCGCTCGCCCCCAGTCAGGAATCCAGCTCACACTATCGACAGCTTGCTTGGCGTCGCCAAGCAAGCCCCCTTGAGACATACTAATGAACCACTGGGGTGTCGCACGAAAGATGATGGGGGTTTTATGGCGCCAACAATGCGGATAGCTGTGTTTATAGGGCTGATGCGCAAGCAAACGCCCCCGCGTCTTTAACTCGGCAACAATTTCATCGTTTGCTCTGAAAATATGCTTACCTTCAAGGACCGGTGTCCCAGGGAGGTAAATGCCATTGCCACCGACGGGATTATAAACCTCTAGGTCATAGGCTTTACCGATTTCAAAATCTTCAAGACCGTGTGCTGGGGCCGTGTGGACACAGCCAGTACCGGCTTCCGTCGTCACATGGCTACCCAACATGAGCGGCACTTCTATGTCATCGAAAGGTGGCAACACGGTTAGCCGGTCTAGCTTTTCCCCTCTCGTCGTCGCCAGAATCACAGGGTCAGCAATCCCGTAGCGTGCGGCACAGGGTTCTACTAGTGCCTCTGCAACAACAACCGCACGGGTACCCACCCGTAACAAAACATAATCGAGGTCAGCACTAACACTAACCCCTCTGTTAGCCGCCAGTGTCCAGGGCGTTGTTGTCCAAATAGCGACGTCAACCGGCTCCACCCCATCCCAGGCAAAAGCCTCTCGGAAGGCAGCGCTATCCACCGCTGGAAATGCCACATCGACTGCAGATGACACTTTATCCTGATACTCGACCTCAGCTTCCGCCAAAGCTGAGCCACAATCGAGGCACCAATGCACGGGTTTAAAACCCTTATGCAAATGACCGTTTTCGATGATCCGCCCCAAGGTTCGGACGATTTCCGCCTCGAAATCGAAGTTCATCGTTAGATAAGGATTGTCCCAGTCACCCACGACGCCCATGCGTTTGAAATCTTCGGCCTGCTGATTCACCTGCCCTGCAGCGTAAGTTCGGCAGCGCTGGCGAAATTCCGACGCTGAAATCTTGTGCCCGGGCTTGCCTACTTTTTTCTCAACATTGAGTTCGATCGGTAAGCCATGGCAGTCCCAACCAGGCACATAAGGGGCGTCGAAGCCCGCCATAGTGCGTGATTTGACAATAAAATCTTTTAGGATTTTGTTGACTGCGTGACCAATATGAAGCTCACCGTTGGCGTAGGGAGGGCCATCGTGAAGAACAAACTTGGGCTTACCCGCACCCGCCTCCCGCATCAGTCCGTAGAGATCCATCTCCTGCCATTGCTTCAGGCGCTGAGGTTCTCGCTGGGATAAGTTAGCCTTCATCGGAAAATCCGTCTGAGGCAAATTCAAGGTACTTTTATAATCACTCATACTTTAAAACTATTAGCTATGACCGGGTTGAGCCAACCAATGGCGGGCATTATCAATATCCTTCGCGATACCTTCCTTCAAGGCATCGAGGGATTCGTACTTAATTTCTTCTCGCAACTTATGTAGAAAACGGACCTCAAGTCGCTGGCCGTAAAGATCACACTCGCGATCCAACAAATGCACCTCAAGGTTCGCTTTCAATCCGTCATCGACCGTGGGGCGCGTGCCAACATTAGCAACCGCCGCCGCCGACTCTAACCCTGAACCGTCTACCCGAACAGCAAACACACCGGACAAGGGGCTGCGAATTCGGTTAATACGAATATTGGCCGTAGGCGCCCCTAACTCACGTCCCAGTTTACGCCCGTGCTCCACCCTTCCCGTCATCGTAAAGGGTCGACCGAGTAATGCCTGCGCCTCGACAAAATTGCCCTCAGCCAAGGCCGTGCGAATACGGGTGCTGCTGACCCGGGTGTCCGCTATTTCTAGGGTGCCTGTTGGTTGCACTTCGTAATTAAATTTTTCCGCAAGCCTACGCACGTAATCGTAGTCGCCCTCGCGACTGTTACCAAATCGAAAATCATCACCCAGAGCAATATAGCGCGCCCCCAAACCCTCCACAAAGACGCGGCTAACGAAATCTTCAGCACTCATGCCCCGCAGTTCTTCATTAAATTTTAGAACCAACACACGATCAATACCTGTACTTGCAAGAAGTGCGAGTCGCTCGCGAAAGTTAGTGATCCGAGGAGGCGCTTCCAATGGCCGAAAATATTCTCGCGGCAACGGCTCAAAAACGATGACCGTCGACAGTAAATCCCGCGCTCGCGCACAGGACGATAGATGCCTAAGAACCGCCTGATGCCCAAGATGAATACCATCAAAAGCGCCTACGGTTACAGCGCATCCACGGTGCTCCGATCGTAAGTTGTGCAGGCCGCGGATCAAATCCATGGTTTAACTACAGGTCGAGGAATAAGACGTTGAGTATATAGAAAACAGCGCCTGGGCGCGCCTAGCAGGCCTGTCATCTTGGCTCACTGGGGGGCTGCAGGACTTTTAATATCTCCCAGGCGCAGCCCTAAGCACCATAGAGCCACTCCATAGGCCAAGCCACCTGCCACCACCAAAGCTGCCATCGCCAACCCTCGGTGCAGTGCAGCAGCACCCAGCCACCAACTTGCATCGGGTAAGCACAGCCAAAGCACGCCCAACATCGCCATTATTGCAATCAAAATATGAATCGCTCGAGACCGGCTAAGCTTCGTAGCCCCCAGCAAGAGACCCTCGCGCCTGAGACCGCGATACAGAAGACCTGCGTTTAACCAGGCAGCAAGACTCGTAGCCAATGCTAGGCCGACATGGCCGAGGTCAAAAGCCCACATAAGCGGAAAAATGAACAGCGGATTCATGACCATATTAGACACCATGGCAATAATGCCAATGCGCACCGGCGTTTTCATATCTTGGCGAGCGTAATAACCCGGGGCCAGCACTTTAATGAGCATGAACGCCGTTAAACCCATGGCATAGGCCCGAAGCGACCAAGCCGACTTATCAACATCCTCCGGACTGAACGCGCCGTATTGAAATAAGGTTGTCAAAATAGGTTCCGCCAGAAGAACCAGTGCCGCAGTCGCCGGCAGTGCGACTAAGACGATAAGGCCTAGCGCCCAATGTAATGTCGCCGCAAAGACAGGGTCTTTATTGGCCGCCTTTGCTCGAGCCCGTTGCGATGACAGGTTGGGCAAAATGACAGTGGCAACGGCGATGGCAAATATACCTAGAGGTAATTCAGTCAATCTGTCGGAATAATAGAGCCACGACACGCTTCCTGCAGGAAGCAGCGAGGCCAACACGGTATCTAACAATAAATTGATTTGGCTTACCGAGACACCAAACAGTGCGGGAATCATCAACGTCAGAATTCGTTTGACGCCAGGATGCTGGGTATCCCATCGTGGTCTTGGTACCAAGTCGAGGCCATACAGAGCGGGAATTTGAAACAGCAGTTGTAACAGACCCGCCACCATCACGCCCAATGCCAGAGCATAAACAGGCTCCTGAAACGTCGGCGCTAAAAATAAAGCCGCGGAAATCAGGCTGAGATTGAGTAAAACCGGCGTAAATGCAGGCACCCCAAACCGTCCATAGGCGTTTAATATTCCCCCCGCAAATCCCGTCATAGAAATTAAAAACAAATACGGAAAGGTAATTCTGATCAGGTCCGCGGTCAGGTTGAGCTTACCCACATCGCTGGCAAACCCAGGGGCAAAGACAAGAGCTACCAGTGGCGCTGCCAGTATTGTCACGGTGGTGAGAAGTAGAAGGATGCCACCCAGAACGCCTGTCACGCGATCAACCAACCCACGCACTGCCTCAAGCCCTCCCTGTTCTCGGGTCTCTGTCAGCACAGGAATGAAGGCTTGGGCAAAAGCCCCTTCGGCAAATAATCGCCTTAAAAAATTAGGGATTTTAAAAGCAACGAAAAATGCATCTGCGTTGCTGGTCGCGCCGACAAGATTAGCGAGTACAACATCGCGCACAAGCCCCAGAACTCTCGACACCATGGTGGCACCGCCCACCAATGCGCTCGAATGGAGCAGCCCCTTGGCCGGCCCAGTCCGCTTACCCTCGGAGCTATCGGTGTCTAATTGCTCAGCCATTGCTCACGAAGGGCCTCACCATGTCGCGCTAACCATTGCAAAGCAATGAGGGTATGCCCGTTATTTATTTTATTAGCATCGAGCATAGCCAGCGCCTCGCCCCTTGGAATGGCATGCACCAGCAGGTCCTCGTGCTCCTCGGCTAGGCCGTGAATTTCGCCGACTCCTGCCGAAACAGCTCGACCGATAAAAGCTCGAATCTGCTCAGAACAAGCACCCGCACTAGGATAAAACGTCGCGATAGGCTCCAACCGGTCAAGCGTACAACCGGCCTCCTCAGCGGCCTCCCGCATCGCCACCTCAGTGTCTGTTTCGCCCTCAGCCACCATGCCCGCAACCAGCTCCAACATCCAAGGGTTCTCTTGCTCGCGGAGTGCTCCAGGCCTAAATTGTTCGACTAAAACAAGCTCGTCACGAATGGGGTCCCAAGGTAAAACCGCCACCGCGTCACCTCGCTCAAAAATTTCACGGGTCATGGGTTGACTCCAACCCCCGCCAAATAAGCGGTGTTTGAGGCTCAGCTTTACCAGGGAAAAAAAACCTTCATATCCAACATCGCGCTCTAAAACTTGCGCGTCTGATGCGGAAAAGCGCGGCGAAAATACTGTCAAAATCTGCGCTCCGTGTACCAACTCACAGGCCGGCTATGATCGTCCACACGCTCAACGACATCGAGAATCAGTGCAAAAAGCGCCATTCGAACCAGCACGCCATTATCGCTCTGGCGGAAAATGGCCAGGTTGGGATTGTCGTTTAAATCAACGTCAAGCTCTCTCGCGCCCTCACGAGAATCTCGGGGTAACGGATGCATAATGACCGTATTGGGTTCGCAGTGCGCGGTGTAAATGCCTTGGTTTAATCGAAAGCGACCCCGATAAGCATCAGCCTCCGCACGGGTAGTAAACCGCTCTTCCTGCAGTCGAGTAGAATAGACAATATCGACGTCCGCAATACCCACTTCTAGGCTGTCAGTCTCCAAAACGTCATGGCCACCCGCCCTGAGTTCATCCACAATTTCCGCAGGCATCTTGAGCTCAGGTGGAGACACTAAATTAACTTTTACCCCTTGGAACAGCTGCAATAACCGAGACAGCGAATGCACCGTACGGCCGAATTTCAAATCACCCACCATGGCCACGCGCAGCGTATCGAGGGTGCGCCCACGGTCAGCAAGTTCGCTACGAATCGTAAAGAGATCGAGAAGTGCCTGAGTCGGATGTTCGTTGGCACCGTCGCCACCGTTGATAACCGGCACGCGGCTCCCTTCAGCAAATTCAGCCACAGAGCCCTCAGCGGGGTGGCGCATTGCAATGACATCAGAATAGCCACTCAATACGCGCGCGGTGTCGAAGAGCGACTCACCCTTGGCAATCGCCGTACTTTCAAAGCCGGTCGTCTCGCGGACTTCGCCACCCAGAAGGTTAAAGGCACTGCCAAAACTAATACGTGTTCGTGTGGAAGGTTCAAAAAACATCGAGCCTAAGATGGCGCCGTCGAGGACGTGAGTCACACGCTCACGGTGGGCATAGGGTCGCATACGATCAGCCACTGCAAAGAGCTGATCGACATCGGCACGTTCAAACTGACTAATACTTAGGATGTGGCTACCGGGAAAGTGCAAAGCTTCAGTCCTATGCCTAAGGTTGCCTCATGATAACTCATGGTAAGCCCGTATTAGCCCAGAAATTAGCGCGGATTATTACGGACTCATCACCACCCGTGCAGCCGAGGCTTTTCTTCTCTTAGGTCTCTGGTGGCTGCATCCACAAAGCTCGACTTAACTCAGCCTATTACTCTGCCAGTTCAGCCCGAAGTTCGCGAATATACTGCTCAAGATCATCAAGTGCGGCTGTTTGCGTAACGCTTAAACCCTCTCGAGCGCGTTCTTCATCAAGATGCTTGTCGAAGCCCTCCCAATTGGAACCGGCCTTACCCGCCAGTGTCTCTCGGCAATGCTCACGCCAACGGGCTCTCTCATCGAGATCTAGGCTCTCTGGAAAATTTCGCGCACGATAACGAAAAAATATCTCCGGCAGCCTTCGATCTTCAAATGTCCAGGTATTGCTCGCCAAGCTATCAGGCGTTGCTTGCCGAATAGTTTCCAGGAGGGCCTCGTCATGCCGATTCAGGAAGCCCTCGTAAAGCTGAGTATCCGGGTCGGAACGCGGCGCAAAACTCCGGTCCGCATAAATTTTCTGGATAAACCGCGTAAAACTCGAAGGATCGGCTTGCCGTGCCCCTCGATAAGCCGCGAGAGACGCTCGGGTTTGGTCCCCGTCAAGCCTCAACCGTTGTGCCGGCTCGCCAGTGACCCAAGTCGTCGGCAATACCACAGGAGCGCGATTTATTTGGATCGTCTTTAATGGGGGACGCTGAACCCCTGCCGGAAAATCTGCCTTCGGGGTGAACAGCAGTTGCCGGATGTCTTCGGAGGACTGGTCAAGAAAAGACGGCGCCACACCCAGATCCGCACAGATCACTGCATTTTTATTGGTGGGGTGCGCAGCAAGGGGCAAAACGATGGCTAAATTACCGCGCTGGGCACCGAACTGCCCCGAAACATGAATAACAGGCTTAGGGTCCATGCAGTTAAGTAGTGGCGCTATCGCCTGTTTACCGCGCTGGGCATACAAGGTATCGAATAGCGTAGGCTGCGCCTTGCTCAACAACTTAGCCAAGGCAATGGTCGCCAAAACGTCTGCTAGGGCATCGTGGGCGTTGCCATGGTCTATGCCATTAGCAGCGGTGAGATCCTCCAATCGGAAGCTAGGCAGCCCGTCCTCTCGTCTGGGCCAAACAATTCCTTCGGGGCGCAAGGCATAAAAAGCGCGTGCTACATCGATCAAGTCCCATCGGCTTCTATTTTGACCAAATTCACGGGCGTAGGGCGGAAAAAAATTTCGATACAAGGCAAAACGCGTGATTTCATCATCAAAACGCACCGAGTTGTAACCCAGTGCGCAGGTGCCGGGAATCATAAACTCACGTTGGATCTTCTCCATGAAGGCGCCCTCGTAGGCGCCCTCTGATAATGCCTTATAAGGGCTGATACCGGTGACGCGAATAGCGGCTGGGTGCAACAAACAGTCGGGGCTGGGCCGACAGTAATGCACCAGTGGCTCACCTATGACATTAAAGTTTTTATCGGTTCGAACGCCGGCAAACTGTAGTGGCCGATCCTCAAAAACATTGGCACCCGAGGTCTCATAATCATGCCAATAAAAGCTTTCAGATGAGCTCAAGAGACTGCTCTTCAATCCTTTGCTGCCAGACCTGCGGGCCCGTAATGTGTACCGACTCACCGCGAGAATCCACGGCAACGCTTACTGGCATATCGCGTACGGTGAAGGCATAAATCGCCTCCATACCCAGATCTTCAAACGCCACAACACGGGCCTCGGTGATCGCCTTGGAAACCAGATAAGCGGCCCCACCGACTGCCATTAAATAGACGGCACCATGCTTGCGAATAGCCTCAATCGCTACGGGTCCGCGCTCGGCCTTGCCGATCATACCGATGAGCCCCGTTTGCGCCAAAATATCATCGGTGAATTTGTCCATGCGAGTTGCCGTGGTGGGCCCCGCGGGCCCCATAACCTCGTCGCGCACGGGGTCAACAGGCCCCACATAGTAAATGAACTTGCCTTTTAAATTGACCGGCAACGGCTCTCCGTCCCGCAGCATCTGAGTCATTCGCTTATGGGCGGCATCGCGTCCTGTATACATCGTGCCGGATAACAATAAGGTTTCACCGGGCTGCCAGCTATGGGTATCGTCTGCAGTGACCGCATCCAGATCAACACGGCGAGCGGTGTCACCGGCCTCCCAGCTCACTTCAGGCCACTGGTCAAGATTGGGCGGGGTTTGTAACGAGGGTCCTTCACCCGTAAGCGTAAAGTGCGTGTGACGAGTCGCTGCACAATTTGGAATCATGGCCACCGGCAACGAAGCCGCATGGGTAGGGAAATCCATAACCTTAACGTCAAGTACCGTCGTCAATCCACCGAGACCTTGGGCACCAATACCCAGTCGGTTCACGCCATCCATTATTTCCAGACGCAGTTCCTCTGCTCGGTTTTGAGGGCCGCGCTGACGGAGGCTTTGAATATCAATGGGGTCCATCAACGACTCTTTCGCCATGACCGCCGCTTTTTCTGCAGTGCCACCAATACCAATACCTAACATACCAGGAGGGCACCAACCCGCGCCCATGGTGGGTACGGTCTTAAGCACCCAATCAACAATGCTGTCTGAGGGGTTAAGCATGGCCAGCTTCGCTTTGTTCTCTGATCCACCGCCCTTCGCAGCAACACGAATATCTACCGTATCACCGGGCACTAGCCGGGTATGAATCACTGCGGGTGTGTTGTCGCGAGTATTTCTTCTTGCCCCGGCAGGGTCCTCCAATATAGAGGCCCGCAGGGTATTATCGGGATGCGTATAAGCGCGCCGCACGCCCTCGTTAATCATTTCCTCTAAGGACTGCTTTGCATTCCATTTCACGTTCATACCCACTTCCACGAAGACTGTGACAATCCCCGTGTCCTGACAGAGCGGACGATGGCCCGTGGCACACATTCTTGAATTGATCAGAATTTGCGCCATAGCATCTTTGGCTGCGGGATTGAGCTCCATTTCATAGGCTTGGTGCACGGATTGCACGAAATCGATGGGGTGGTAATAGGAGATAAACTGCAGAGCATCGGCCACACTGTCTATAAGGTCATCTTCGCGAATTACGGTCATCTTTGGTGCATCTCCTTGGAGTCTTTTCAACAACAACTGACACAATTGAGTGCCGCCACTGATCCTGATATGAATCTATTTTTCAAGGGGTTCCGGGTATTGAGTTGACCGTTGAAGGCACCGACTCGCTGCTACGCATTTGATCCTCAAGCCGACTAATACTGGCATTGACCTGGCGCCGAAAGGCGTTAATCGACTCGATCCACTCCTCGTTAGACGTGACCCGCTGCTTCATGGCCGCTCTATCGAGGTTTGCCTTGTTAACGTTGTCCGCGAGTCGCTCTAGATTCGCCTGAGCGTCCATGGCCGTTCTAGATAACCGCTCGAGATCTCCCGCCACACGTTTGAGGGCGGTCATGTCGGAATTGAGGGACTTCAAGTCAGTATTGATGGCCGCCAACGACTTACCCTGTCCGGCTAGCAGAGTTTGCAGCTTTCCCACATCGGTTTGTGTTGCCGCCGATGATCTCTCAAGTTTGGAGACCTTATTATCCATTTCTCGGCGCCGCTGCTCCAGCCGTCGTGTCTCCTTATCGACAACATTTAATTGCGCACCCAGTGCTGCCGCCGATTTCTCAACACTCTCATCGGTATCAGAAAGTAGCGCTTCAAGGTCAGCCACTCGGCCAGCCACCACAGCACCATCTGCGACAGATTTATCCAATATCTGCTGCAGCTGCCAGGCCCAAGCGCAAGAGACCGCTGCCACCACTAAGGCGATTGTTAGTACCAGTCGCGCCAACAGCCCCATACCGGCGCTAGCTGGGGTAGGTCTATTGCCCCGTCCCGGAACAGCGTCGCGAGGGGCACTAGATACCCCCTCGTCGCGAGACGCTGCGAAGGAGGGAATATTTGAATCTGGCAGATCATCACGCGCCATGTTGAAACTCTGTTGTTTAAAAGAGGGAGTATATCGCGACAACGCCTTGGCTTCAGCGGGAACATCGTAGAGTTTTTTAGGACTCTGCCTTTGCCGGCCATATTTTGGGGCTCAGCATCTCCAACGACCTCAAGCGCAATAGAATTGAGGCCAACAAATACTGAAGGACCGAGGGTGCCAAATGAACGGGCTAATTATCCAAAGTACATTCAGTAACAATGCCTCAAAACAAAAATCAAGGTCGCTGGTGGCTGAGCAATAAAAAGAGCCCAAAATAGGTTGACGATAAAACAGCGCGTACAGACGATGCTACCGATAGTCGTAACGCTCTTCCCCCTGAATGCTTTAAGTTGAGATAACACTTACAAAAAAGCAGCCCGGAGGGCTGCTTTCTTCAAACCATAAAGCGCTTAGACGTAGTTGAGTAAGCCAAAAATCACGAGGGCTAAGGCAAGTGAGCAATGAACAACGCCAATCACAGACTTCATAGGTCCCTGTCCACCAAACAAAGCGTTGGCTTCTAGAATCACAATCAAACCCATAGCGGCGTAAAGCCCAGTGTCTGTGCCACCCAGAGCCAGCTTACCTGAACCCAGCATACCCAATAACATGGGGCCTGAGAGCAGGGTGTTGGTTCGACTGGCAAGGCCTGCCTTCGCAGCTGCTGCGGGGCCATCACCTTCCTTCATACCCAGCACGATCTGCTGCTTGGGCCAAATAATGAGCCAGACGTTCAAAAACATCAGCGTGCCCGCCAGTGCACCCATCCAGATCGCAGGCATCACAACGCCAAAGGCGCCCAACTTGTGAAACAAATAAGCACCGGTTAAGAAGGTGATCAGTGCACCCCAACGAAACCACCACAACGCTCGAGGTGCCAACTTTGCCATCGCATCGGCCTTGGCACTCGCCTCTGCCTCTTTGAAGTACTCGGTCTGAACAAAATTGAAGTAATACAACATACCAATCCAGACAATGCCGGCCAGCACGTGGAAATAGTAGCCGAGGAAATGGAGTTCATTCATGGGTTGTTCTCCTATTTGTTCATT